>CANHWU010000067.1 GCA_947464415.1 Flavobacteriales bacterium
TAGAAGGCGATCAATATGTATCTGGATGTTATGTGAAGCCCTGTATCATTGAGGCGAACAACAATATGGACATTGTGCAGCACGAAACATTTGCGCCGATTTTATATGTAATGTCGTACAAGACATTGGAAGAGGCGATAGCGATGCAAAATGGAGTGGTGCAGGGATTGAGCTCTTCTATTATGACGTTGAACATGCGAGAGGCAGAGCGTTTCTTGAGTTGTGAAGGATCGGATTGCGGAATTGCCAACGTAAATATTGGTACCAGTGGTGCAGAAATCGGGGGTGCTTTTGGTGGTGAGAAAGAGACAGGAGGCGGAAGAGAAAGCGGATCAGACGCATGGAGAAATTACATGAGAAGACAAACCAATACCATTAATTACTCCACCTCATTGCCATTGGCTCAGGGGATCAAGTTTGATATATGATGAAATCCACACTTTCCCTTTTTCTGTCATTATTCATCAGTATGACCTCTCTATCTCAGACAGAATCTTGGAAAATGAAGTTTCATTTGAATGACAGTGTAGATGCCGTTTTTGATGTTTTGTTGGAACATGGGGATCAGTCCATGGGATTGACCATTGAGAACGGAGGAGAATCTATTTATTTAAACAGCATAGAAGGCCAGGAATATCCTGGCTTTCTTTTTCCTTATTTTGAATCCAAGATAGAATGGAAGCCAGCGGATAAGGGCGATATGGCTTGGAAAGGGTGGTTTATTAAGAAAGGAGGAAAGCCGGTTTATTTTGACGCACAAAGACAACCTTTCATTAACACAAAGGAAGAGAATAAGCCCAATGCGATAAAGCAAGAGTTGGTCATTCAAAAACGACAGAAAGTGGTGTTTGAGTCTGGAACTCCTGACGCCTACAATTCCATTGGCTTATTTGATTTAAAGGATGATGGAACATGCACAGGAACATTCTTGACAGAAACAGGGGATTATCGATTTTTAAAGGGAGAATGGGACAATGATCATATTCAAATGCAATGTTTGGATGGCGCACATTTGTTTTGTTTTACGGCGGAGATTGCCCATGAATACAGGCGCTTTATCAATGGTAGATTTTATAGCGGGAATACCTATTCCGAAAAATGGGAGGGCGAGGACAACGCTGAATTCGAATTACGCCTTCCAGAGGAACTGGTAAAATTGAAACCAGGAAAAGACAATGAGGTTTTTTCTTTTAGCGCCATGGACTTGCAGGGCAATATGAGAACTTTTGGCGCAGAGGATTGGAAAGGCAAGGTAACCATCATTCAATTGATGGGCTCGTGGTGTCCCAACTGCACAGATGAAGGCAAGGTGATGGCGGCTATGCATAAGAAATACGGGGCAAAGGGGTTGCAGATCATTCCGGTGGCGTTTGAGCGCTCGGATGATATTGCAGAAAATAAGCGCGTCATACAAAAGCAAATGGCGCAACTGAATTGCGGTTATGAAGCGTACGTGGGAAGGGCAGAGGGAAAGGGAAAAGAGCGCGCACAGAATGTATTTCCGCAGTTAGAAAAAGTAATGGCTTTTCCTACGATGATCATGGTGAACGGAGAAGGGAAGGTGGTGCATATTCATACTGGCTTTAGTGGCCCCGCTACCGGCAAATACTATACGCAAGAGGTATTACAGTTGGAGAAATTGATTTTTAATCAACTTAGCCAACTTCACTAATAAGATTCGATTAATAGCAAATAATTGAATTTCCTACACTGTAGAAGTTGAAAGATGAGTCTTGAATAAGAGACATGCTTGATGATTCAAGAGAGGTGCCGCTGATTTTAGGACTTTGAACAAGAACAATGGCCGCCGATTTATTTTTCATCTCATTTTTAATAGCGGCACAATGCTCTGTAAAATTGGCATTGACTTGATGGTTGATCTCAATGTATTGGAAAGGAAGAGGATGGATCATTGCGCAGCTATTGGGAAAACTTAATTTCACCGCCCCGGGATTATTGGTATAAATGATTTTGTTTTCACAAAATCGAGTGAACACCTCTTCAGGAATGGGTTCAAAAAATGAGCTGTTATATCCCTCACCCTCATTTCGGTATTTTTCCCAGAAAATGTGAGCTTTTTTGAAGTTTCCCAGAAGGTAAACACCCCCTAGAAGAATAAATAAAGGGTATAAAATGGTGTTGTACTTTGTTAAAGAAAAGAATAAAGTAGTAGACAAAAAAAGCGTCAAAAAGAAGGAGGCGGGCGCCAATAGTCGATTATCAAAAGGAATGGCAAAGTCTACCCATGATATGGACACCATCAAAAAAAGGAAGTAAAACATCAATCCTAGAAAGGAGGAGATAATCAATCGATTTTTTCTTAGCTCTTTGAAATACTTAAAACTGGAAATAGAGGCAAAGAACAATAGCAGTAGCAGGCAATAAAAGGAGATGGTATTATTAAAAAAAAACGATTTTATCGTTAACCAGAGCTCATGCCAATGCTGAGAGGAAACAAAGTGAAATAGAATAGCCCGGGAGGTGATATTGGCATTGGAATGGGAGGTATACCATTTCCAAACTAGGAAGGATAACAGAAAGGGGGTTATTGCGCAAAGAGTAAATAAAGATATTTTTTTGAAATTTCCCCAATTCTCAATGAAAATATACAAAACAGCACCAGCAATAAAACAAACTCCTGCGTAACGCGTGAGGGTCATTGCGGCCAATAAAATTCCAATGAATAAGTGGGATTTGAAATTTTTATTGGGCTTCAATAAAGTGTAAACAATACCACTCAAGACAGCAAGAAAAAAGGGCTCGGTTTGATTCGCATTAAATACAAACATCATCGGTGTCGTGAGCAACCAGAGTGTACTTACTATGCTTATCGCACGATGTTGGGTCCAATAGAGCAGAACGCTATAACTAAAATAAAGAAAGACACAAAGACAACAAATGTTCAAAACAATTCCAATGTCGGTCACGTCTATTCCAGAAATAAATGAAGCTGCGGCTAATAAAATCGAATAAAAAGGGGGAAAGTGGTTCATCAATTCGCCTGCGCAATTACTATATCCCAATCCGTTTTTAATGGAATTAGCGGCCTCCATGTAGTTAACACAATCCACGCAAATAGAAACCCCATATTTTCCCGTGTAATAAGACAAGAGCGCACTGGCGGTAATGGCGATGAGTAAAAACGGAATGTTCTTTTGAATAGATTGAAATAATTTCATAAGCTATAAATGTATCCAATTTTCTGGAAACAAATCCCGGGTACCCACCATATTATTCTTCCATTTTTTGGGCCCCATTACCCAACCGCTCTCTCTCCCCAAATAAGCTCCCCACCAACTAAAACTGGAATTAGCAATTATGTGGTGCTGGCAAAGCGACATAAGATGTAAATCGCAAAAAGAGTAAATTCCCTTATTGTGACTTACGTGCACAAATTGTTCCCCCTGAAAATGTGCTTTACACCATTCAATATCATCTGAGAAAATAAATACGGTTAATGGTCCCAAACGACTCGAAAGGACATTCAGCGCGTTTTGATAATAGTCAAGAGTACAAATATTATTGTATTTTGGATGCGTAACATAGTCACCTCTGCGCACATGCATCGAAACGCTATGTTGAGCGCCACGAATGGTTTGCTCCAGTGCTAGGTTCTCTTGATCTGTAAAGGGGGAGAATTGAAACAACTCTTTTATATTTTTGACGGACTCTACATATTGACGGCACTGCCAATAACCATCCAAATATTGATGTTGGTTATTGATCCAATCTGGATGAAACAAAAAGCGTTCTTCTTCTTTTTCCTCTAAATAATACGGCCTGGGAATATTTAATTTTCTTCTTATTCTGAAAATAAAGGAAGAAGAGTCAGCACCGATCATTCGTAGTTCCTTCGCTTCAGCGATGTTTACTTTATGATTGAAAACTCTTTCGATTAAGTATCCTTGATGTAAACCATAGCTTTTAAAGTCCGTGGTGTCGCAAAATACTTGGAACGAAGGGTGCTGCTGTTGAACCCAATGTGCATAAGCCACTTGAAACATCTGATTTCCCAGACCCCCAAGCACCCGAACAACTTTGAGTGGATTATTCATTACAACGGAATATTTCCGTGTTTTTTCTTGATCGGCGCCTCTGCTTTGTTCTCTAGCATTTCAAAAGCCCGAATCAATTTTTCTCGAGTGTGTGAGGGTATAATTACTTCATCCACATATCCCCTTTCTGCAGCGCTATAAGGATTGGCAAAAAGGTGTGCATATTCGCTTTCTTTTTCTTTCCACTTAGCCTCCGGATTTTCTGATTCGGCAATTTCTTTTTTGAAGATAATTTCTGCAGCCCCCTTGGCTCCCATTACGGCAATTTCTGCGCTAGGCCATGCAAAATTCATGTCTGCACCAATGTGTTTAGAGTTCATCACATCATACGCCCCGCCATAGGCTTTGCGGGTAATCACCGTCACTCTCGGTACTGTTGCCTCACTGAATGCGTATAATAATTTAGCTCCATTGGAGATGATTCCATTCCACTCTTGATCCGTTCCAGGCAAAAATCCAGGAACATCTTCTAACACCAATAATGGGATATTGAAGGCATCACAAAAACGAACAAACCGCGCGGCCTTGTTACTGGATTTTATGTCTAAAACTCCAGCTAAAAAAGCAGGCTGATTGGCGACAATCCCAATACTTCTTCCGGCTAATCTAGCAAAACCCACAATGATATTCTCTGCATAATCCTTATGCACCTCCATCCAACTTTCCTCATCGATAATGTTTTGGATCACATCATGCATATCATAAGGTTGATTGGCTGACTCTGGAATGATGGTGTCTAATTTCTCCCTTAATTCTTTTCCAGTTGCATATTGGAGGCGAGGCGTATCTTCTTCACAATTGGAAGGAAGGTAAGAGAGAAGGTTTCGAATTTGCTGCAAACACACGACATCATTTTCTGCAGTAAATTGAGTGACCCCACTTTTTATACTATGTGTGCTGGCACCGCCAAGTGCCTCGCTGGTTACCTCTTCGTGTGTTACAGTTTTCACAACATTGGGTCCTGTGACAAACATGTATGAGGTATTTTCCACCATCATGATGAAATCCGTGAGCGCGGGGCTATACACAGCACCGCCTGCGCAAGGTCCCATAATGGCACTAATTTGAGGAATCACCCCACTGGCCTGCACATTTCTATAAAAAATATCGGCATATCCTCCGAGTGATACCACTCCTTCTTGAATTCGTGCTCCCCCACTATCATTGAGTCCAATCAATGGAGCTCCGTTTTTCATGGCTAAATCCATGATCTTGCAAATTTTCTGGGCATGCGCCTCAGCTAAAGACCCCCCCATTACGGTGAAATCTTGAGAAAAAACATAAACCAATCGACCGGATATTTTGCCATATCCTGTGATTACTCCATCGCCTAGATATTTTTCTTGATCCAATCCAAAATTGGTGCTTCTGTGCGTAACGAGCATTCCAATTTCCTCAAAAGTATTTTCATCCAATAGCACCATGATGCGCTCTCGGGCTGTTAATTTTCCTTTTTTATGTTGTGATTCTATTCTCTTTTCCCCACCCCCCAATAATGCCTGGGATTGAAGAGATTGTAGTTTTTTTACCGCTTCGTTCATGCAGCGAAAATACTTAAATCACCGACGCTAATAAGGATTTGGTGTAATCATTTTTAGGATGGTCAAATACCTCATCAGCGTCCCCAATTTCTACTATTCTTCCTTTTTGCATAACCATCACGCGATCCGACATGTACTTAACAACATGCAAATCATGCGAAATGAAAAGAAAGGTGAGGGATAGTTCTGCTTTTAAATCATTCAATAAATTGAGTACTTGAGCCTGCACAGATACATCTAAAGCCGCTACACTTTCGTCGCAAATAATGAGTTCGGGTTCACAGGCCAAAGCACGCGCAATGACGATTCTTTGGCGTTGTCCTCCTGAAAAGTGATGGGGATATTTTGATAGACATTGATTGGGGTGGGGCATCCCTACTTTTTCGAGCCAGTGAATGGCCAATTCTGTCCGATGTGCAGCGTTTGACCCAATACCATGAATGCGCATGGGCTCTGTTAGGAGATCTTGAATGGTAAGTTTGGGGTTGAGAGAAGCAAAAGGATCTTGAAAGATCATTTGTATGTTTTTTCTATGGATTTTCGGAAAGGGCAATTGAGCGTGGGTCAATAATTGATTTTTCCATAAAATTTCTCCGGAAGACATAGGGAGTAATCCCATTACCATTCTACTTAAGGTGGTTTTTCCACACCCGCTTTCTCCAATCAATCCTAAAGTTTCTCCTTTCAATATTTCAAAGGAAATATCATTCACCGCCAAGAATTGATCATATTGTTTGTAAAGTTTTTTAACAGCTAAAATGATTTCATTGCTTTTTTGCGCTGTGTGCACTTTATTTTCTTGAGGGACTTCATTCAAAGTCAGCAATCTTTCCCCTCTTTTTTTCCCATGAGGTCGGCAGGCCAAGAGACCCTTCGTGTACGGATGTTGGGGGTTGTCAAGAATGTTGGCGGCCTTGCCGCTTTCAACGACTCTTCCCTTTTGCATGACATACACGTGTTGGGCGATGTCTTTCACCACAGCGAGGTCATGAGAAATGAAAATTAAACCAATCCTTCTTTTTTCTTGGATTTCTTTTAAGAGCGATAAAACGGCTTTTTGAACACTCACATCCAGAGCCGTAGTGGGTTCATCGGCAATGATAATGAGAGGGTCACAACTGAGGGCCATGGCAATCATTACGCGCTGTCTTTGCCCCCCGGACATTTCATGAGGATATTTCTCAAAAGCAATGGAAGGGTCGGGTATTTTTACCTCTTCAAACAAGGAGACCACCTTTTTTTTGGCCTCTTCTTCGGATAAATTTAGGAGGAATATCATTCCTTCAGCCACTTGTTCCCCTACTTTCATAGTGGGATTCAGTGCCGACATGGGTTCTTGGAAAATCATCCCTATTTTTTTTCCTCGTAAATCTTTCAAGTCGTTATGTTGAGGGTTGAGGGTGCTGGAATGTGGAGCAATGGAATGATCAAATTGAAGACATCCAGAGGGATAATTAAATGAAGTGGGATTCAATTGGAGTAAAGTCATGCACGATAGCGTTTTCCCACTCCCTGACTCTCCGACAATGGCGGTGCATTCTCCCGGAAAAACCGAAAAATGAACATGGCTTACCAAGGTTTCATTTCCTACTTGAATAGTTAAATCTTCAACTTCTAAAAGCGATTTCATTTCCCCTCAAAATTCACTTCGAAAAGAAAGGAATTTTTCATGGATGGGAAAACTTATATACATTAATTTGTTGAGGTGGTAATGGGGAGTTTGCTACCAACATTCCCAAAAATCCAACCCACCTGCACTCCTCTCTCAAAGTAATGGATGTTTTGTTGGGCTCTTGCTGAGGAGCCTTTATTTTCCAATTGGATGTCTGTTAAAAAATTAAATCCGTTCTGAAACCCATATTGCACAAAAAAGCGATTTTTATGTACAAATCGAACGCCATACAAACCACTCATTCCCCAACCGCTGAGATGAAGATTATTTAAAAATCGAGTTCTGAAGAAGGTAAAATCTGTCCAACAAACAATAGCCCCTAATCCGGCACCGGCATATAGTTCTATAGCGGTTTTGATTTTAGGAATATCAAAAAGTGGAATTCGCTTTTCAATAGAGATTCTAAATTGGTTCATGCCATTGCTATGGTGAAAGTCCATGAATTCTCTGCGGTATAGAAGGGAATCTTGATCTGAGAATGCACCAGTATATTGTTCTTCCGATGTGACAGAGGAATCCGCATTGTAATAAGTCAATGAGGAAGGATCAATGTATCCACCGATTTGAATATTTTGGGTGGGGGTCAGTCGATATTTGTGATGATCTACCCCAATGGAGATAAACCAATTGTTTTTCCATTCTGCCCCGAAGCGAACGTTGTATTGAGGAACAGAGATATTTTTTACATCGAAATATTGCTTCAGAGAAGCCGGCATATCATTCGCTTTGGCGTCATATAAAGTAAAATCGTAGTGTTCGCTTTTATAATGGATGTCGGAAGGAGCATAGAAATTGCGGTGATATCCCCAGTAAAAATAGTAGGAACGTGATTTTTTTACAGCGTTCGTTGTGTTTTGAGACAACGCATAAATCGGCATAATTAATAGGAGATATGGAATAAGGATTTTTTTCACACCAAAATAATTTTGCGCAATAATATTGTGAAACATGGAAGAAACAACTATAGAAATTGGTAAAAGCGGCGAAAATCAGGCCGCAGAATATTTGAAATCGATAGGATATTCAATTACCGCACAAAATTGGCGTCAAGGAAAATATGAGGTGGACATCATAGCGGAAAACGAAACGGTGATATTATTTGTGGAAGTAAAGACGAGAACAGGCTTTGAAATACCAGTAGATAGGGTGGTCCGCCAACAACAAAAAATTAACATTATGAAGAGTGCTAATGCCTTTATTACCCAAACCCACTGCATGAAGGAGCCGCGTTTTGACTTGATCACCATTTACGGGGCAGGACCGAAATCACGCATCTCACATATCGAATGTAGTTTTTATCCTACATTGCTTTCTGCTCGCATGCTGTAGATTGCGTAATTTTGCCAAAAATCAAGACACATGGCAAGAGAGCAAAAACGTGATACCACTGGCGGAGGAGAAAGAAGAGGAAGAGGAACCCAAGATAAAGGAAGGGGCCGCGCTGAGCGCAATTCCAAGGGGCCTGATCAGCGCGGAGCAAGACCTGCCAGATCTGAGAGGCCGGAGCGTCCTGTGCGAAAGTATGATAGGCCGGCAAGAGAAGAGGGAGGTAGATCGTCTCGTCCCACAAGGAGTTATGATAAACCGCCAAGAGAAGAAGGGGTTCGGTCGGGAAATTCAAGACCCGGAAATGAGGAGTCCCGTCCAAGAAGATCACCCCATAGAGAGGGGGCCAAGCCCTATACGAGTGCGGAAAGAGGAAAAAGATCATTTGGAGAGAAAAAGTCTTTCGGCCCTAAAAAATCATTTGATCGCAGAAGAAAATCTGATGCATCGGAGGAAGAAGCTAAACCACGATTTAGGAAGAGTCATAAGGATTTGGATGTAGATTTTAATCCGAGAGGGGGGTATATTTCTCGAACAGAGAGAGATGGCTTAGTACGCCTGAATAAGTTTTTGTCCCAAGCGGGCATTGCCTCTAGGAGAGATGCTGATGAGTTAATTGCATTGGGTTTGATCAGTGTTAACGGAAAGGTGGTTACAGAGTTAGGCGAAAAAATCAATCCGCAAAAGGATGAGGTGAAATACGATGATCGAGTGATTCGTCCTGAGCAATACCGATATGTTCTTTTGAATAAGCCCAAAGGATTTTTGTGCACGCAAGATGATCCAGGCGGAAGAGAGACGGTGATGGATTTGGTGAGAAGCGCATGCAAAGAGCGCATTTATCCTGTGGGAAGAATGGAGAAAGACGCCATGGGTTTACTTTTGTTTACTAATGATGGAGATATGGCGAAGCGTTTAACACATCCTAAGCATGATTTCCCAAAATTGTACCATGTGGAGCTTTCGGAAAGGATTTCTCAAAAAGACTTGAATCGAATGCTCGAGGGAGTTCAATTAGAGGATGGTTTTGTTCAGGCAGATCAGATTGCATTTGTGGAAGGATCTAAAGATGGAAAACAAGTGGGTATTAGAATCAATAGTGGCAGGACCAACATTGTGAAGAGAATGTTTGAACACTTGGGTTTTAGATTGAAAAAATTAGATCGAGTGATGTATGCCGGATTAAGTAAGAAAGATTTAACCAGAGGTAGATTCCGACATCTATCAGAAAAAGAGATTGGTTTTTTGAAAATGATCAGGTAATGTTTTTAGTGGTTCCGACATTCAGACAAGACGAGAATCTTTTCGAAGATTGGATGTTTGTTTTGTTTGTTTTGTGTTTGATTTTTTTTGCCTATTACTCGGCTTTCTATTCCGCTAAAATCAATAATGTTATTCGGGGTTTCAGAAGTGATGTATTGATGAGACAATTGATGCGAGAGGAGAATATTACCCCGAGAAGTCATTTTTTTCTTGGTCTTCTTCACGCGGTTTCTTTGAGTTTATTGGTGGTATTAACGCTCATTCATTTTTTTGCATTTCAGGCAAGCTCTTGGAACTTGTTTTTCTTATTCGGATTGGGTATTCTGCTGGTGTATGCCCTTAAATGGATGGGGTTGAGAATCGCATACTGGTTGTTGGATGGAGATTTTACGCTCGGGGAATATAGTTACCGGACGTTTGCAACGAACCGTTTATTGGGAATGGTCTTATTCCCATTGCTGATCGGGGTGACGCTATTGGACAAAAGCTGCTTGAATTCCGCTTTGATGAGTATTTGGCTGATCATCGGGATGGCCTGGTTCTGGCGGGTATTGAAAGGAGCTTGGGTGGCATTTCAGGCAAGAGTTCCATTATTCTTTATCTTTTTTTACATTTGCACTCTGGAAATCCTTCCCATCACCGTTGGTTTTAAAATATTTTTTAATTCAATAGGAAATTAGAGAGGGTTTTTTCAGTGTTTGTTATGGCAGAGAAAGTAAAATCTATTTTGATTACGCAGCAAGATCCGGGCAATGAAAAGAACCCGTATTACGACCTGAGTAAGAAATACAAAATCAAAATAGATTATCGTCCATTCATTCATGTAGAGGGAATCAGCTCAATTGATTTTAGGCAGCAGCGGATTGATATTTTGGAGCATGCAGGTGTAATTTTCACTAGCCGTAATGCAGTGGATCACTACTTCAGAATTGCCAAAGAGATGCGACTCACCATTCCTAACGAGATGAAGTATTTCTGCATGTCAGAAGCCATTGCTTTCTACTTGCAGAAGTATATTTTATTCAGGAAAAGAAAGATTTTTTACGGCACGGGCACCTTTCAGTCTGTATTGGAGTTTGTGAGCAAGCATAAATCAGATAAGTTGTTATTACCATGCTCAGATTTATTGAATCAAAGCATTCCAGCGACATTAGAAAAGGAGGGATATCAATATTCCAGAGCCACCATGTTTAAAACGGTATGCAGCGATCTTTCTGATCTCGCTGATGTGAAATACGACATGTTGGTATTCTTTTCTCCTTCTGATATCGAATCGTTGTTCAAGAATTTCCCCAAGTTCAAGCAAAATAATACGCGAATAGCGGTATTTGGCAACACAACCGCGGATGCGGCTAAAGAGGCAAAGTTGCGATTGGACATCACTGCGCCCAACCCTCAATCTCCTAGCATGAGCGCGGCTATTGAAAAATATATCATGGAGAACAAATAAAATATAGGTTTTTCCTATAATTTATGAGCAACTCCCTTCCTGTTGTCGGGGCAATTTTGCACGATGATGGATACAATGTTGGTACAGCAGGTGGCGTTGACTTTACTACCCGGCATCGGCCCTAAAAGAACGCGAGACATTCTACAATCTTTTGAGCATCCCATGGAGGTTTTCAGAGCCCCCTTGAAGGATTTTCAACACCTTGGTTTTTTTTCAGCTGAGTTGTATAAGTCTTTACACTCAAAGGAAATAATGCTGAATGCCCAGCATATCGTGGAGAAATGCCAAAAGAATAGTATCGAAATTACCTTCTACACTCACCCCGGATTTCCTCATCGATTAGGGCAATGTGAGGATGCGCCCGTAGTGTTGTTTTCCAAAGGAAAGGCGCTAAGTAGCTATCCATTTATGTTGGGAATAGTAGGATCGCGTTCCACTACGCCTTATGGAATTCAATTTGTAAAGGAATTTTTAAGTGCGATTCAACAACAGCCCGTGTGCATAGTTTCTGGCTTGGCTTATGGAATTGACCATGCCGCGCACGCACAATGTCTTGAGTTGGGAATTCCAACGGTGGGATGTGTTGCCCATGGCTTACATACTATATATCCCGCAGCTCATAGGGAGATTGCGGAGAGAATGCAGCTTAACGGAGGAGTCATTTCTGAATACCCACCGGGAATTGTAGCTGATAGAGAGCGATTTCCGATGCGCAATAGGATTATCGCTGGTATGACAGACGCGGTGATCATTGTGGAATCGGCAGAGAGTGGGGGAAGTTTGATCACCGCGCAGTTTGCCCAACAGTATAATCGGGAAATATATGCGCTGCCTGGAAGAATTACTGATGCGAAGAGTACGGGATGCAATGGTTTAATCAAAAGAAATATCGCCGAAATTATTCAGGATATCCCCTCATTGCTGCAAGATTTAGGCATGAAAGGGCAAATGGAGATGAACTTTGCAGAGCCCGCCATCACAATGCCTCCCCATCCTTTATTGGAGGTGTTAAAAGAGCATAGAAGTTTGCATGTGGATGAACTTTTGCTCAGATCAGGCATGGAAGCTTCTCAATTTTCGTGTGAATTATTTGAATTGGAAATCAATGGTAGAATTCACAAACTTCCCGGCTGCCGTGTAGCATTTGCTCGATGAGCTTTCATTACCTTTGTCCACCATGAGCAGCACGGTTTCTCTTCAGCAAATCCAAGCACCTATTCAGCATGAAATGCGGGAGTTTGAAACATTCTTTGCCAATAGTTTAAAGACAGATCACGGTCTGCTCGATAAAATATCGCATTATATCATTAAAAGAAAGGGAAAACAACTTCGTCCCATGTTGGTGTTTTTGTCGGCTCGTTTATTCAGTGAGCCCCAAGAAAAAACGTATATCGCAGCCGCGTTGATTGAGCTGTTGCATACCGCCACTTTGGTTCATGATGATGTAGTGGATGAAGCCATGACCAGGAGGGGCTTTTTCTCTATCAATGCGCTATGGAAAAATAAGATAGCGGTTTTATTCGGTGATTATTTGCTTTCTCGTGGTTTGTTGCTCAGCATCAATAATGATGCATTTGATCTTCTTAAAATTGTCGCCACCGCCGTAAAAGAGATGAGCGAGGGAGAATTGCTCCAGCAAGAGAAGTCCCGCAGAATGAAGGTGAATGAGGAAGTGTATTATCGAATCATTCAACAAAAGACAGCTTCGCTGATTGCAGCATGCTGCGCAATGGGTGCGGCGGCTAGTAATGCTTCTGAAGAGGATAAGCAAAAAATGTATGATTTAGGAATGAGCATCGGGATTGCCTTTCAAATCAAAGATGACTTGTTGGATTTGGGTTTTGGTGGCGACATCGGAAAGCCGGTGGGTGCCGATATCCAGGAAAACAAGATTACTTTACCCATCATTTTTGCGCTAGAAAAAGGCA
>CANHWU010000068.1 GCA_947464415.1 Flavobacteriales bacterium
GTCTCTGCCCTTGCCCTTGGATGCCCCCAAATGATAACGCAATCCAACTTTTGCATCAGTTTCTCCAATTTTCACCTCCATATCTTCAATGTCCAACACCTCATCATGCCACTTCAATTGGAGGCGCAGTTGGTCTAAATTCAAATGATGCGCTTTAATTGCTCCGCTGCAATCTACTATCTCCACTTGCGCCGCTGCGAGGGTATCTTTGAAAAACAAGTCAGCTCTGCCTTTCAAAACCAAATGATCCAATTCCTCGGCTTTATAATCTGCAGGTAAGTATTGCCATCCCTTGTAACCCAATAAATCTTTCAACTGCCATTTATCAGCCGTCAGAGCGTATTCCAAATGGGTGGATCCAAATGGATGATCAAGAAACCAAAGATCATAGTGTTTCAAATTACCTGAAAAATGAAAATCACTTTGATCAATGAAGCCCGAAAAATCTATGACTTTAAAATCCGTTTCGGTGATGAATACATCCGCGTGGAACTTCCTCAAGGCGTGTGCATAATGTTCAAAACCTACATGTAAATCATCAATAAAAAACTCACCCTTAGGTAAGTAAGCAGACTCCGTAAAATCGCGAGCGGATGCATTGAAGTGAAGCTTCATGGAGAACGAATTTAACTGTTCATCAATGGCTGCGGAATCTCCTCCCATCCATTCATGAATATCCACCAAATGACTTTGAATAGCGAGCTTGGCCGTTACCGGTTGACTAGTGTGATGTATAATCGCAGGCAGATCACTAATGGAACCTTGAATACTCAAATCAGATTTACCCAATTGCATCTTGCACTCTCTGATCGTGCCTTGATGACCATCCACTACGATATCCAAATCTAAATCATTCAATGGAACAGGCAAGGCACTATTGACAAATTGAAGATTCTCTACTTTTAATTCTGTATAGTAAGACTCATTCAGTCTTTCCAACGATTTCTCTGGCTGATTCAAATCAATGATATCACGAAAATTCATGGTGAGCAACACTTTTCCCTGCAAATCATAAAAATCTTTCAAACCAAAAAAGCGCGTTAAAAAATTCAAATCAAAATCAGACAGCAGCTTCAATTGAATGTCTGGAGAGAGAAAATTTTTTACAACCAAATCACCAGAAAACACTCCAACATCTGGATGAACAGAAAAATCTTTCAATCCAAACTCCATGGTGCTAGCATCTCGGGCTGATCCATTGGTGAAATATCCGGAAAATGACAAATCTCTTAATTGTTTGTCTGCTTCGTTATTTTTGACCCAACCTTGTTGACATCCAAAGGTGGCATCAATAGCAGGCATTTGTCCGTGTAAACAAGGCCCCTTTACTTTGGCTTGAAAGTAGATTTGTCCCTGATTATCATACTTGGACAACACTGGTGTCAACTCCTGTGGAGCCATCGCTAGGAATAAATCGAAATTGGGTTTTTCACCTCCTAATTCAAGATCCAATAGCATTTCATTGGCAAAATCAATATTACCGAGTAGATTAAAACTGGCTTGTTCTAATTTAACCTCCGTTGGTTTTAAATACAATACCGAATCCATTTTTGAATACTGCAAATCCGTGGATAATTGAAGATGTTTGTGTTTGATGAAAGTTGTATCCTCCTTGACCAATACACTGATTTCAAATTGTGCGTCCAAACCGAAATCAATGGCCTTATCATCAGATTGAATATAAGAAAGGACATCGGTTAGAAACACATCCACCGTAATACTATCCACTAAATTTCTCTTATTGATATCAAGCCGATTGAGTTGAATGGCTTGCAAATCGAAATGAAATTCTTCTTGTACGCTCTCCACGGGATGGATAGGTTCAAAAGCCAATGCGAGATTCAAGTCGCCATTGGGATATTGCACGATATTGATTTGGCCGTCTTCTACATGGAGCTTTTTTATTTCCATATTTCCTGATAGGATGGTGGCAATATCAAATCCGATGTAAACATCCTGAATATGCAGAATGGGAGGTAAGGAATCATTTTTTCTCTCCCACACCTGCACTTGATGCAAATCAACGTCAACAAGCGGAAAGTCCTCCACAAAACTAATAGAGGTGTATCCTATGGTCACCTTGCCCTTAAAATCTTCGTTGGCTTTTTTAAGAATTTCTTGGACAATGGCATCGTGTCGCCAATAAAAAAGCATCAATACCATTCCTAATAACAATATCAACACCCCAAAAGCGATGCCCAATATCCTGTACACCATTCTTTTTACTCTCACTCCCATAGTAAACGAAAATATGACAAAAGTCACTTTCTTAAACGGAAATATTCACCTCTTTGAGAAGAGGACGCTTTTAAGATTCTCTCCTCAACGGCTGTCCATACAGCTCGGTGCACCAATGACCATCGCGATACACCCAATGACCGTTGACACAAGTGGCCTTGATTTGATTACGAAAAGTTTTGCCCTCCAATGGGGACCATCCACATTGGTACAACAAATTTTCTTTTCCCACTGTCCATTCAGCCGCTGTGTCCAGGATCACCAAATCTGCTTTCATCCCTTCTGCAATAAATCCCCTGTCTTTCAATCCATATAACTGCGCCGGGCGATGACACATCTTTTGAACGATTTGCTCCAATGAAATTCTACCCTCCAAATAAAAGTCCACCATCACATTTAAGCTGTGCTGAATCATGGGCGCCCCAGAAATCGCTTGCTCATACCCTCCCTCTTTCTCCTCCCACAAATGCGGAGCGTGATCTGTGGTGATGATATCTATCTTGTCTTTCAGCAAGGCTTCCCAGAGCTCGTCTCTGTCTTGCTTAGTTTTTATGGAAGGATTCCATTTTATCTGAGCCCCCAAATGCGCATAATCATCTGAGCAAAAGAGTAAATTCTGAACACATACTTCGGCGGTGATCCGTTTCTGCTCGAAAGGCAGAAAAGCATCAAAGAGCTTTGCCTCCGCGCCAGATGTAACATGCAGCACATGCAAGCGTCCACCTGTCTTTTTGGCAACTTCTATGCATGATTGGGTAGCGAGCAGACATGCTTCGGTAGAACGAATCAGATGGTGCTGCGAAAAAGGAATATTTCCATTCCACAACGCTCTTTGTTCTTCCAAATTTTTCTCAATCAACGCTTCGTCTTCACAGTGTAGCGCAATGGGAATATGCGGAAAACGAGTCATGAGTTGACCTAATTCCTCTGGAAATTGCGCTAATAATTTTCCTTTACCCGAGAAATATAAACCATCATCGGTCAAGGCCAACATCGGTGCAATATCCTCATCTGTCCATGATTTCCAATTATGCTGACCAATGCCCAAAAGAAATCCAAAATTGGTCAAGCATTTTTGAGCGGCGATATCATATTTCTCCTTCCATATCGGCAGTGTCAATACATTGGGGACCGTGTTGGGCATGTCAATAATAGAAGTTACTCCACCCGCTATGGCTGCTTTAGACTCGGTGAACAAGTCCCCTTTATGGGTGAGGCCAGGATCTCTAAAGTGCACTTGTCCGTCAATAACACCGGGTAACAGATATCGGCCTGCTCCGTCATAGTGATCATCCGCTGGTACCTGCAGTGATGGTCCGACCTTCTCAATTGTATCTCCTACCACATAGACATCTTGTTGCTCAATCATTCCATTGGAGACCACATTACAATTGATGAGCAGTGTTTTTTTCATGTTTCAAGGATTACAAAATGAACAATACATTGGACTTTCTTTCTTTTTTCCCCGAGGATACAGGTGTTCTGATGAATGGCTGCAATGCTGACAACGATACAAATGCTTGAGTGTTGAGGCAGTTGGCATCCCGCAACTTTCACAAGGAAGACCCGGAAAGACCTCCACTACTCCATAACCGGGAGCATTACAAGATGGACAAACGCTTTTGATCATCCTCACCAAATCCTCCGTCGCCCGCTGAATCACGGCCATCCTACTTGGATTGAAATGGGCTCTCATATCTGTTTCTACATACACACTTCCAAAAGTCTCTTTGAGTGAGTGAAACACCTCTTCCAATTTCTCCCAAGTAGAAATACCTTTTTGCATTTCGCTGTATACATCCACAGCAGGTCGCAAAATCAAGGCATGACTTGGAAACTTCACTTGCTCAGCAAACAGCTGCAATGCTTTCCAATCTGAGACCTCCTTTGCATTGAAATTGGTATGCGTGCTGACATGACGACCCAAAATTTCTAGACTATTCTTGACATCCTTGAACATCACCCACTCATCATCTGCGTAAGCAAAATACATCTGAGGATGCGGACCAAAAGACCCTTCGCTAGCAATGACGATGTCATCCCAACCACAATCGATTGCCAATTGACATTTTGCTCTCAATGCCTCAAGCGGACTCCCCTTTCGCTCCACTTCACCTGAAAAAGTTCCAAGTGCATCCGTATCCACCGCTTCCAAGGGGGTGCAAATTATTCCTAACTCAGAGGAAAGAAGAGGGGCAATGACCTCCTGCTTTTTATGCATGGAGACAATACACCCCCTTCTATTTTTCCAATCAACCTTCATAAATTGAAGATTTACTCATTCAAATGAGCGATTATCTCCAAGTTCATCGGCTGAGATGATTGCATGTGCTGCTTGCGAATCTCGCTATATTCTTGCTGAAGCTGCTTGATCGACTTTTCTCTCATTTTAATATCCTCCTCAGTGCTGTGAACAGTAATTTGCTTTTCCAAAAAACGAATTTGTGTCCTCACCAACTCATCCAATAATGCCATTCCTTGGCTATTGGGCAATGCCCCATTGATCAATGACCATTTCATATAGTAGCTTGGATTTATTGTCCTTGTCCTAGTGAAAAAGCTGGCTTACCATCAAAAGCATAGAGGTTCTCCGTTTTCACTACATCCAAGGAAATTTCCTCTGCCTTCTGGAGCAAGTTGATGATTTGCTGCTTTGTAATCGGACTGTTATTCACATTTTGAAAACGACATCTCCAATGATCTGTGCAGAAAGTTTCTGGGAAGCCATCCGGCCAAACTTTGATTCCTCTGTTGGTAATCATTTTCAATTTTAAGTCTCCATGATTCAATTGCTGCACTTGGACTGCTAGATCATCTGCGGCAGTACCCGCCCAATGCACAAACAGATCCACTCCTATCAAATCTTTTTTCATCGGAGCCTTTCTTACATAAGCAGGAAGATTCAATTGGACATCTGCCTTGTATTCTACTGGCTTCAAAGTTTGAGGCTTTTGTCCTAAACGATCAATGACCGCTTGAGCAAAATCAGAGGTAGAAACTTGTTTTGAACTAGTACCTTCTTTGAACAAATCATAAGTATGAATACCGTCCTCTAGCGTCTTTAGCCAAGCGTTCTGAATGCGCTCTGCTATTTCACTTTGTCCAATGTGATTCAACATCAATAAGGCCCCCTGTAACAATCCCGATGGATTGGCCACATTCTGCCCTGCCCTTCGAGGCGCACTGCCGTGAATGGCTTCAAACATCGCGCAGGTTTCGCCAATGTTAGAAGAACCCGCTAAACCTACTGAACCCGTTATTTGCGCCGCAATATCAGACAATACATCCCCATATAAATTGGGCATTACGATCACATCAAAATACTCAGGTGTATCCGCCAATTTAGCGGCTCCAATGTCGATGATCCAATGCTCATTTTCAATTTCGGGATACTCCGCGGCTATCTCATCAAACACTTTGTGAAACAATCCATCTGTTTGCTTCATGATATTGTCTTTGGTGAAACAAGTCACTTTCTTGCGGTTCATTTGCTTGGCGTACTCAAAGGCATAGCGAACGATCTTCTCGCATCCAGGTCGGCTGATCAATTTTAGACATTGAATCACCTCATCTGTTTGTTGATGCTCAATACCTGCGTACAGATCCTCTTCATTCTCTCTGATGATTACCACATCCATGATGGGATGCTTGGTTTGCACAAAAGGATGTAGGCTAAAGCACGGACGAATATTGGCATATAAACCTAAAAATTTTCGCGTTGTTACATTCAAGCTTTTGTAACCTCCTCCCTGCGGTGTGGTGATAGGAGCCTTCAAAAACACCTTATTTTTTCTGATAATATCCCACGCCTCCGGAGCAATGCCCGCCGTGTTTCCCGACAAGTAAACTTTTTCTCCAACTTGGATTTCATCATACTCCAATTGAGCACCCGCCGCTTCTAAAATTCGGAGCGTTGCGTCCATGATTTCTGGACCTATTCCGTCTCCTTTTGCAATCGTAATTCTTGTTTTCATATCATTGTTTAAGTTAATTCTACTATCCACAAATACAGGGGCATACCAATCGTTAAATTCACTGGGAAAGTGATTCCCAAAGCCATTGGGATATACAAACCGGGATCGGCCTTAGGAGCAGCCAAACGCATTGCAGCAGGCACGGCGATGTAGGAAGCACTTGCGGCCAGCACCGCAAATACGAACCGATTTCCTACATCATCCGTAACCCACTGACTAAAACAAGCGACCCATGATCCGTTGAATAACGGTATCAGAATTCCGAAAAAGGTCATCCATCCGCCGTATTGCCTAAATGCTGCAAAACGACGAGCGGTAACCATGCCCATTTCTAAAAGAAACAAAGCCAAGAAACCTTTAAAAATATCCGTTGTAAAGGGCTTGATTCCCTCTGCCTGCTTCACATCCGCTATCCATCCAATGAGCAAACTTCCTAAAATCAAAAGCACACTGCCATTGGTCACCGAATGACGCAATATCGTCCGCATGGACATCGATTTTCCATTGTCCATGCCAAAGCGCATCATTAACATTACCCCCACAATGATGGCGGGCGATTCCATCATCGCCATCACCGCTACCATATGTCCACCGCTGTGCATTTGATGCAACTCCATGATGGACATCGCGGCCACAAAGGTAACCGCGCTCACGGATCCATAAGAGGCGGCTACGGCAGCGGCATTCTGCACATCCAATTTCCATCGCATGATGAAAAAGGTGTAAAGGGGAATCACGGCGGAAATCAATACACCCAACAGCAGAGAAAGCAAAACTTCTTGGTCGATCACCTCATGAGACAACTCCTGTCCGCCTTTGAATCCAATGGAGAACAACAAATACAGAGCGATGAATTTACTGGAAGACGCGGGTATCTCTAAATCACTCTTCACCACTACCGCCAAAACACCCAATAGGAAAAACAAAATCGTAGGATTGGACAAATTCAATAATATCTCTTGGTATCCAAAATTCATTCTTTGGTTGATTGAATTCCACTCAATTTTAAAAACACTAACAAACCAATAAAGGCCACCGCATCCATCAGCTGGCACCACATTGCATCCTCCGTCACAACACTAGCCCCAAGCAAAAGAATGGAAAAAAGCAAAAGTCCGTTTTTAAGCATGGTCATCATTCAGAATGCAAATCTGCACACTTTCACTTCTATTTTTTTATTTATATTTGTTATCACATATATAAAAACTTATTATGAATATCAGTTTTCAGCAATTGATCATTTTTAGAGATTTAAATGAAACAAGAAGCGTCACACAAACTGCGCAAAGACTACATCTCACGCAGCCTGCTGTATCTATTCAATTAAAAAACTTCCAAAAGCAATTTGATCGCCCTTTGTATGAAACCATAGGGAAGAAAATATACATTACTGAATTTGGAAAAGATGTCATGGCAAAGACACATGTACTGCTGAATGAGGCAGAGGAAATAGAAAGATTGGGTAAATCAAAAAAGGGCGTCATTCATGGACTGCTCAAGATTGCAGTTGTTTCTACAGGGAAATATGTAATGCCTTACTTCTTATCGGATTTTATCAAAAAAAATCCAGATGTTGAAATTCAAATGGATGTTTCCAATAAAGAGCAAGTCATTGAGCGTTTGAAAAAAAACGAAGTTGACTTTGCCTTGGTTTCCATTCTACCTGAAAAGATGGATTTAAAAAAAATTGATTTGATAGAAAACCGTTTGTACATGGTAGGATTTCCTCAAGAGAATAAACTAAAAAGAACCATTAAAGCTTTTCACACCCTTACTCCATTGATTTACAGAGAACCTGGGTCAGGCACCAGACAAACCATGGAGAAATTCATTGAACGAAAAAAAATTGTTCCCATCAAGCCCATTGAACTAACCTCAAACGAGGCGGTGAAACAAGCACTGTTGGCAGGAATGGGATATTCTATTATGCCTCTTATTGGGTTGAAAAATGAAATACTTAGTAAACAGTTACAGATTATACCAATTACTGGATTACCAATAAAAACCACCTGGCAATTGGTTTGGCTCACGGATAAAAAGCATGGTTTGGCCGCTTCCGAATTTCAACGATATTTGAGAGAGAATAAAAACAATATTCTAAAGAAATATTTTGATTGGTATTTACAATTCAAAGACTAAATGAAGACTACCATTGTTCTTGTTTTTTCGATGCTCATTTGCTCTCTCATCGGTGATGCGCAAGAAATCATCTATCATGGTAAAATCATCCGTGGAGACGATGGCTGCCCCACCATGATCAAGATTAAATCCGCAGAAAATGGATCCATTTCACACCACCTGATCATGCCTACTGGTCATTTACCTGAACATTGGCACTATGGACAAAAAATCACCTTCACCATGACGCCCCTTCGCCAGCCCATTCCTGCCGATTGCAAGGCGCAAGTGGTGGCTAGTATTCACATTATGCTAGACGAAAAATACTTCCCATTGAATGTAGATTAGCCAATAGTGCATTATTCAATTTTTTCAATAATGCCTTTCAATGCTCCCCACCCAAACTCCTCCCCTACTCTTTTTCCTAGCAGCGCTTTCCCCACGGGCGAAGGAATACCGATGATCAGCACCTCTTTCCCTTGAAAGATCACCTTTCCCCAACCCGTTATCATATAATACAACCCCACCGAAGTGGTGACCAAGGCCCCTCCTTCCACTCGCTCGTATTCTCTCCCTTCCACTGGAACCAATCGTAAAACTTCTGCCCTTTGCTTTTGGATTTCCTGCCGCTGTTTTCCCAATTGTTCCAATTCCAAGTGAACCATCGCCCTGCCTGTTTCGTGTTTATCTCCGGAGGAACTCTTCCCTTCTTGCTGATTGCTTTCCATCATCGCCTCCCACGCCGATTGCAAGTCCCTCTCCCGCTCTGCAAGTGCATTGCACAACCATTCAAATACCGCTTGCTTTTTCATTGTATGATGTGGGCGCCATTTCCGGCTATCCGCTGCAATCCCGCTGCGCGGGGATTTTCGCTACTATCCGGGGCGATCGGGGGTAAAGGTAAAAAAGAAATGTAGATATAATGAACGAAGAATATGGCTACCTACTACGATGCTCTTCGAAGTCTATTACATACGTCCAAGTAGGCTGGAAATAGAATTGATGAAACCAATTTCCATTCCCCGTATGCCACGTGACATACAAAGCCCCCAACTCCAACCATTGACGCTCTCCACATTTTAATCCCACCCCGCCATTGGCCCAATTCTCATTGTACAATCGCTTTGCCCCTGCTGTTAAATCCCCAAAAAATTCTTGTCCAAACAATAGATAATGACCATTGCCCCAAGCGTATTTGTAAGATATCTGGTATCTGATTCGGTGCTTAAAATCATCCTGAAAAAACCGACTGTCATGCCTCCATCGATGCTTCCATTGATGTCTGTTCTTACTGTGAGAATAAGAAATTTGTCCATACAATCGATTTTCTTGAATTCGGCTTCCGTTTGTTGGTCCTTCGGCTTGATAGACATAGCTCAAGGTTCCACTCCATTGGGAGGAAAAGGAGTGTGTAATGCTCTGTTCTGCATACCATAACAACACGGAAGGTGTTGGAAAATCTTGGTTTTCATCGAAGCGCCGCAATGGAGCCGCAGCAAAATAATACAACTCATAAGCGGTTTTTTCCGAAATTTTCCCTACATGGTCAATCGTCGGAAAAATGCCCATTACCGCAGTGGATTGTGACCAATTCGGAGTTGCTTGAAGCATCCACATCACTCCCACTAACCACCACCTACCGAAGCGATTTCTCCAATATGATCCGTTTATTGTTCTTTTGAAAGCTTCCATTTCTTTCTAAAGTAAAATGCTAAATTCACCAAAGCAATCAATGCAGGCACCTCCACTAAGGGTCCAATAACACCGGCAAAAGCAGCACCTGAGTGGATACCAAACACCCCAATCGCTACCGCAATGGCCAATTCAAAATTATTCCCCGTGGCGGTAAACGCGATGGCCGTTGATTTGGAATAATCAGCTCCAAAATACTTTCCTATCCAAAAACTGATCACGAACATCACTCCAAAATAAATCACCAATGGCAGGGCTATTCGGAGAACATCCACAGGTATTTCTACTATCAACTGCCCCTTCAAACTAAACATCACCACAATCGTAAACAATAACGCTATCAAAGTAATCGGAGATATTTTTGGAGCATATACTTGCTGAAACCATTCTTCTCCTTTCCAACGGATCAATAACCAACGACTCACCACACCTAAACCAAATGGAATCCCCAAATAAATCCCAACACTCTCTGCTATTTGAGCAATGCTGATATCCACTACCCATCCGTCCAATCCAAAAACAGGAGGCAGCCAAGTAATGAAAAAATAGGCATACACGCTATAGAGCAAAATCTGAAAGATGCTATTCATTGCAATCAATCCGGCTGCATACTCACGATTGCCCCCGGCCAAATCATTCCACACCACTACCATGGCGATGCATCGAGCCAATCCTATCATGATCACGCCTAACATGTATTCAGGATATTCAGAAAGAAAAAAGATGGCCAAGACAAACATCAAAATTGGACCTACCACCCAATTCAAGAGCAACGAAGCCATCAACACTTTTACATTACTAAATACCACACCCAATTGTCCATAATTCACTTTGGCCAATGGCGGATACATCATCAAGATCAAACCCACGGCCAATGGGATATTAGTGGTGCCACTTGAAAAAGAATGCATCACTTGTGTACTATCAGGAAAAAAATTGCCCCATGCCACTCCCACGAGCATGGCTAAAAAAATCCAAAGGGTGAGATAACGATCTAAAAAACTGAGTCGCTTTCTTTCTGCAACAGGCGAACAATGGTCCATATTCAATCGAATTTATTATTTCAAGGATGATTTTACTTTGGAAAAAACATACAAACACTCCAACGCAATTTGATGCGAGCGCTCTTTATATACAGCTGCTTCATGCGGCGTACCGTCTGCTGCTTTGGGGTCTTCATAGGTGGTAGCAATACGAAATTCCACTCCAGGAATAAAAGGACAGTTCTCCTCTGCATCAGAACACGTCATGATGGCCGCAAACTGCCGCTGGGGATTCGTGGGGTGATGGTACACTTTTGAAAAGCATTCCACCTCCTTTCCAACGGCATATTCCACTCGATAAATGGGATTCATGCCTTCCAAAACTTTCTCCACAACAAAGCCATCAGATTGCAAAGCATGGATGGCATGCGGATGAAAGGCGGTTGCCTCGGTGCCTCCCGAATAGGTCTGTACATTGTCAATACCAAAATAATCCGCCGCTACTGCCGACCAAATTTGCCCCAAATGACTGCGCCTCGAGTTATGCGTACAAATGTACACCAAGTGTATGGGCTCCTTTTGATTCAACTTTGTTTGAATGTACTCCACCAATGGAAGTAACATACGCTGTCGATTTTCAGGCAGCTCATTCAATCTGCTCGTCAGCTGTTGACATACTTGTTCAATACTGGTTATCATTATAAAAAAATTATTCGCAACATCCTGAGCCTGGGGCACATGCATTGGCATTCCCTAGATTGCTCAATCTTATCCTGGGCTTGACGGCAGGGATACCACAGGCATCTTCCGCCAAACAAGCGGTTGTCTTTTTACACAACCTAAAGTGATGGTCTTGCCATTTTAAATCAAACACCCCTATCGTGTCCATTTGGTACTCCACTACCCTCTCCTCCTCAGACAATTGATACAATTGAGTAGCTAGCTCGATAATGCCCAACCATTTTTTGGGTGTCAATCGATGATCGACATCTTGTGCCACCCACAATTGAAAAGTAGCCATTCGCTCCTGGCGTTGAACGCCACCACAATCGACAAAATATTTGTTTACTACGCCCATTTCTGTGATATGGAAATGCGCCGGCACCCATTCGCCATTGGGTAACTCAAAGGAAATTTCGCTGAGCAGCTTTACACGCTCGATTAATTCTCTTACTTTCATTTCAACAACATTTACTTTGATTTTTACTTTTTATTTTCTCAGCACTCTGCGTAAAATACACTTGCATTTTAGCCAATGCCTTTTCTTCTATACAATAACAAATCGCAGTTCCTTCCACATTGCCCTTGATGATTCCTGCGGCTTTGAGTTCTTTCAGATGCTGAGATACTGTGGGTTGGGCCAAGGGCAAATGATCCACAATGTCCCCACAAATGCAAGTATCCACAGACAACAAATACTCTACAATGGCAATGCGCGCGGGATGGGCCAAAGCCTTCAACAAAGCAGCCATTTCATTTTGTCTTTTGGAGAAATTTTCAGTCTTCGAAACTCCCATTATATTGATTTATTGCAATATTACGATAAATGAAACTAAACACCAACTTATTTTCATGAAATTAAGACATGATCCTGCAAAATGTTTAAGGCGTCCCATCAATGCAGTGGAAATGACCGTCACAGCAATTGAAAATCTCTTTGCGCCTTCTATTATATTTGTTCATGCGAAAATTCATGGGCGTTTTTCTCATCATTCCATCCTTAGTCTCTTTTGGACAGATGCGCCTAGAGATCATGCCCAACGCCCAATTTTTTAATTACGCTTACTATCCGCTCTCGAATGTTGGAGCTGATGTTTATGTTCATTTGGGGAAACATTGGACCGTTAATTATCACGCGAGCGTTGGAATGCCCAATAACAACGCCCTGTATTTCCATGTGGGAGTTCCGCAAGCGGTCAGCGGTTTCTGCTTTCATCAATGGTTGGACGGCGGCTCAGCCATTTGGGGAGGTGTCGGACTTTTAGTTGGTTGGTTGCCAGAAGGCCTGGGATATCAATGGCAACATCGGAAATTCACGGGACATTTCAATGTGAGCTTGTGGGGTTGGGAAGGGTATTCTCAACGATATCCAAAAGAAAAATGGTCATTTCCATCCCAAACATTGCAGTATCGGGTTGTCATCCCTAAGCAATGGCGTAGCATCGACTCCTTTTCACCTTACATCGCAGTAACACTCAAC
>CANHWU010000069.1 GCA_947464415.1 Flavobacteriales bacterium
GAAAAGAAAGAGAAGGGGTTGTTTTTTATTCATTCAATTTTACAAGGGCTCCGTCCTTCAAAATCGGGATGCAAGGCACGGTGTTCAGCTTGAGGCAATAAATAACGTCTTTTTGAATTTTTAAATGGGCCAATCGTTTTCTGTGGGAAGAGGCGCGGAGAAATTTCCAGAGATTTTGTTCTGCGGATTCAAATAAAAATTTGGCCGCTACAGTGCTATCTTCTTTGGCTATGAATTTTCCGGAGTTGATCAATATTTTGGCAATGGCTCCACCACAAATGGTATCTTCTAAATTCACTTTGTCTTTCCAACCAGAGGCCAATACCAAGGTGTTTTTATGCTGTTTTATCAGCCAATCACAAAGCACTTGCAAGTTGTTCAAGCAACCGATTACCACGGTATTGGCTGTGCTAGCGAGATGAATGGCTTTGGTGCCGTTTGTAGTGGTCATCACTACTGTTTTGCCTTGCATGTCTCTTTCAATATAAACATAAGGCGAATTTCCAAAATCAAAACCTTCTACCACAGCTCCATCTCTTTCTGCTCCTACGATGAAACCTTGCGCTTGATATTCCTTTGCCTCTTCAATGGTGGCAACGGGAATGATTTTTTCTACTCCAAAATGCATTGCAGTAGTCATGGCCGATGTAGCGCGCAACACATCCACTACCACTACAATGTCAAAGGACTCCTTGTACAATTCAAATTGTGCAGGAGTGTAGCAGACCTCAATGAGTTTTCTATCTTCTTCCGGTAGGTACATTAGTCCTTGTAGAAAGGTATTCCCACCACCACTGCTTTGAGCAATTTTCCTCTTACACTCACATACACCTCGTTCCCTAGTGCGCTCAACTCTGAGGGTACATAGCCCATGCCGATGGCCTTGCTCAAGGAAGGAGATTGTGTTCCGCTCGTTACTACTCCGATCACTTTTCCTGTGGCATCGGTGAGCTCATATCCGTGACGTGGAATTCCTTTGTCTATCATTTCAAATCCTACCAATTTGCGGGTTACACCATTGGCTTTTTGGGCCTTCAAATTTTCGGAATTGTTGAAATTTTTGGTGAATTTGGTGATCCAGCCTAAACCAGCTTCTAGTGGTGAGGTAGTATCATCGATGTCATTTCCGTACAAACAAAATCCCATTTCCAATCGCAAGGTATCTCTGGCGCCCAAACCGATGGGTTGAATTCCAAATTCAGCACCGGCCTCCATCACCGCGTTCCACATGGCCTCGGCGCAAGCGTTAGGAAAATAAATCTCACATCCTCCTGCACCGGTATATCCCGTTGTGGAAACAATGATATTGTCCATTCCCGCAAATGTACCTCTCTGCACAGTATAGTACTCCATATTCACTACGTTCATGGAAGTCAATTTTTGCATGGCTTTCAAGGCCAGCGGGCCTTGCACAGCCAACAAAGAATACTCATCAGAAACATTGGTCATTTCAGCGCCTATATTTTGATTGAATTGCTGAATCCAATTCCAATCCTTATCAATGTTAGAAGCATTGACCACCAGAAAGTACTCTTCTTCTCCAAAACGATAGACCAATAGATCATCTACAATGCCTCCCTCTAAATTGGGCAAGCACGAATATTGCACTTTGCCATCAAACAATTTGGAAGCATCATTGCTCGTTACTTGTTGAATCAGTTCCAAAGCCTTGGGGCCACGCACCCAAAATTCTCCCATGTGGCTGACATCAAAAACGCCCACTGCATTTCTCACGCAATGGTGCTCTTCCATCAATCCTTTGTACTGCACGGGCATGTAGTATCCGGCAAAGGGGACCATCTTCGCTCCTGCTTTTTCATGTATCGCACTGAGTGCTGTTTTTTTCAATTGTTCGGTTGTTTCAGTCATGGCGCAAAGATATTGAAGGTTAGTGATGTAATTCGTGTTCTACATAATCTAGGATTTTATGCATCAAATGCACGCGGTCTTTTCCTCGTACATTGTGCGCATGTCCCGGATAAGCAAAAAAGTCGATGGGTACATTGTTGGTTATGCATGTCTTTAAGAAGCGCATATTGTGCTGCATTACCACGACATCATCATCGGTCCCATGGATCATCAAAAGAGGGCCTGAAAGATTTTTGATATAGTTGTTTAGATTATTTTCCTTGTATCCCTCGGGGTTTTCTTGTGGGGTATCCATGTATCGCTCAGTGTACATCACTTCGTACAAACTCCAATCTAACACAGGCCCTCCGGCAACACCGCATTTGAAGACACCGGGCTGACGCAGCATCATCGTGGTGGTCATGAATCCGCCAAAACTCCATCCGTGTATCGCCATGCGCGCATCATCTACAAAGGGCTGCTTTCTCAACCATTCTACACCCGCCAATTGATCTTCCATTTCTGCAGATCCCAAATGGCGATGTATGGCTTGCTCAAATTTCTTTCCTCGATTAGCGCTTCCTCTTCCATCAAGGGTAAACACCAAGTATCCTTTCTCTGCAAAATAATTCATCCACAATGAGCCACCCGCCAAATAGCCGCCATTCACCAATTGTACATGCGGACCATTGTACACATATACAAGGACGGGATATTTTTTTGACGGATCAAACGCGGTGGGTTTGATCAACCGGTAATTCAAAAGAGTTCCATCATGTCCTTTGATGGTTCCCAGTTCAGTTTTTCCTACAAAATAATTTTGTAGCGGATTCTCCGCATTCAACAAGGTTTTTACCACTTTACCATCCATGCTTTTAACTTCTACTCGATTGGGTATTTCCACTTCATTGAACTGATCTAAAATGAACTTGCCACTCGCGCTTACCTGTACTTCATGTTGACCTTTTCCTAGATTGATTTCTTGCACCTTATGCAATTTAAAATCTCCTTTCACCACCAAATGTCCCATCGCATCTGGGGTAGAGCAGAAAATGAAAACTTGATTTTGATCTATCGTCATAGTGTTGAGTTGCTCATAAGGGGTGGAGAATTCTCCTAGTAAATTGCCCTCTATATCATAATGCTTGTAATTGTGAAAGCCGGTGTTGTTTTGGTAGGATCGCCATAAAAACTGGGTGGGCTGTTGGGGCAAGAAAATGGGCGATTGATCGGGCTCCAACCATTTATCATCTTTCTCCACAAAAAGTTCTTTGATTAATTTTCCATCCGTTGTACTATAACGCAACATCTTCATTACGTTGGTTCCTCTATTGAGCCATGCTACCAAAATGTCTTTGCTGTCAGGTGTCCAAGCAATATTGGTAATATAAAATTGATCGTTGTATTCTCCCTTTTCATCGGTGATAGCCAGTCTTAAATTGGACTTGGCTACTTTCTTTTCGTCTTTTTTGGGGATGCGATAAACACTCAAACTCACCTTCTCACTCAAATTTCCGGACATGGGATATTTGATGTTTTTTACTTTGGCTGGCAGGGTGTTATAATCAGTTAAAGGGTAGTCCCATACATCGCTCTCATCTTTGGTATAATAGGCGAGTGTTGTTCCATCCGGCGACCAGAATAATCCTTTGGAAATTCCATATTCATTCCTGGAAATGCTTTGACCGTTTACGATATTCGATGGGTCATGCGTAACTTGTATCTCGGAATCTGTTTTAATAAAAACATTATTGCCTTTGGTATAGGCCAATGATCCATTCACGGGCGAATATTCAACATTCTCCGCATCCTCCGGGCTTTCGTTTTTCAAGATCAAATTTTTATTTTTAAAATCGACTTGATAGTATTTTCGATCTTTTTCAAACCACGCTGTGCTTTGTGTCATCCAATGAAATTGGGGCATGCCAGTGAGGGTAATTTTCCCCATCTGTTGGAGGCTTTCTTTGGTGGCCATGATGGTGCGTTTTTTATTCATCGGCTCTTCCATGTACAAGGTGTCGTTTTTCAGATACACATATTGATCGGAATTGGGAAGCCAATGCAGCGCTTCTAAGTGGGTAGGATAAAATTTTCCAAATTGTTGTCTCACCGCTTCTTCCAAGGTGAGAAAATTCTTTTGCGCAACGATAGTGCAAGAGAGGAGTTGGAGCAGGATGAAAAATCCCGTTTTCAAATTTCTGTTCATGGTGGGTAAAAATAGGACTGAAGCGAGGCTTTTGGACTAAAATTTTTGATATTCTCTTACGATTTTGCTGATTTGAATAGCTTCTTCCACATCATGAACTCTCAGGATATGGGCGCCGTTGAGCAAGGCGATGGTTTGCGCAGCCAAGGTTCCGGGTAGGCAATTTTCAGCATCTTTTCCTGTAAGGGTTTGTATGGTTTTTTTTCTGGAAAGTCCCACTAGTAAGGGTTTTTCAAATGTCAGGAAGTGAGATAGGTTTTTCAACAACGTCATATTGTGTTCCATGGTTTTTCCAAACCCAAATCCCAGATCAAGCCACACGGGTACTTCTTTGAGAAGTAAAAGTTTTTCCTGGAAAAAGTATTCCACCTCTCTCACCACATCTTGATAGTGGGGTTGAATCTGCATGGTTTGCGGTTCTCCTTGCATGTGCATGAGTATGTATGGAACTTTCCATTTGTTCACGACTTCCAAAAGGGAAGGATCGATTTCAAAGGCAGAGACATCATTGATCATCTGCACCCCCATTTCCATCGCCCGTTCGGCTACGCTTCCGTAAAAGGTGTCGATAGAAATGATTTGTTGTGGAAAGTTTTTTCGTGTCCAATCTAATACGTCTTTTACCCTGTTCCACTCCTCTTCGGGAGATATCCGCGTAGCTCCGGGTCGAGTGCTTTGTCCCCCGATGTCCAGTATGTCACATCCTATATTCACCCAATCTTCCACACGGGTTTTCCAATGTGAGTCCGCAATTCGACTTCCGGAAAAAAAGGAATCGGGGGTGGCATTCACAATGCCCATGATACAGGGGGTGTTCATGGAGTAGGAAATTCCGTGGCTCAAAAATTCTATTCGTTTGTCTTCGGAGAGCATACTTTTTTCTGTAATATCGCAATATTAATGGTGTAACATAGAAAAGTGGAGAAGACTTCTAAACAATTTGATGAAATCATTGCCAGATGCCGTGATTTATTTCAAAAGAAAACGGCAGATTATGGAACGGCGTGGCGTATTCTACGCCCCAAAAGCTTAACGGATCAAATCTTCATCAAAGCCCAGCGCATCCGAACTCTGGAAGAGTTGAAGGAAAGCAAAGTAGGGGAGGGAATCGAAGAGGAGTTTGTCGGAATCATCAACTATTGCGTGATGGCATTGGTCCAGCTAGCGCAGCACTCGGATACAGAACAGGAATGGCCAGTGGAAAAGGCCATGATGCACTATGATCAGCAAGTGTTGACCAATAAACAATTGATGTCCGATAAAAATCACGATTATGGTGAGGCCTGGCGCGATATGCGAGTGTCTTCATTCACTGATTTAATTTTAATGAAACTGTTGCGCATCAAACAGATTGAAGACAATCAGGGAAAAACTATTGTCAGTGAGGGCATAGATAGTGGTTATCGTGACATGTTCAACTACGCAGTATTCGCATTGATCCAATTATCAGAGCAAAAAGGTTAATGTTCATTCAACCACTGAGAAAAATAGGATATGGACTTTCCATTGTTCTTGGGGTGGCGGTGGTGGTGTTCTTTTTATTTCATCTTTCTGCAGCGGATCCGGTGCGCAGTATTTTGGGAGAAAATGTATCTGAAGATGTCATTGAGAATACGCGGAAAAAATGGCATTTAGATGAATCATTGTCGGTGCAGTTTCTCACTTTTCTTCATCAACTTTCCCCATTGTCTATTCATCCCAACGACCCTCAATCCAACTGGTATATCCCCCCAGCAGAGGTGACGGGTTGGAAATGGAATGTGAGTGCTGATCACTTTATGTTGCTCAAGCTTCCTTATTTATCTCGGTCATACATCTCGGGAGAATCTGTCAATACACTCTTGGCGGAAAGTCTCCCAGCGACGATGTTATTGGCGGTAATTTCTACGCTGTTGGCCTCATTGATAGGGATTGGTTTGGGCGTGTGGTCGGCCATTCGTGTCAATACGTTGGGAGATCGATTGATTTTAACTCTTTCCAGTTTGGGCATGTCGGCCCCGAGTTTTTTTGTCGCGGTATTTTTTGCATGGCTCTTTGCGGTTCATTGGCGGGAGACCATCGCGATTTCACTTTTGCCGCTGTTGTTAGCAGTGGTGGTGGGAGGTGGAGTATATGGTTTTCAAAGGCGCTGGAAAGGAAATTCCCGATTTTCCTCATCTATTTGGCCATTTGGAATGGCGATGTTGGCTTGGATATTGTCGCCCGCTTGGGGAGTGATAGAACTCCCGGGCACACAGCTTCCGTTGACAGGAAGTTTGTATGAGTTGGATCCATGGGAGGGTAAGATTGTATCTTTTCAAAACATGATATTGCCCATGCTTACGCTAATGATTCGTCCGTTAGGAGTGGTGGTGCAATTGACACGGAATTCAATATTGGAAGTACTTTCTCAAGATTTTATCCGAACCGCATATGCTAAGGGTTTGTCACCGGCTCGAGTGATGTGGAAGCATGCATTGCCCAATGCCTTGAATCCTGTGTTGACTTCCATCTCTGGATGGTTTGCTTCCTTATTGGCGGGGGCGGTGTTTGTCGAATTTGTATTTGGTTGGAAGGGCCTTGGGCAGCTGATGTTTACGGCCATTGAGCGACAAGATCTTCCGGTCATCTCGGGTGGGGTGATGGTTATTGCGACGGCCTTCGTATTGATTGGTTTTTTGATGGATGGGGTGTACCGTTGGTTGGATCCGAGGGTGAGATGAAAAATAATGCTCATCTGATTTTACTTGGTCAGACAATTTGCGGTGATACCCCTGAAACCGCAGACCTTAAATGACTACTTTTTCTAACTCCAGAGTTGAAGTTTCACCCAACAAAAAACCCCTTCACTGTTTTAAAATGAGGGGGTTTGTGTTGTAAATCTTTGTAGCGAGAGAGGGGCACGATCCCTCGACCTCATGATTATGAATCATGCGCTCTAACCAGCTGAGCTACCTCGCCATTTCAAAAAACGCGTGCAAATGTAATTATCTTTTTTTTGTGCCGCAACAATAATTTCACATTCACCCCGATTTTCAATGGTTTTCATCGAAAATCTGTTTATCAATCCTACTTTAGTACTTACCCATGTCTTTACCGAAACGCTTACGGTCGTTTTCATTCAAATAAACTTTGCGTAAACGAATGGACTTGGGAGTTACTTCTACATATTCATCGGGTCCAATATATTCCAATGCTTCTTCCAAGGTAAACTTGATGGGCGGGGCCATCACCGTTTTAGCATCGGATCCAGAAGCTCGCATATTAGTGAGCTGCTTGGTCTTGGTAACATTCACTACCAAGTCGTTATCTCTCGTGTGTTCTCCAATTACTTGTCCTTCATACACCTCTTCCATCGCTTCTACAAAGAACTTTCCGCGATCTTGCAAATTACTGATACTATAAGCGATTGCATTACCCGTTTCCATGCAAATCAATGATCCATTCAATCTTCCGGGTATTTCATCACGCATTGGCTGATATTCTTTGAAGCGATGCGTCATGATGGCCTCACCTTGCGTGGCGGTTAAGAGATAACTTCTGAGTCCAATGATGCCTCTAGATGGAATTTCAAATTCAATAACGGTGCGATCCGCCTTGGGTTCCATGTTTTTCATTTCTCCCTTTCTTTTGGATACCGCTTCAATCGCTGTTCCTGCCATGTCGGATGGTAAGTCGATGGTCAATTCCTCAATGGGCTCGCATTTCACATCGTTGATGGTTTTAAGAATTACCCTGGGTTGACCAATTTGCAGCTCATAACCTTCTCTTCTCATGGTTTCAATCAATACAGACAAATGCAAAACACCACGGCCGAATACATTGAAACGATCGGCTTTATCCGTATCTTGAACACGAAGTGCGAGATTTTTTTCTAATTCTTTTTCTAGACGTTCTTTGATGTGTCGGCTGGTTACAAATTTCCCCTCCCTACCAAAGAATGGGGAATCATTGATGGTGAAAAGCATACTCATGGTAGGCTCATCCACAGAAATGGGTGGTAATGCTTCAGGAGTTTCATAATCTGTGAATGTATCACCGATTTCAAAGTTCTCTATCCCGTTGATAGCGCAGATGTCACCGGATACCACGGAGTCTACTTTTCTCTTCCCTAATCCTTCAAATACATACAATTCTTTAATACGCCCTTTGACAACGGAGCTATCTCTTTTCACCAAGGATACATTCATTCCTGCCTTCAGCTCTCCTCGGTGCAATTTCCCGATGGCCATACGACCGGTGTAGGTAGAGTAGTCCAATGAGGTCACCAACATTTGAGGTGTGCCTTCGCGCTGTATGGGAGCTGGAATGTGTTCTATCACTAAATCTAACAAGGGTTCTATGGTGTCCGTTGGCGTTTTCCAATCCAATCCCATCCAACCTCTTTTAGCGGAACCATAGGCGGTTGCAAAATCTAACTGGTCTTCCGTTGCACCTAGGTTAAACATCAAATCAAATACTTGTTCATGAACTTCTTCTGGACGGCAATTTTCTTTATCTACTTTGTTGATTACAACGATGGGCTTCAATCCCATTTGTATGGCCTTTTGTAATACAAATCGGGTCTGTGGCATCGGTCCTTCAAACGCATCTACTAGCAATAATACTCCTTCAGCCATATTGAGGACACGCTCAACTTCACCACCAAAGTCACTGTGTCCAGGGGTGTCAATGATATTGATTTTATATCCTTTGAACGGGATAGATACGTTTTTCGCAAGGATGGTAATACCCCTCTCTCGTTCTATGTCATTATTATCCAAAATCAGTTCGCCTGATTGCTCATGCTCTTTGAATAGTTTACCGGCCATTAACATTTTGTCCACTAAGGTGGTTTTGCCATGGTCAACGTGAGCGATGATGGCGATATTTCTGATTTTTTGCATACCGAATTGATTAATCGGCGGCAAAAGTACAATGATAAACCCCTGGGTCAGTAAAAAAAAAGTAATCAAACTTTAAGGTGATAAAAAAAATGTTTACTTTTGTTCTCAATGTATAGGTCAAAAAATGCCTTCTTGCTTTTTCTGGCGGTCCTTGGTGTAAACTCTGGATTGAATGCGCAGTTGACAAGTGTAACTGACTTTATATACAAACCGACTACTTTTCAATTGGGATGGCATGCCTTAGACGATGATGCAAGTGCTTTTAAAGATTTTACAAGTGTGAGCAAATGGAGTATGGTATATTATCCAGCTCGATTTACTGTAACGAAGACAATTGTGTCGGATTTGAAGCTTGAATTGGCGCTTGGTTACACGAAAATGAGGCAATCTTCGTATCATGAGGAGAGGTATTTAGCACCCGGAAATTTCTTTTCAGGAGATGTGAATGTTAGATACAATTTCCCGATTAGTTTTCCTTTTCTTGAGCGATTAGATCAACCGAAAGCCAGTGCATTTAACAAAGCCGTTAGTAAGTTTGCTATGAACTTATATCCGGTTTCGGGATTTGGCTTCACAAAGAGATCACTAACTCGATTCGCCAATGCCGCTACCTTTAATTTAGGTTTTGGGGGTACTTTTTGGTTTGTAAAAAATTCTTTCGGTCTTACAGCTCAATCCATGGCAAAGTGGGGTGTACAAAAGCCATTTTTAAGAGCAGGCAGTAATTACATTCACCATTCTATCGGGGTGGTTTATGTCAGTAAAGGTAATCCTGCTCGCAGAAGATCTTCTGGTAACAAATTCAAGGTGGCTAAAAGAAAGCCCGGTCAGAGATTGAAAAGCAGAAACCGTTTTTGAATTAGCAACCTCTTTTTTGTGAATAAATTGCCGCAGTTTGTGGTTTTTATTTATCGCTTTTTATTTTCAAGTGGATAACTTTGGCGAATGATGATGGAATGGTGGAAGGACTGTCAAACTGAGTGGTATAATATCCCGCTGTGGGTATGGATGAGTGGTCTTTTAATATTGGTCATTTGGTTGATTCAGATGATTTTTGTTTTTCGTTATTTTTTACCACTGACAAGAATAAAATCTCAAGAGCAGAGTATTGGTCAAAAGGGGGTGAGTGTGGTAGTGAGTGCTCGAAATGAAGAGCACAATTTGATGATGAATGTTCCTAAATGGATGGAGCAAGATTATCCCAATTTTGAGTTGATTGTAGTTAATGACTCTAGCTACGATGATACGGGTGATATTTTAGATGCGTTAGCAGTATCCTATCCCCAGCTGCATGTCATCCATATTGATGAGGAAAAGCAAAATATGCAGGGGAAGAAATTTGCTTTGACCCTTGGAATCAAGGCGGCCAAGAATGAAATAGTATTATTGACAGATGCAGATTGTACTCCTAGAAGTGCAGATTGGATTGCCTCCATTGTGGCTCATTATCACAAGGGGATAGAGGTGGTGATAGGATATTCTCCCTTTGAAAAACAACCGGGTTGGTTGAATAAGTTGATTCGTTTTGATAATGTGATGGTGGCGCTCTATTATTTGGGCGCTGCCAAAAAGGAGCGACCTTACATGGGAGTGGGAAGAAATTTATCTTATACACCAGAAGCTTTTTTTCGAGTGGGTGGGTTTAAGAGTCATTACAGTATCATGTCGGGAGATGACGATTTGCTGGTCAATGAGATTGCCCATAAGGGAAACACTGCAGTTGTTATAGAAAAGAATAGTCAAACCATATCGAAGGCCAAAAAGACCTGGAAGGAATGGGTATCACAAAAGAAAAGGCATTTTGTAACCGCGCCTTTGTACAAGTCTAAAGATAAATTTTGGCTTACGATTTATCCGGGAACTTGGTTTTTGATGCACGGGGCGATAATCGCGGTGTTGATTGCCTTTCCTCAAGCTTTTCCTATTGTTGCCTTATTGATCTTCAGATCTGTTTGCATGGTTTGGATTCAATTTCGTTTTTTAAAAGTCACTGATCAGCCAAGGGATATCGCTTGGTGGTCACCAATTTTAGAGGTTCATTTGCACTTTGCTCAAGTATTTTTATACTGCTCAAATCTCATTAGTAAACCGCAAAAATGGAATTGATCAATCATCTTTCCTCCAAGGCACAGGAAGATTTTCATTTAGTGCAATTGGCATTAAGAGAAAATAACCAGGCTGCTTTTGCAGAGCTCGTGAAGCGATATCGCAACTCCTTGCATTATACTATTATGAAAATGGTCGAGAATCCTCAAGATGCGGAGGATTTAACCATAGAGGCATTCAGTAAAGCTTTCAAAAGGCTAGATCAGTACACACCGCAATTTGCTTTTTCCACTTGGTTGTTTAAAATTGCCTCCAATCATTGTATCGATTTTCTTAGAAAGAAAAGAATCAAGGCTACTTCCATACATCAAGTGGGTAGGAAGGAGGAGGGAGATGAGTATGAGATTCCTATTAGTGATGATGGTCCAGATCCGGCGGAGAGCTTGCAAAGGGAGGAACGTGTTTTGGCCCTTCGTGGAATAGTGGAGGGACTCAAGCCGCATTATAGAAAAATGATCGAGTTGAGATATTTTGAAGAAAAGTCATACGAAGAAATTGCGGAGGAAATGAATTTACCTATCGGTACCGTAAAGGTGCAGTTATTCAGAGCCAAAGATTTATTGTCTGGGCTGTTGGCAAAATATAGGGATATTTAATTGATGTCCATGGAAGAAATCCTTCATTACTTTCCAAATCTGGATGATGTTCAGCAACATCAATTTCAGCGCACATTTGAGGTGTATAAGAACTGGAATGATCAAATCAATGTGGTTTCTCGAAAGGAGTTTGATACCTTTTACGAACGACATATTTTGCACAGTATGTCCATCGCCAAGTTTATTCAATTTCAACCAGGTACTCGGGTGTTGGATTTAGGAACAGGTGGAGGCTTTCCTGGTGTTCCCTTGGCTATTTTATTTCCGGAGGTGGCTTTTACGCTTGTAGATTCCATCGGAAAGAAAATCAAAGTGGTCAATGAAGTAAGCAATGCATTGAATATTCAAAATATCAGAGCTTTTCATCAGCGAGTAGAGGAGGTAAAAGGTCAGTTTGATTTTGTGGTGAGCAGAGCGGTGGCGCCTTTATCTGATTTGTTGTCTTGGACCAAAGGCAAGTATAGCGGAGAGCAAAAGAATGCCTTGCCCAATGGTTTGATATGTCTGAAAGGTGGCGATTTAAGAGAGGAAGTGAATGCGGTGAAAATGCATTTTATTGTGGAACGATACAAATTATCAGATTATTTTAATGAGCCCTTTTTTGAGACCAAAGAATTGGTTTACGCGGTGAAGAAATAATCACATCATCCATTTCATCCAAACCATCAATAATAGTAATGCTCCCATGTTGAGCACGAATCCAATTCCAAACATTTGTCTCGCACTCACATGTCCGCTGCTGTAAGCGATAGCATTAGGAGGAGTGCTCATGGGAAACATAAAATCACAACTAGAAGCCAAAGTCACAGGGAGGGCTAACACAAAGGGAGATAGGTTCATTTGAATTGCAATTTGGCCAACGATGGGAATAAATAAAGCCACCATAGCTAGGTTGCTCATCAGCGCGGTAAGGATCAATCCGCAGGCTGTAAGCAGGAGGATGAATGTAAAACTGAAAGTCAATTGGCCCTCAAATAGATAGGCAATCCACTCTAATATGCCTCCTGCTTTGAATCCATTGGCCAAGCAGAGTCCTCCCCCAAACATCAGTAGAATCCCCCAAGGGAGCTTCTGGGTTTCAGACCATTCCAATAATGGCTCTTTTTTCCAAGAGATAAAAAATAAAATCGCGACGCTCAGTCCGATAAAAGTGTCGTTGAACCAATTTCCCAGGATGGCACTGATGGGACCCTGGAAAATCCAAAGCATAGCGATGATTACAAAATAGATCAATACTCTTTTCTGAAGCGTATTTAATGAGGTTTTTTCAATGTTAGTCGCTATTTCGCATTGAACCCAATCTTTTTTTTTGACGTGAGCAATGAGTACAATAAAGCAAATGATGAGCAAAATAATCGAGAAAGGAAATCCCCATTGAAACCAATCCCAAAAAGAGATGGAGATATTGTATTCTTTCAGTAAAATACCAGCCATGGCGGCATTGGGAGGAGATCCCAGTAAAGTGGCCATTCCCCCAATACTGGCTGCGTATGCAATCCCCAATACCATTATTTTTTTGATCGCAATGGGTACATGGTGCGATGTGTTTTGGGTCATGGCCAGCACCAAA
>CANHWU010000070.1 GCA_947464415.1 Flavobacteriales bacterium
GGCTTTTAACTATAATCCATTGGCAGTAGTGGAGGATGGTTCTTGTATTCCTGTTTTAACAGGCTGTACCGATGCTAGCGCATTTAACTACAATCCAGAGGCCAATACCGATGATGGCTCATGCGTAGCGGTAGTAACCGGATGTACTGATCCCACAGCGTTTAACTACAATGCAACCGCCAATACAGACGATGGATCTTGTGTGCCGATCATATTGGGTTGTACGGATATCCTTGCCTGTAATTATTCCGCTTCTGCCAACACAGATGATGGTATGTGCATAGTTGCAGAATCAGGTTATGATTGCAATGGAAATTGTGTTTCGGATGTAGATGGAGATGGTATTTGTGATGAATTTGAAATTTTGGGATGTACTGATGTTACGGCCTGTAATTTTGATGATTTGGCAACAGAGGATGACGGAAGTTGTGTTCTCCCAATGGCAGAGGTGTGCAATAATTTGGATGATAATTGTAATGGATCTATCGATGAGGACTTTGACTTGGATCAAGATGGATTTACTTCCTGCGGTGGAGATTGTGATGATGCCAACGCGGCAATTAACCCTAATGCATCAGAAATATGTGATGGAGTAGATAATAACTGTGATGTTATTATAGATGAAGGATTTGATGTGGATGGAGATGGTTTTACAGTATGCAATGGAGATTGTAATGATGGTGATGCCGCAATCAACCCAACTGCAGTTGAAACTTGTAATGGTGTAGACGATGATTGCGATTCTTTTGTAGATGAAGGTTTTGATGCAGATAACGACGGTTTCGCTGTATGCCAAGGAGATTGTGATGATGCTAACGCGGCGATCAATCCAAATGCTATTGAGACTTGTAACGGTGTAGATGATGATTGTGATGGATCCACTGATGAAGGTGTTACCTCAGTTTTCTATTTGGATCAAGATGCAGATGGTTTTGGTGATATTGATCAAACAATCTCCGGTTGTGTTGCTCCAACGGGATATGTGTCTGATAATGCGGATTGTTCAGATAGTGATTCCTTGATAAATCCTTTAGCAATGGAAATATGTAATCAGTTGGATGATAATTGTGACGGTCAAATAGATGAAGGCGTAACCTCCGTTTATTATTTGGATACAGATGGTGACGGTTTTGGTAATCAGACGGATTCTGTTTTCACTTGCGTTGCATCACTGGGTTACGCAGATAATAATGATGATTGTAATGATGATAATGTCCTTTCTTATCCCAATGCGAGCGAGATAGAGGACGATCAGGACAATGATTGTGATGGGGAAATAGATGAAGGATTTGAATTTATCCCAGATGCATTTTCTCCCAATATGGATGGCTCGTTCGACCAGTGGCAAATAACCCAACTATTGCCCAATGAGGTGTTAAATGTTAAAGTTTACAATCGTTGGGGAGGATTGGTTTATCAAATGGAGAATTATCAAAATGATTGGATGGGTATCGGAAATGTGGGCCCTGCTGAGGGAAGTGAATTGACAGCTGGGACTTATTTCTACACCATAGCTTTGAGTGTGGCGAATAAGGAAGTTTCGGGATATGTAACCATTTGGAGATAAAAAGTAAGAATATGAAAAGAATACTAAGTCTTATTGTTTGTTGGCATACGTTGAGTTTGATGGCTCAGCAAGATGCACAATATTCATTGTACATGTACAATGCGTTAAATGTCAATCCGGCATATGCTGGAAGTACGCCCGGTATGACGGCCAATATGCTCTATCGTTATCAATGGTTAGGCATAGAAGGTGCTCCAAAAACCTTGGCTGCGAATTTGAATGCTCGCTATGGTCAAGAGAAATTAGGTACAGGTGTTTCCATCATCAATGATCGAATAGGATTGTTCAATAGGAATCAAATTCAAATCGCTCAATCCTATCAGTTAAGGATGGAGAAGTGGATTCTTTCCTTTGGGTTACAAGGACACTTTGAACAGAGCAATGCCAATTTTGCCAATGCACAATTCTCTTCGATAGGAACTCAGGATGCTCTAATTAACAATAACATATCTACATTCAATGTCAACTTTGGAGCAGGAGTGTACGCCTACAACAATAACTTTTGGTTAGGATATTCTATGCCACATATTTTGGCTCAAAAATTATCGAAGGAGAATATTAATAATTTTTCAAGTACACAGACCATTCATCAGTATATAACGGGAGGTTATATTGTAGGTTTAAATGAAACTTGGCAAATCAAGCCTTCGTTTCTATTGAAAATGCAGGAGAATGTCGGGGTGCAGCCTGAGTTTAGTGCCATTGCCTACTACAACAAGAAATTGGGCGCCGGGATATCTTATCGCAATAAAGATTCATTCATAGGAATAGTGGAAATGCAGTTAGGTGACTATGCTCGTTTGTTGTATGCATATGATAAAACAACTTCTGCGTTGAGTGGGTTCACCACAGGATCTCATGAATTGATGTTGAAGTTTTTCATTTCTAATAGCTATAGAGGCCAGGTTTCACCACGATTATTTTAATCTAAGAATATGATGTGTATTAAATATATATCCTCTTTTTTGTTCATTTTTTTAATGGGGTCTGAGATCTGTTTGGCTCAGAAATCAATGAAAAAAGGTGACGAGTATTTCAATGATAAGGCATATGCTGTTGCCGCGATTCATTACAAAAAGGATGCGGAAGAGGTAGTATTGTCTAAATTGAAATGGGCGCGTTGCCAGTACATGATGAAAGAGGTGAAGAAGTGCATCGATATTTATGCTACTGCCCCGGCAGACTCGTTGAAAGATATCGATCGTTATTATTATGCGGATGCATTATGGCAAATCGGAAATAAGAATTTGTCGAGAGAGGTGGGTGGCAGAATTGTAAATCCCATTATGAAAGATGTGATCATGAATTTGAGTGAAGGAGGTGATACTTTAGAAGTTTATTCGCAAAACAATGTAGAGGTCAAAAAATTGGAATTGGAGCCCAATGGGAACTCATTTGGTGCTTATTGGTATAAAGGACAACTTTATTATGTAGCGAGCTCTAAGAAAGTTTCCTTGATTGATGAGGTTTCGGCTAATGACTCAGCGACATTTCTCGACATCAAACATCAGGGAGGGGGAGATGGTGATTTGCCAATGAAAAAAATCAATTCAACACGCCATGAAGGTTCTGTGACAGTAAGTCCGGCCAATGATAGGATTGTGATTACAAGAACCGTTAATAAAGGTTTGTTTAAATCCATTGAGCGTCCTCAATTGTTTGAGTTGAGAATGAAAAAAAATGGAAAATGGAGTAGACCTAAACACATAGAGTTTTGCGATTATAAGTTTTCTTATGCACATGCGAGTTTTTCGCAGGATGGAAAAAGCATATATTTCGCTTCTGATGTAGCTGGTGGAAAAGGTGGTTTTGACATTTATAGCGCTCAATTGACCAACGATGTTTGGGATAAGCCAGCCATATTGCAAGGGCAAGTGAATACAAGTTATGATGAATTATTTCCAACTATGGCGATGGGAAATCTCTTTTTCTCTTCCAATAGAAGCGGTGGCATGGGAGCATTTGATATTTATGGTTTGGAAAAGGAGTCTAAAACAGTGTTTCATTTACCTGATCCTATTAATTCTTCTCGCGATGATTTTTCGATGACGAATAATGGAAATGATAGTGTTTGGTTTGTATCCTCCAACCGAAATTTCAATGTCGGAAAAGATGAGATTTTACAACTTAATTACCCAGAGATCAAAGATGTATTATTTGTAAGCGACAAAGAAACGGGACGAACAATCAAGTCCAAAGAAGCTTACGTAAAAAGCAATAACGGTAATCTAGAGTTTTCTGGTATTGATGCGCGAGGTGCTGTTCCTCCCTTTTTGGCAGACGGGGATTCAATTTTTGTCCATGGATATTATCCACACGCAATCAAGTACGCGCAAAGCAAAGGAATCTTGAAGATTTTTAGAAGACATTCAAAGAATGAGCTCCAACCCATACATGAAATTTTAATGGATATGGCCATTCCAAAGGAAATTGAAGAAGTGGCAGGCGACAAGGTATATCAAATCAGAAATTTGCATTCAGAGTTGAAGAAAGTAGCTCCGCTTTCTGCCGGTAATAATCTTTCTACGGTATTGCCTTTCGATTTAATTCAGGAAGGAGATACTATTGAGGTTGCCGTTTTTAAACAGGATACCTTGTTGGCTACGGCTGTTAAAATTGTCACCAAGAATAATATTTTTAGGGCGAACGAGGTAAAGGTGTCTAATACGGAGTGGAAGGGAGATGTGTTTTTAAAGAAGGAGGAAAAGCAGAAAGGCCGCAAAACGAATTTGATAAAATCTCTGAAATCGATTTATTTCGCTACCAATAAATGGTTTATTTCTCCAGCAGCAAAGAAGGAATTGAATGAGGTAGTGAAGTACATGAAGGAGAATCCTGAAATAGTGATTGAATGTGCCGCGCACGCGGATTGTAGAAGTTCTAGAGAGTACAATCTAAAGTTGTCTGAGAACAGAGCCAAGGCCTCTGCAGATTATATCGTCCGTCAAGGTGTAAAGAGAGATCGGGTGAAACACAAGGGGTATGGGGAAGATTTCCCTGTCAATGGATGTATTTGCGAAGGAGAAGTAAAGGCGCTATGCGATTCGAAACAATTGGCGGCGAATAGACGTACTGAATTTATCATATTAAGCAACGGAGAGGGAACGGCTTATCATGGAGCAGCCAAGAAATAACTAAGCTAACGGTAATGGAAAAGGTGATCTCGTGGATCACCTTTTTTTATGGAATGAATATTTATGTTCTTCTGAAAATTACTTGAACAATCCGTTCAATTGTCCATCGATGCCAGAAATGATCTTACCCAAATCTTCGGCCTTCTCGTGAAATCTGTTGTTGTCTACATCAATGATGAGAAGTTTACCCTTATTGTAAGTGGTAATCCAAGCCTCATAGCGCTCATTTAATCGGGTGAGATAGTCCAATCGAATGGCCTCTTCATATTCTCTTCCTCTCTTTTGAATGTTCTCTACCAATGCAGGAACGCTGGCTCTTAAATAAATCAGTAAGTCAGGAGGTGTGATGAATTCATCCATTACCGAAAATAAATCGGCATAGTTTTCAAAGTCACGAGTAGTCATAAGGCCCATAGCATGAAGGTTAGGGGCAAAAATGTAGGCATCTTCATAGATGGTTCTGTCTTGCACCACATTCTTCCCTTTTTTATTGAGTTCTATGAGTTGAGCAAGTCGACTTTTTAAGAAAAAAACCTGCAGATTGAAAGACCAACGTTGCATGTCTTTGTAAAAATCTATCAGATATGGATTATCATCTACCTCTTCGAAATGAGGAGTATACTTATAATGTTTGGCCAACAAAGTAGTCAATGTGGTTTTTCCGGAACCGATATTTCCAGCGATGGCGAGATGCATAAAATTTGTTTAGGTTAAATAACGTCGTGAAAATAGTAGATTTCGGGTATTGTGTGAGACTGATTCGTTATTTGTTGACAAATTCTTGAATATTCACTCCGATTAAATACCTTTCAAAATCGTAATAGTTCCCATTGGCTACAGTAAAAGGGAGGGTGGTGGAGTCATGGATGGGAATTAGCATTTTGGTGGGATATACCATGTACAGGCCTGTGGGATTTAGCTCGAAAACATTTCCCTTGAAAGCAGCAGAAGGGTAAAAGGGTTGATGAATAGACTGCAGATAAGAACCCGTAAAGTCAAAGCAGTGTAGGTGATTTTCATCTCTCAGAAACAACTGATTTTTGCTTTCCTGCATCCAAAGAATGTTCCAGCTCGCCATAGGATGGTAAGCATTTAAGTTGGCTAATTCAAAGAGTGTTTGCCCAAAAACATCCATTCGGATGATTTTTTTTTGAATATTATCAAAACACCAAAATCCTCCGTTGGCAGATACGCATCCTGCAGTATAATAAGGTAGGACACCATTATGGAGCTTTTGGGAAAGATCTATTGGTGCGTTTTGGCTGCTAAGTGTATTGTCTATACTGAGGATTTTTTGAGTATCAAAGAAGAATATGCACGGCTGTAGGGGATTGGTAATATCCAGATGATCGATGAGGCCCATTTGCGGAAATCCGTTTGTAAAGAGTAATCCGCCCGAAGCATCATACTTTTTTATATTTTCTTGAAACACCTCATAGCGATTGCCAAATGCATCGATGGCTATTTGTATAGGTCTATTCTGAGCCAATAGACATGGCAATGAATAAAATAACTGAAGAATAAATAAGATATTAATTTTCATTCAAAAAATCATTGATTTGCTGAAAGTATCTATCGTCTGGGTGTAATCTCGGTACTTTGTTTTGCCCCCCCATTTTCCCTCGTTTTTTCATCCAACGAGAAAAGCTTCCCGTAGTTAATTTTTGAACTTGCAGAGGATGGAGATTAATATCACCGGCCCTTTTGGCGTCATAGTCAGAGTTTATCTTCCTGATTTCTTCATCGAGGAGTGCGGAAAAGGCATCAATATTTCCGGGTTCGTGTTGAAATTCAATGATCCAATGATGATAAAAACCTCCGCTGGCGAATGGCATGGGACAAACGGTAAAATCTTGAATGGAAACTTGAAATGCATGACAAGTTTTGGCCAGTGCATTCTCTGCATTTTCCACCATCAATTCTTCTCCCGCAATATTGATAAATTGCTTCGTTCGTCCCGTTATTTTTATGCGATAGGGATGCAGTGAAGTAAATCGAATGGTATCGCCAATTTGGTATCTCCACAGTCCACCATTGGTGGTGATTACAATGGAGTAGAGTTGATTCAGCTCCACTTCCTGTAAACTGATGGTTTGAGGTTGGTCATTTCCCCATTCCTCCATTGGAATGAACTCATAATAAATACCATAATCCAGCATCAACAATAAATCATCCCTTTCTAAGTTGTCTTGTATGCCAAAGAAACCCTCACTGGCATTGTAGGTTTCCATAAAATTCATTTCATCGCTGCAAATCTCTCGAAAACCTTTTTGGTACGGAAGAAAACTGATTCCCCCATGCATATAAAGTTCTAAATTAGGCCAAATTTCTTTGATGTTTCGGACACCCTTTATTTCACAAATTCTTTGCAATAAAATAAGCGTCCAGCTTGGCACCCCTGCTATGTTGGTTACGTCCTCATTCATAGTGGCCAAAGCCATAGCCTCTAATTTTTCCTCCCAATTATTCATCAGTGCAATTTCTTTGGAGGGGGTTCTTTTTAATTCAACCCACGCGGGTAGATTGTGGATAATGATTGCGGAAAGATCTCCCGTAAGACTGCTTTGATTAAAGGTGGAAATGGCGGAGGATCCGCCAACGACGAGGGATTTTCCGCTGAACAGAGAGGCATTGGGGATTTGATGATAGTATAGGGCCAACATGTCTTTGCCCCCTTTGTAATGACAGTCTTCCAGAGCTTCCGAGGTTACAGGTATGTATTTACTTTTATCATCCGTGGTGCCACTACTTTTAGCGAACCATTTGACTTTGGTAGGCCAAGTAACTTGTTGTTCTCCATCTTTGAGCAGATCGATGTATTTTTTAAATTGCTCATAGTTTCTTACCGGCACCGCCTTCCGGAAATCTTCGAGTGTTCTTATTTTTTGAAAGTCATGATCAACGCCAAATCGCGTGCTGCCCGCTTCTTCCAAGAAGTATTGAAATAATTCATCTTGTACTTCATGTGGATGCTTCATGAAGAGCTCAATTTGGTGCATTCTTTTGGTAATGAACCATGAGAATAATGAATTGAGTGGCATGAGGTAAAGCTAATAAAATTATAGCTTCATCGCTTTAGCGAATTTAGAAGACTTTTCTGGATTCCAGGGGTCTTTATAAGAAGCTTTCCAAAAAATCTCTTGAAAGTACGCCACTGTTCTGGTGAAGCGTAAAAAGTATCCAAAATAAATGACCATTCCAGGCAAGTACGGAATAAAATAGGCAATGGGCTCTTTATGGTTCAATCGAAATGCCGAGAATAGGATGAATTTTACAAAGAAATTGATGGTGTACAATAAAAGGTTGGTGAGCAAGATAAAGGGGAGAAGAGAAGTGAAATTGAAGATGATATCGATGATGTAGAAATACCATTTAAAATTTAATACCAAATTGTATACGATATTCTCCACGAATGAAAAGAAGTTGAGCCAAGAGAAATTTTTTGATGGAAGCAGGACGTCAAAATGTTTTCTTAAACGAAATCGAATCAATGACTTATCCCATCTCAATCTTTGATTAGCCAGTTTTTTGAAAGTGTCCGGAGCATTGGTTTTACATACGGCATCTGGCTCGTACTTCACCTTGTAACCTATTTTTCGCAGCTTCACCGTGATATCCCCATCCAAACCAGGGCCAATGTCCCAACCTCCTATTTTATCCAAAGCCTCTTTTCTGAAAGCACCAAATGCTCCGCTGATTACTCGGTAAATACCTAATTCACTGCTGGATATTCTTCCAATGGAGATGCTATCAAAATATTCTATGGCTTGAAAAGTAGCTACCAACGAATCTTTATAATTTCTTACCTGTACATTTCCCCCGACACCCCCGACACGATGATCAAAATAAAATACACGCACAATTTTCTCAATGGCATCTGGCCAATAGGAACAATCTGCATCGAGGTGCACAACAAACTCTCCTTTCGCGAACCGCAAACCGAGATTGGCCGCCGAGGCTTTCCCGCCTCGGACATCGTTTCGGATGAAAAGATCAATCATCCCATTTTTTTTCAAGCTGCGGCAAATGCGCTCGGTATCATCATCGCTTCCGTCATCGATTACAATGAGCTCGAAATTTTTATAAGTCTGCTCTTTTAATGATTGAACCAATTTGTAAATATGCTTCCCTTCATTTTTCCCTGGAACAATGATGGACACCAATGGCATTCGGGTCCACAATTCGTGATGTGCTTTTTCCCATCTTTGTTTTCTGAAGCGATGAGTGAATTTCCACAACAACAAAACGAATAATTCTACAACAAAGAATCTGAGAAACTCAAAAATGACAAAGAAATAGAAATAGCGAGAAAATTTTTCCCAGTCCATGCTGGTGACGAACAGGAAAAATTCATCAATGAACTCCATTTTAGTTCAGTTGGGTTTTGAGTTTATTCAAGGCCTCTCTACCATCTTTGCATTCATTCAAAGAAATATTTTGATAGTTCATGGAAACCGATATTCCACTATGATTGTGTATAATCAGTTGATTTAAACGCTCTTGAAAGGAACTTTGTATCGATATAAAACTATCTTCTATTCCCAAGTATTGGTTGAAATAAAAGGTGTGACCTTGTTCTAAGTAAAGGTACTCTAAAGGATTGAGCTCGTTGGCTATGATATCATACAACTCAAGAACTAATTTTTTAAACCGATAATTCCCCATTTCTTTTGCTATGGCTTGGTGATTATTGATGCTAATGGCCATCAACCCAATGCTTCTTTCCTCGATTTGTGATCTTTTGCAATCTTGATTGAGCAAGGAAATAAAGGTATCTTCACTGATAAGATCTCTTTCTATAAAATGGGCATCTGTGGTGTGGTTTTGTAATTCAAATCCTTTTGTGATTGCGTGTCTTCCTTTGCTGGTGAGCTTATAAGTATTGATGGTTCTGGATTGTAAATATTGTACCTCCACATCATTTTTACAATTCAAGCATTTGGCCTTTACATATAAATCTTGGAATTTGGTGTCACAATTATTACAGTGATACAAAACGGAGGGCTTGTCATAATCCACTCCGATGTGATGCACCCCTTTGTTGCATTTGGGGCAATGTAATCCCTCATGTTTTTCATTGGTAAAGTCCGAAATAGGTCCTATGTAAGCACAAGGAAAATGATGCACCAGATCTTCTCCATAAGTATGGGAAGATTGACAATGAGGACAAACTTCTCTGTAGCTCAAGAATCCTCCTGAGCATTGATTACAGACATATATTTTTTCTTGGAAATCTGGCCAGATCAATTCATTTTTTTCTGCCCAATCTAAGGCATCTAAAATCTGAGCTTCTTCATGGGTTTCAAATGAAACGGACATTTCTGGGAAACTATATCCGATGATAGAGAAAGGATCTAAAATGGGTTGCAGTATTCTATTTTCTCTGCAGTACATATAATCCAAAGCTTTTTTGATGGCCGCGCCGTAAGCAGAATTGGGCTTGCTTTCACTGAGCTCTAGCGTTTTTTGAAAAATTTTACGCGTCTTGCTCGCCACCAATGTGTTGTCTTTATCATGGATGTACTGACCATCGGAAAGTGCATGAATATGAATGAATGCTGATGGATGGTTTTGGCACAAAAAGATGGGTTTTAAGTATACCTCTGGTTGATGATGTCTTCGAATACTGAGAATACTATTCTGCACAAAAGGTGCATCATTGGAGTCAATGAGGACTCCATCATATGCCATTATTTGCGTGGTATCTAATCCAGTTTCTAAAGAGAGGCGAACAAACTGAAGGTTGTCTATGACGATAACAGGTGATTGCATGGCTTTAAAATTTAAATTTTTTAACCGTGACATTCATCTTATAGAAGTTCTTCCAAAGCGCCGCTTGGGTACTGTCTCTTGGGTAGATATCTCCACCGATGGCGCGCGTTACTGGCTCATATCTTTTCTGGAATTCTACTGGCAATGGAACGGTAGAATAATAAAATCGCTTTAGAGTACCTATGGACTCTGTGCCATCGGGAAATTCCAAAGTAAACTCATCGCCTGGTTTGAGTTGATCAATGTCTTCTTGGTCAAAAAATGCTCTTACGAAAATCGGGGAATTGCGATGCAGTGACAAAATGGTCTCTGATTTCAGGCAGGTTTCAAATTGGCGAATGAAAATACGATTTACCGTTCCTTCAAAAGGAGAGAGAAAGTATTTCTCTTCTTCCAATTCTCCATATCCTTGTCCAATGCTTTGTACACTTTGATTTTGCATGGAAGGAATCTTCGACTTCAATTCCTCAATGGCATTTCTTAATTTCGCATTTTCAGATTCCAGTTTTTGAATTTGTGCATTGAGTTTAGTGATGTCATTTTCTCTGACATCTAACCTGCTTTGGGGCAGAACCCCGAGACTCACAGAAGCTCTTATTTTTTCTACTTCATCTTGATAATTCTGGATCAAAGAGCGACATTGATCGATTTCTGAATTATTGCCATTGATTTTAGATTCTGTACTGAAAATTTCTCGTAGTACCCAGTTGTACGCCGGATTATCGCCACTACTATTAGAAATGGAAATACTTCCGTTACCTTGTCGATCACCATCTTGATCTTCCACGTATCGGAAAAGAGTATCTCCAAATCGTACAGTGTCATCTTCGTGAGTGAAATATTCCATAATACGGCAATCGTCCAGTAGGCGCAACTCTACGTTTTCGTACAAGACTTGTGAGCTGGCACGAACGTAAAACAGACGAGTAAATGCGTAATAAGCAATTCCAAAAAGCAAGGCGAAAAAGACAATGAAATAAATGATTCTGTCCCAATGTCTTTTCCTTTTGATGGACTTACTTTCTTCAGCAACCCTGATGTCGGCTCCTGCTCGTTTAAAGTTAACGCTTTTCATTGGATGATATTTGTTTGTATGTGTTGTAGTCGTGAATCACAATTCGATGGCTAGGTATCCAATCTTTCAACAATTGAAGATCCTTTTCCATGTCTGCTGATTTTTGATAGTCTTTCGCGCGCAAGGCGATGATGGTTTTTGTTTGTCCAAATTGCACTTCTTCTTGGCTTCTTCGTTTAATGGCATCTACATTGGGATTTTCGTAGGCCATTAGAGTGGTGGTGATGTTGAGTTCAGCAATTTTTTGAAGGACATCTTCGGGTAGTCCAAGTGGTATAGAAAGGTTGAGTTGTAAATTGTTTTTTTTGCAAAATATATTCGCCTCATTTACCAATTCTAGATACTGTCGATGGTACTTTTCTTTGTTCTTCTTATAGTCTGCCAATGTATGCGGTTCAATGTCTAAATGCAAGGTTTTAATATTCCAAGTTTGCAATTGGTTGTTCAAACTATCTAATTTACCCGTAACGGGATGGCCCAACCATTTGTTGTTACCTATCATCCATTCCACTGCAATGTCATTTTGATTCAGCAAATCAATCAAGGGTTGCGCTTTTTCCCAATTTTTTGCATCGGTAGTAGGGGAGAGAATTACATGGTCTATTTTCCATTGTTTGAAGTCGTCCATGATGCGTTCTGCCGGAACATTTACAAAGGCCTTGGACCAAACATAAATTCCTCTGCTCCATGAGGCCATTTTATTTTCCTTATCCTTTGTCATTTGCAATGCTTTGGCTCGGTCAGTGGTCAATAATGTGGTATCTATTTTTTCGGTAATATTTAAAATATCTCTGATGGGTAATCTTTCTCCGTTGTTATATAATACCACAAAGGCATCGGCGTATCCCAGTGATTGTAATTTCCTTTTGGAAATTTCGGCTTGTTCAGAAGTGGCTTCTTTTCCAATCATGACACGCGTTAATCCACTTTCTATCTTTTCACCAATGATAGTGGACCACTCATCCCACTGCTCTATGTAAAAAGTACTTTTAAACGCTCCAATTTGCACGGTGTAAAAGAAATCTTTCTCAACTGTCGCATTCTTATCATTGCTTTTAGATTTCACGTAATAGGGCTCACCAACCACAGCGTCCGTAGTGGCTAGATAGGTTTTACTGCTCCTAAATTCTTTTTTGATTTGATCGTCGGATGCTTTTCTTAGGAATAGAATTTCGTCGTCATTGTAAAGTTTAAACACACCTGCAGCATCAATGGCCATCACTAAATGCTGCATTACTTTTTGTGATTTCATCTCGTCGTCAAAAGCATCCCGCATCAATTGATTCTTTTGAATGAGATCTTTTTTATTACTAGCTGAAATTCTCAATGCAATGGCTGAATTGGTGAGGGAATCGTTAATTTCTTGGAGTGATGAAATTTTTAATTTTAGAATCTCATTGATTGGATTTTCAACATTGCTTAAAAGGGCTGGGACATTTTTATCTA
>CANHWU010000071.1 GCA_947464415.1 Flavobacteriales bacterium
GCTTGGCGCCAGTGATCAATGACAACGCGAGTGCAACGGATGCGTTGGATATGATCAACATTGTTCCCAACCCTTACTATGCGTTCAGCACTTATGAAACCAGCAAATTGGACAACCGAGTGAAGATCACGAATTTGCCTGAGGTGTGTTTGGTGACAATTTACGATATGAACGGAACCTTGATACGACAGTTCAACAAGGCCGATCCGTTGACGAGCATCGACTGGGATTTGAAGAACAGCAAGAATGTTCCCATTGCCTCAGGTACCTACATTATCCATGTAAAAGTGGAAGGAGTAGGAGAAAAGGTACTGAAATGGTTTGGCGTAATGAGGCCAGTGGATTTGGATAATTTCTAATCGGTTAAGGAAAGAAAAATGAAAAAGAAAATAGTTACAATCGCATTGGCCGCCATCACCACATGGACCGCCACAGCAGGAAACCCCGATCGCGCAGGTTCAGCAGGCGCGGGTCACTTGTTGATCAACCCTTGGGCAAGAAGCTCGGCTTTGGGCTACTCAGCGATGGCTTCCATCAATGGAATTGAGGCTTCTTACAACAATGTAGCCGGTTTGGCATTTACCAATAAGACAGAGTTGTTGTTTACCAACACGAATTATTTGGTGGGAACCGGTATCAAATTGAATGCTTTTGGATTTGGCCAGAGATTAAATGAATCTTCCGTTTTGGGATTGTCGGTAACCAATATGAACTTTGGTGATATTGGAATTACGGAAGAGGCGCTTCCAGAAGGTGGAATAGGAAGTTTCTCTCCTAATTATACCAATATTGGTGTTTCCTATGCCAAGGCTTTCTCCAACAGTATTTATGGAGGATTGACAGTTCGTTTGATTTCTGAAGCCATATACAATGTTCGTTCTCAAGGAGTTTCGTTTGACGCGGGAATCCGATATGTAACAGGTGAGGATGATAATATCCGTTTTGGTATCAGTTTGCGCAATGTTGGGCCTCCCATGCGTTACAAAGGGGATGGATTGTCAATCACCGCTACCATTCCTACCAATGGGGCCTCTTTGACAGTAGAGCAGCGTTCTGAGAAGTATGAATTACCTTCATTGGTAAATGTAGGATTTGCTTATGATTTCATCATTTCAGATGAAATGAAGATCACTTCTAACATGCAATATACTTCTAACTCATTCACCAAAGACCAATGGGGTGTAGGGGGAGAGTTCAATCTAAAAGATAAGTTTATTTACAGAATGGGTTATCAGTGGGAAAATGGACTGAAGTCAGCCGATAGAACCACCGTATTCACCGGACCTACTGCAGGACTCACTGTTCAATTGCCTATGAATAATGGCTCTATCATAGGGGTAGATTATTCTTATAGAACATCTAATCCATTCAATGGAGTGCACAGTTTGGGATTGCATTTGACTTTGTAAAATCAAAAGTTTTTCATTAAATTTGTTGAAGAAACCTCGAAAGGGGTTTCTTTTTTTTCTTATCTAATCAAAGTATTATGAGTATTGCTTATTACACAGCGGAAGGGCTGAAAAAGTTGAAAGAGGATTTACATCAATTGAAAAGCGTTGAGCGCCCTAAGATTAGTCAGCAGATTGCTGAGGCCAGAGACAAAGGGGATTTATCCGAAAATGCGGAATATGACGCAGCCAAAGAGGCGCAAGGTTTATTGGAAGCACGCATTGCAAAAATGGAGGACTTGGTGGCCAACGCTCGATTGATTGATGAATCCCAAGTGGATAATTCTAAAGTGTATATTCTTTCCAAAGTGAAGATTCAAAACAAGAAGAATAATGCCGTTGTAGAATACACTTTGGTAGCCGAGAATGAGGCCAATTTGGCGGAAAAGAAGATCAGTGTAGATTCTCCGATTGGAAAGGGGTTGTTGGGAAAAAAAGTAGGGGATGTTGCGCAAGTGCAGGTTCCTGCGGGTTTGATTGATTTTGAAATTCTGGATATTTCTAGATAATGGCGACTATATTTTCTCGAATCGTAGCGGGGGAAATCCCTTGTTACAAGGTGGCAGAGGATGAGCATCACATTGCTTTTTTGGACATTCTTCCCATCGCCAAAGGGCACATTTTGGTGATACCCAAGAGAGAAGTGGACAAGATTTGGGATTTAAGTGATGAGGAATTTTTATCATTGCAGCTTTTTGCAAAGCGCGTGGCAAAGCGGATGGAAGCCGTTTTTCCTTGTAAGCGCATTGGAACGGCTGTGGTGGGATTGGAAGTTCCCCATGCCCACATTCACTTAGTTCCAATGAATGAAATAGGTGATATCGCCTTTACCAAGGAGCGATTGAAATTCACTACTGAAGAGTATCAGCAGATGGTCAATGCCATGTTGGGACTCTAATATAGCTGGTGCTCTTGGATATATTGCCACACCTTCGGATCTAGGTAGTTAGTTTTTTTTTGATCATGTAGTTCATTACGAATGAGCGTACTGGATATATCATGAAAAGTTCCCTTTAGTAAATGACACCTTCCTTTTCTCATTTCAAGTTCTCCGTTTCTTGGATATACGAAGACGGGGTATTTATCTTCGATGATATTGCCTTGTTTCCAGGTGGGAAGGCTATTCCAGCTGTCCGTTCCCATGAGGAGTATCCAATGGTGGTGGGGAAATTGTTTTTCTAAGAAGGTTAAGGTATCAATGGTGTAGGAGGGCTTGGGTAAGGTCTCCTCGATATCTGAAATATAGTACTCAGGATAATGGCTCAATGCGATTTTAGCCATCGCTAATCGATGAGAAAAAGCAGCTAATTCGAGCGGGGATTTGTGTGGGTTTTGAGGAGAAACGATCCACCATAATTCATCCAGATGGGCTTGTTTTTGGAAGGCTTGCGCGATTGATAGATGTCCATGATGAATGGGATTGAAAGAACCAAAGAAAAGTCCAATTTTCACTTTGTTGTCTGCAAAAAATCACCCACCATTCGCTCGGCTTCGCTGAGTGCAACATGTAAATCATCGTTCATCAATTGCACATCAAATTTCGGAGCATATTTCATTTCGGAAGCTGCTTTTTGTATGCGCATGGCTATTTTCTCCGCAGATTCGGTACTTCTGTTACGCAATCTGAAATTCAATATTTCAATACTGGGGGGTTGAACGAAGATCGACAAAGCGTTGTCTCCGAAAATCTTTTTCAAGTTCAAACCGCCTTGTACATCCACATCAAAAATGACATTCTTGCCGGCTTTCCAAATGTTGTCAATTTCCGATTTCAGTGTGCCGTAATATTGATCTTTATACACCTCTTCCCATTCTAAAAATTCTCCGCGTTGTGCTCTGTGCAAGAAGTCATCTGGGGTGAGGAAATGATAGTCTTTTCCATCTACTTCATTGTGTCGCTTGGCACGACTCGTGGCGGAGACAGAAAAAGCCAACTTAAAGGAAGGTATCTTCATAAGGTGATGGACTATGGTAGTTTTACCAGCGCCACTGGGAGCAGAAAAAATAATGGCCTTGTCCATATGCTAAAATAATCAATTTACAATACGTTATTGATTTGCTCTTTGATTTTTTCTAATTCATCCTTCATATTCACCACCCACTTTTGAATGGTGGCATCATTGGCTTTGCTGCCGATGGTATTGATTTCTCGGCCAATTTCTTGAGCAATGAATCCTAGTTTTTTACCCTGTGCCTCATGGTTTAGCTCTTCCAAAAAATGTTGGCAGTTGGTGAGAAGACGACTTTGTTCTTCAGAAATATCTAGCCTTTCAAGGTAGTAGATAATTTCCTGCTCGTAGCGATTGGCATCTATTTTATCCGCAGGTAACACTTCATCCAAAGCATTTTTTAATCTAGCACGCACTTTCTCGTTGCGTTCCAATAAAGGTTGAATGATGTTTTCACGGGCTTCTAATATGAGTTGGATGCGGTCATGAAACTCCTGAAAAAGCGAGTCTCCTTCTGTTTTTCGATAGGTTTGAACGGCTTGAATGGTGAGTTCTATGGTGCGTAATAAAGTCTCCCATTGTGCTTCCGCAAATGTTTTGTCTTCTGCTTTTTGAACATCGGGCAATTTTAACGCGATGCCCAAAATATCCTGTGTGGAGAGCGATTCAGCTTGCGCAAATTCCTTCAATGAGTCTGTGTAGGTTTTTAATAAAGACCAATTGATGGGTAGCTCACGCTGTGTGGTGAGACTCTCGGCATGAATAAACACCTCAATTTTTCCACGCAGTAATTTTTCTGCGGTGAGGGTTCGGATGCTCATTTCTTTATCTCTGAGGAAATAAGGAGTGCGAACATTCAAGTCCAGTCCTTTACTGTTGAGGCAGCGAATTTCGACAGTAAATATAGACTCGCCGATGGTTTCTTCCTGTCGGCCATAGCCGGTCATGGAATACAAATTTTTATTCATCCGCGCAAAGATAATGCTTTGTGATAGTGTTCTCTTTTGTTCCTTTGCAACATGAAGAAAACTGCTGTGCTTTTGGTAAATTTAGGATCTCCGGATAATCCGTATCCTGGAGCGGTGTACCGGTATCTTACTCAATTCTTAAACGATCCACGAGTCATTGATATCAATGCTCTAGGGCGGTCTATTTTGGTGAATGGCATTATCGTTCCGTTCAGGCACCGCAAATCTTCTAAAGTATATCAGGAGTTATGGACACCCGAGGGCTCGCCATTGATCCATTATGGAAAAACCAATCAGCAACAATTGCAAGCCCGATTTGATGAGCAACACACCAAGGTCTTTTTGGCCATGCGTTACCAGAATCCTTCATTGGAATCTGCTTTCAAATCCATAGAGGATTGGGGGCCGGAGAAATTGGTGATTATTCCATTGTTTCCCCAATATGCTTCTGCGTCAACGGGCAGTGTGATTGAAAGAGCCATGAAGATCATGAGCGGATGGTGGTCGTTTCCTGAAATCAAAATCGTTTCTCAATTTCATGATCATCCTCTTTTTCTTAAAGCGTGGCATCAAAGGGCGGCCGAGTTTAATTGGCAAGATTATGATCATGTCTTATTCAGTTACCATGGCTTGCCAGAAAGACAGGTGGATAAAATATACAAAGACAATAAGTGCAGAAATCACAGTTGCGAGCACGAGATCAATGATGAGAATAAGTTGTGTTACAAGGCAACCTGCTATGCCACTACTCGCAGTATTGTCAGCAGCATGGGTATTCCAGAAGACCGATACTCAGTGGGCTTTCAAAGTAGATTGGGCAAAGGATGGATCGAGCCTTTTTCCGATCATCTGATTGAGGATTTGGCCAAAAAAGGAACTAAAAAACTTTTGGTTTTCTCTCCTGCATTTGTGGCCGACTGTTTGGAAACCACCATCGAAATTGGTGTCGAGTATCAAGAGTTGTTTGAGGAGCACGGTGGTCATAAAGTACAACTCGTGCCTAGTCTCAATGACTCTAAAGCCTGGATAGATTGCTTAGAGGCCTTGGTCAAAGAATAAACGGTTGATTCAGTTCAAAAGGGTAGACAAGCTTACCTTTTTCGAGATGATCTGATGCAATTGATCAATGGCTACTCTTTCTTGTTGCATGGTGTCGCGGTCTCTGATGGTGACGGTATTGTCCTCCAGAGTTTGATTGTCCACCGTTACGCAATAAGGAGTCCCGATGGCATCTTGTCTGCGATACCTTCTTCCCACCGCGTCTTTATCATCATATTGCAAGTTGAAATCGAGTTTCAAGGCATCTACAATCTCTTTTGCTTTTTCAGGCAAACCGTCTTTTTTCACCAAAGGCAGAATGGCTACTTTGACGGGAGCCAATGCGGGGTGAATGGACAGGACGGTTCTTTCAGCGCCTTCTTCTCCTTCTTTTCCGGGAACCATTTCCGTGCGGTAGGCGTTACTCAATACCGCTAGGAACATTCTGTCCAGGCCGATAGAGGTTTCGATGACGTAAGGAATAAAACTCTCATTGGTTTCGGGATCGAAGTAGCGCAGTTTTTTACCGCTGAATGTTTCGTGTTGAGAGAGGTCAAAATCTGTGCGCGAGTGAATCCCTTCCAGCTCCTTGAATCCCATCGGGAAGTTGAACTCAATGTCACAAGCGGCATTGGCGTAGTGGGCCAATTTGATGTGATCATGGAATTTGTAATTTTCTTCTCCTAATCCAAGTGCCTTGTGCCACGCGATGCGGGTGTTTTTCCAGTATTCATACCATTCCATTTCGGTGCCGGGCTTGCAAAAGAACTGCATTTCCATTTGTTCAAATTCCCGCATTCGGAAAATGAATTGGCGGGCGATGATTTCATTTCTGAACGCTTTACCGATTTGAGCGATTCCAAACGGAAGTTTCATTCTTCCTGTTTTTTGAACGTTCAAGAAATTAACAAAAATCCCTTGGGCTGTTTCGGGACGCAGGTAGATGATACCCGCATCTCCCGACACAGCGCCCAATTCCGTTTTGAACATCAAATTGAATTGACGCACTTCTGTCCAGTTTCTGGATCCAGATTCAGGGCAGGCGATTTCACATTCTTCGATGAGGTTTTTAAGGGCAACGAGGTCTGAAGATTCCAAAGCCGTCTTCATTTTGGACTGCACATCGTCGATTTTGGCTTGGCTGCGGAGGACATTGGGATTGGTAGCGCGGAATTGTTCTTCGATAAAGGCGTCACCAAATTTGTTTTTGGCTTTGTCAATCTCCTTTTGGATTTTGGCTTCTGACTTGGCCATATATTCTTCTAAAAGAACGTCGGCGCGGTATCTCTTTTTACTGTCTTTGTTGTCAATAAGGGGATCATTGAAGGCATCCACGTGTCCACTGGCCTTCCAAGTGGTAGGGTGCATGAAGATAGAGGAGTCGATTCCCACGATATTTTGATGCATGCGCGTCATGGCCGTCCACCAGTAGTTTTTGATGTTGTTTTTTAGTTCAACACCCAGTTGGGCATAGTCATAGGCCGCGCTGAGGCCATCATAAATTTCGGATGAGGGGAACACAAAGCCATACTCCTTGGCATGTGAGATGACGAGCTTGAGTTTATCTTCTTGTTGCATGGGGCAAAAATAGGGTGATACCCATTGGAGAAAAAATCAAAATATGTTGAACAATGAATTGTGTAAGAAATGATAAAGGTTTAACACAAAATCGAAGAAAGGACAGAAGAGCATGTCTATTTTAGCGCGGAATTATATAATTTGTTGATAGTAAATTAATAAATACAGGCTATTTAAATAAAGAAGCAATGAGAGAATGCTATGATAAATCTGCTTTCGAGGATGTAACATCAGACGATTTTCATCGTATCACAAATTCGAATAGAAAACATTTATACCTAATGATGAGAAATGTTCAAAATATTGCGTTATCCATTGATACGTTGGCTAATCAATTGAAAGGAATCAAAACCGCCATCAAGGCCGCTTTTATACTTTTGGTCTGTATTGGTTTATTTCCATTGATCAGCAGTTCGCAGATCGCTCAGCGGGGTGCGGCCACCAGCGCTATCAGCACATCGGCTTCGGTGACAATTAATAAGCCTACCGGTGTGGTTGCAGGGGATATTATGATTGCCAATGTGGGTAATTATTTTAATGGAGGACAAACTAACGCGTCATCATCTGGTTGGACTGTAATCGCAGGCACCGATTTAAGTAGAGGTCGCGCTACTTTGCTTTATAAAATTGCTGGATTGAGTGAGCCCGCTAATTACACATTTTCGGTTACGGCTTCTTCAAACCCGGCCACAGGTGCTATCGTGGCCTTTTCGGGTGTTAGCAATACAAGTCCTTTTGATGTGCCTACTCCAACTGCTTGGTCCACCGTCTCCAACCAAACGATTAGCGATATTCCCTCCATTTCCACTGTTACAGAAGGGGTTGCTGTTCTAGTATTCGGAAACTGTTCAAGGATTACCTCTTCGTCTAATTCAAATTACAGCGCTTGGACATTAGCTAATCCAACGCCATTGAGTGAACTTTACGATGTTGGTTCCAACGGTGTTAACAATACTGTTGCTATTGGCGCGGCGTGGGGCATTCAATCCATGATAGGAGAGACTGGATTGGGCGGGTTTAATTGTAGCACTAATACAATTCCACGAACTATGGGCGGTATTGTGATTGCTCTGCGTCCTGCGGTAGTAGCATCTGTCTCTGAGAGTATGGTTTGTGCAGGGGGAACAGTAAGTTTATCAGGTACAATAAATGGTGTTGCACCATCTAGTCCCTCTACTATCATAGCCTTTCAAGGTTTTGAAACATCAGGTAGCACGTTAAATTATAATGCAACTGGCGGGAACATCCAAAGTGGAAGTACACCTGCCTCCAACGCCAGTCCAGCATCTTCTCCATATTTTGTTGGGGGAGTCAATGGTTACAGAGTGAGCAATGAAACGTCGATCATCACTTTTAGTAATGTAGGTGGCCTTTCCAATTATGTGAGTAAGCGTCTTTCTTTCAAATTAGCTTCTTTTTCACCTAATAGTACAGGTAATGGTGCTGATGGAGCAGACAATGTGAGAGTCGAGATATCTTTGGACGGAGGTATGTCCTGGTCCAATGAGTTACAAGTGAATGGAAGTAGTAATGCTCGATGGAGTTACACATCTGGAACGGGAATAGCCACCGCTTCTTACGATGGAAACAATACAGCGACGGTTTTTGCCCCATCTGGCGGGGGTAATAGAACAACGGATGGTTATGGAACTCTTGTTGTAGATCTGCCAAACAGCGCCTCACAAGTTCAGGTGAGAATTACCATCACCAATGACAGCTCAAACGAATCGTGGGCCATTGACGATATAACATTGAGTGGTACGCCAACTTTCACTTATGCATGGACTTCCTCTCCCGTCGGTTTTACTTCATCTACCTTAAACCCAACAGGGGTAGTGGTAAATCAAAATACTACCTACACGCTCACAGTCTCCACCCCAGGGGGGTATTCTGCCACGGCCAGTACTGCGGTTACTGTCAACCCCATTCCTACAGCAGTCGCAGCATCCGTTTCCTCAACAGCCATTTGTTCAGGACAATCCATCAATTTGACATCGAGCGCGACGTCTAATTCAGGCTTGACAGCCACCCCTTTGTCTGAGAGTTTTAATTCTTCTATTCCTTTATGGACTCTTACAAACAACTCTATCAATGGCACACCCACGAATGCCGCTTGGACCATTAGAGCAAGCAATTATAACAGCGGAAATTCAGGGGCAGAAACCCTTATCACACCAGATGGAAGTTCCTTCATCCTGACAGATAGTGATCGTCAAGTGCATGTTACCAATGTATCTACTAGTATTATATTACAATCACCTGCATTTAGTACGTGGCAGATGAACTCGGCGAGTATTAGTTTATCTCATTATTATCGTTACGCCAATGGAACGGATGACAGAGCATTTGTTGAAATAAGTGCTGATGGAACAAACTGGACCACCCTCGTCACCTATTCAAGCACGCAAGGCGCTGCCAACGCCTTTGCCTCATCCACTATTGCATTGACTGCAGGTTTTTTGAATCAAGCCAGTGTTTATGTCAGATTTAGATATACCGCCTCTTGGGATTGGTACTGGGCAATCAATTCAGTAAGTGTCGGAGGAACATACCCATCCTCGCCCAACGCCCTTTTTAGTTGGTCATCAACTCCTGCAGGATATACTTCAACTCTACAAAATCCGACCGGAGTAATTCCAACGGTAGCCACAACGTACACCGTAACGGCCACTAACAATTATGGATGTACAGCCACCGCGAGCACATCCAATGTGACAGTTACTCCAATTAACACGGTGGGAACGGCTTCATCTACTCCTTCATTGTGCGTCAATACGACATTGACCAACATCACGCACTCTACAACGGGGGCAACAGGGATCTCTAATGCGGGTGTCCTCGGAGCCAACGGATTGCCTGCAGGGGTGAGCGCCACGTGGGCCTCCAATATGATCACCATTTCGGGTACTCCCACCGCATCTGGAACTTTTAACTATAGTATACCCCTAATTGGCGGTTGTGGAACAATCAATGCAACAGGCACGATAACAGTGAATGCGTTAACGGTGCCAGCAGTGAGCATTTCATCAAGTGATGCAGACAACAGCATTTGCGCAGGAACTAGCGTCACTTTCACTGCTACCCCTACCAACGGCGGAACTGCACCGAGCTATCAATGGAAATTGAATGGAGCCAATGTGGGAACCAATAGTGCCACGTATACCAATGCGGCCTTGGTCGATGGGGACATTGTCCAAGTGGTGTTGACAACCAATGCTGTATGTGCTTCTCCCACAACCGCAACCTCTAATAGTATTGCAACGGGTGTAACCCCCACGCCCACCTTGTCTTTGACTTCTTCAGTAGGTAATACCATTTGTGCAGGAACACCTGTAACCTTTACATCATCAGGAGCCGCGCAATATCAATTTTTCATCGATGGTGTTTCGCAAGGTGCATCTTCTGCCACCAGCACATTTAATACCTCTGCTTTAACCAATGGACAAGTGGTGTCCGTGCAATCTGCAGGAGCAACGGTGATACCGTCCAACGGAACGGCATTTGTGTTGGATGGAACCATGGAAGCCAACTGGGGAAGTGCTTTGGCCACTTCGGCAGGGGGGCCTTCTCCCGGATTTGGCGCAGGTCATGAACTGAACGCGCTGTATGCTAGTGCCAATCAGAACAATTTGTTTATCGGGGTGGCAGGTAATGTGCAATCGGGTAACCGTATTTTGGTTTGGATTGACTCCAAAACTGGTGGATACACCAATGGTAACTACGGACGTTCAGCAGCTCCTCAAGGAGTGGATGATATCAACAATGGAATCAGCTTTGATGCTGGATTTGCCGCAGATTATGTTTTGGTTATTGGGGTGGCGAGTGGTCAATATTTTTATGACTTGTACACCCTGTCCGGAACTGCGGGTTCTGGAGGAGGACCGAATCAATATTTAGGGTACACCAACGCACCCTCTGCTCCTTTCACCCAATTCAATTTAGGGGCTGCTATGGGTGCTAACCCGGCTAATAGCAATAATACCAGAGGGTTTGAGATTCAAATTCCGAAGTCTTTGTTGGGTTATACCACCGGCAGCGTTCAGTTATTTGCCATGTACACTTCTGAAGGTGGATTTTTGAGCAATCAGTTTTTGACCAGAGCCAACAGTGGTGAAGGAAATTACACCAATACCAATACCAACTTTGGTGCAGCCAACCCTAATCCGGTGAGTATGACCACCACTACCTGCGCAGCGACGGGTAGCGTTACCATGACGGTGAATCCAAATGCTACCATTGCATTGACTTCAGCAGGATCAACGAACAATCAAACGCCATGCGCAGGCAATGCGATAACCAATATTACTTATGCTTTAGGAGGAGGAGCAACAGGAGCAACTGTGACAGGTTTACCATCAGGAGTGTCTGCCAGTGTATCGGGTGGTGTGGTTACCATTTCAGGAACACCAACGGCAACGGGAGTATTCAATTATACAGTCACCACGACAGGAACGTGTACGCAAACTACGGCTGCAGGGACTTTGACAATACGACAGATTCCCTATGCCAACTTGCAATTCCCAGCAACGGGAAGTATTTGTGCCAACGGAACTTACAATGTTTTTGGCCGTGTTTATGCGGCGGGATTGACCGAAGCAGCAGGGGCTAATGCCAATGTGGAGGCGCAGTTTGGATACCATACCGCCAATACTGATCCCAGCACTTGGACCAATTGGTCTGCTGCAACTTGGAATGTTCAGTCCAACAATGACGATGAATACAGTGCTAATTTCAATACCGCTTTGGTTGCAGGAACCTATTACTATACTTTTAGATACCGGATTTTTGGTTGTGCCTGGGTGTATGGCGGATACAGTGTGAGTGGAGGTGGTATTTGGAATGGAACTAGCAATGTGAATGGTCAGGTAACTATTACAGCCAATGTTACACCTACCGTGAGTATATCTGAGCCTGCCAATACGGTTACTACCTCCACGGGTCAAGTTAGTTGGGACTTTACCTCGACCACAGGGACACCCACCGTCAATAACATTGCAGGCCTGACCATTTCTAATTTAACGGCTAACAATCAAAATGGTACGGTCAATCCTTTTATATTGTCAGCCAACCCACCAAGCGCTGGTTATGCTACTGCTAGTGGCGCCAACTTTGCTGGAATAGCCGCTCGCACAGGGGCTTTGAATACAGCAGCCAATGGAAGCGGTTATTTTGAATTTACGCTCACCGCCCCCAGCGGGTTTGCCATTGATTTGAGTGAAATTTCTTTCGGAACAAGAAGTACCAATACAGGAGCACAAGCGTATACCATTCGCAATAGTTTGGACAACTATACAACCGACATAGCGACAGGTTCTATTGCTAATAATTCAATTTGGGCTTATAAAACCAATGCATTAACAGAAGGAAGCATCACCACCACACTTGGAGGAGTGGTTACTATTCGAATTTATGGATATAATGGAGCTGGAGCTGCTGCTTTGAATACTGTGAACTGGCGAATCGATGATTTATTTTTGGGGTTGAATGTTAAAGGTTTTTGTTCCAGTGCCACGTTGACTTATAATGCAACGGTAACCAACGCGGGTGCCGCACCGGCTTATCAATGGAAGGTCAACGGCGTCAATGTAGGCACCAATGCCTCTAGCTTTACTAGCACTTCACAAAATAATTTGGATCAGATAAGTGTTGTGTTAACTCCTAACAATACTTGTCAAACAAGCTCTTCTCTCTCTAGTAACATTGTTACAATTGGGGTAACGAATGAACTGGTTCCATCCGTCTCATTAGCCTCTAGCGATGCTAACAATAGCATCTGTCAAGGAGAGAGTGTTACTTTCACGGCCACGCCCACCAATGGCGGCACCACACCGGCTTATCAATGGAAGGTGAATGGCAGTAACGCAGGTACGAACTCTAGCACATTTACCACAACGAC
>CANHWU010000072.1 GCA_947464415.1 Flavobacteriales bacterium
CCTTTTAGATAAGTCTCCTTCAAAGCTTGCTTCAACTGTGCATCACCTGGCTCTTGTTGGTAGCAAATTTCAAAATATCCAGCGGCCTTCAAGTAAATTGGCTTGAGCTCCGCTTTGCAAGCATCATACTTGGCTGTTTCTCTTGGCGGAATCTCATTGCACACTTTTGATTTTGCTTGCGCTTGGTTGTAATACATGGCTCCCATGTTGTAGGCCGCATCGTAATAATCAGGTTTGATCGCTAGCGCATTGGAATAACTCTTCTCTGCTTCTGTGGGATTATTCTCTTTTTCATAAGTTACCCCCAACACAAACCAAACGCTCTCGTTCTTCGGATCCGTTTCTGTCAAAGCTTTCAAGAGATCTTGCGCTTTCGTATAGTTCTTCTCATCAATATAAATATTTACCTCCGCTCTTAAAAACTCAGCATCTTTAGGATAGGCCTTTCGTGCTTCAGTTAAAATTTTAATCGCCTCTTCCTTGTTGCCTTGCTTTAAATAGATATTAGACATTCCCAAATAAGAGTCTCTTACATTGTATCCTTTACTAGCACATACCTGAAAGCCTTCCAATGCCTTTGCATCATTACCACATTGGTTGTAACAAAATGCACTGTTAAAAATAAATACGGTATCTAAAATATTCTCCCCTGCACTGATTTGAGAAATAGCTAAAAACTCATCCCCTGCTTTACAATACTTTTTGGATTTGTAGGAGCGATCTGCTCTTAATCCGATGATCGCTTTTACTTGCTCCATCTCAGCATACACCTCCGCTTTGTAATCTTGTCTTTTATCAATCTCAAAATATTTCTTGTACGCCGCCAAGGCCGTGGTCAAAGCGTCCGGATACTTGGCATTTAGAACAGTATCCTTCACAATATTGCAATAGATGTTCCCTCTATACCTCCAAAACTTCTCTTTCTCAGTGGCCTTGGGATCTGCCATCGCATCATCGATGTACTGTTTCGCCTCTTCATACTTGCCTTCTTTATTGGCATTGAAGGCGCTGGTCACTTTGGGTTGGGCTTGGATCATCCAACTGGATAGCAAATAAACGCTGAGTAATACAATCTTCTTCATGATAAAATGTTTATTTTTCGGTTTTCAATTTTCTTGCCACTTTTTGTCTTTCCATTTTATTCGCCCGTCTCCTCCGTGGTATCTGCGGCTGTGTCCTCGGCGGATTCCACATCTCCCGTCACCTCCAAGGTAGCATCGCTCTCCATCACAATGTCTGATGAACGCTCTGTCTCCTCTTCTTCATCTTTAATAACCGCTGTTACCGCTGCAATCTCATCGTTGCCACGCAAACTGATGAGGCGAACTCCTTGCGTTGCTCTTCCCATTACTCTCAAATCTTCTACGCGCAAACGAATGGTGATGCCGGAGCGATTGATGATCATGAAGTCCAGCTCATTGTCCACCGCAAGTATGGCGATCAATTGACCCGTTTTCTCTGTCACATTGATGGTCTTTACTCCTTTTCCACCACGGTTGGTGATGCGGTAATCTTCCAAAGATGAACGCTTGCCATAGCCCTTATCGCTGATCACCAAAATATCACGGTCTGCATTCTCCACGCATACCATTCCGATGACCTCATCTTTGGCGCTTCCCAAAGTCACGGCCTTCACTCCTTGTGCCGTTCTTCCTACCGCACGTACAGTTTTCTCATTGAAACGAATGGCCTTGCCTTCCTTGGTTCCCATGAGTATCTCACATTGCCCATTGGTCAATCTGGCCTCTAACAGCTCATCTCCTTCTACAATGGTGATGGCGTTGATGCCTGATGATCTCGGACGCGAATACGCTTCTAACAAGGTCTTCTTGATCAATCCTTGCTTGGTACAAAGAATCACGAAATTATTTTGAACATATTCCTCGTTCATCAAATCCTTGGTAGGGATATAGGCCAAAATGGTATCGTCCTGCTCAATTTGGATGAGATTCTGCACCGCTCTTCCTTTAGAGGTTTTGTTTCCTTCTGGAATTTCAAATACCCTCATCCAGAAGCATCTACCTTTTTTAGTAAAAATCAACAACCAATCATGGTTGGTGGCAGTGAAAATATCCTTTACAAAATCTTCTTGACGAGCCGAGGTTCCTTTGGAGCCCACTCCTCCGCGAGCCTGGGTGCGATACTCGGCCAAATTGGTACGCTTGATATATCCCGCATGGGTGATGGTCACCACCATGGCCTCATCTGGAATCATATCTTCAATACTCAAATCAGCAGAAGAAAACTCAATCACCGATCTTCTTTCATCACCAAACTTATCTCTTAAATAAATGAGCTCATCTTTGATGATGCCCATTCTCAACTCCTCACTGCCTAATATTTCTTTCAGCTTTTTAATCAAGGCCATCAACTCATCATACTCTTGCTTGATTTTGTCTCTCTCCAAGCCGGTCAATCGTTGCAAACGCATGTCCAAAATGGCGCGGGCCTGGATTTCACTCAATCCAAAATTGGCCATCAAACCATCACGCGCCTCGTCTGGCGTTTGCGATGCGCGAATCAACTTGATCACCTCGTCAATGTGATCCAAGGCAATCAAATACCCTTCTAAAATATGCGCACGCTCCTCAGCTTTTTTCAATTCATATCGCGTACGACGAGTCACTACATCATGACGATGCTCTACATACAAACTGATCAAATCTTTCAACCCAAGTACCTCTGGACGACCTTTCACCAAAGCAATGTTGTTGATAGAGAAAGAGGTTTGAAGAGAAGTGTATTTGTAAAGATTGTTTAATACGACATTGGTGATGGCATCACGCTTGATTTCATACACCACACGCACTCCATTTCTGTCAGACTCGTCACGGATCTCCGATATTCCCTCGATCTTGCCTTCTTGCACCAGCTCCCAAGTGCGCTTGATCATGTCTGCCTTGTTCACTTGGTAGGGAATTTGGTCCACAATGATGCACTCGCGATTATCTACTTCCTCAATGCGCGCACGAGCTCTCAACACCACGCGACCTCTGCCGGAATGGTAAGCTGCTTTTACACCATCGACGCCATGTATCACACCACCGGTAGGGAAATCTGGAGCTTTTACAAACTCCATCAATTCATCCACGGTAATTTCTTTGTTTTCGATATAGGCAATGGTGGCGTTACATACTTCCGTCAAATTGTGAGGCGCCATATTGGTGGCCATACCCACTGCAATACCGGAAGCTCCATTGACCAACAAGTTGGGCACCTTGGCTGGCATCACACACGGCTCTTGCAAACTATCATCGAAGTTCGGTTGGAAATCCACCGTTTCTTTATCCAAATCCTCTAACAGCTCTTCCGCAATCTTTCTTAAACGCGCTTCTGTATAACGCATCGCAGCGGCGTTATCACCATCCATGGAACCAAAGTTTCCTTGTCCATCCACCAATGGATAACGCAAACTCCAATCCTGCGCCATGCGGACCATGGTATCATAGACAGAACTATCACCATGGGGGTGGTATTTACCCAAAACCTCTCCTACAATACGCGCCGATTTTTTATAAGGCCGATTCGATAAGACACCCAAATCCAACATTCCATACAACACCCTTCTATGCACCGGCTTCAAACCATCCCGAACATCGGGCAATGCTCTTCCCACAATCACCGACATCGAATAATCGATGTAGGCGGATTTCATTTCTTCTTCAATGTTGATTTGGACTATTTTTTCTCCTTCCATTTTGTTCGCTTTTTCTATTTCCGATCACCGCAATATCGCGGCTTGCGAATTTAACTCACAGAGCCATTTTCTCTATCTAAAATACCCAATGTTTTATTCACATTCGCACAAATGGATGTGGATAATTATCGCGCGAAAAAAAATACATTTACAACACTTGGAAATACATTTGAAAAAACTAAAAATTAGGAGAATTAGCGCATGGAAGCCAAGTTTTCACCACAAGTTAAAGATGTACTTTCTTTTAGCAGAGAAGAGGCCTTGAGATTAGGACATTCGTACATAGGTCCTGAACACTTGATGTTAGGGATTGTCAGAGAGGGCGAGAGTTTAGCCGCCATCCTGTTGCGTCGCACCGGCGTTGATCTTACCCAATTGCGCAAGCAAATAGAATCCATGACGCGCATGGCCGCTACACCGTCTATACAACAGTCCTACCCCTCTATTCCTCTGACAACCCAGGCAGAAAGAGTGCTCAAGTTAACCCATTTAGAGGCCAAAAATTTTAAAGCCAATTTGGTAGGAACAGAACATTTGTTGTTGAGTATTATGAAAGATCAAGACAATGCGGCCACGAAGGTGTTGGATATGATGGGCATCAACTATCGTACTATTCAATCCGAATTGATTGAATCAGAAGGACTCGAATTACCGAAAGACACTCCAAAAGAATCTCCCAGATCTGAATTCCCTTCTTCACAAGATGATGATGATGAGCCCTTCATGGGTGGTGGTGCAGGCGGAGGATCTGCTGCAAAAAAAGCAGGAGACAATAAAAGTAAAACTCCAGTGTTGGACAACTTTGGTAGAGATCTTACCAAAATGGCGGAAGAAGGTAAATTGGATCCGATAGTGGGGCGTGAGAAAGAAATTGAGCGTGTGAGTCAAGTTTTATCCAGAAGAAAAAAGAATAACCCTATTTTGATTGGTGAGCCTGGTGTAGGAAAATCTGCTATTGCTGAAGGTTTGGCGTTGCGCATCGTTCAGAAAAAGGTAAGTCGTGTTTTATTCGGAAAGCGCGTGGTTACTTTGGATGTTGCCTCATTGGTAGCGGGGACAAAATACCGTGGTCAATTCGAAGAGCGCATGAAGGCGTTGATGAATGAGTTAGAAAAATCACCCGATGTGATTTTATTCATCGATGAGATTCATACCATCGTAGGAGCAGGAGGAGCCAGCGGATCTTTGGATGCCAGCAATATGTTCAAGCCTGCGTTGGCGCGTGGTGAGATACAATGCATCGGTGCCACCACCTTGGATGAATATCGCCAGTACATAGAGAAAGATGGAGCCTTGGAGCGTCGTTTCCAAAAGGTAGTGGTGGATCCTACTACGATTGAGGAGACCATTCAAATATTAAATAACATCAAGGATAAATACGAGGAGCATCACAGCGTAAGCTATACGCCAGAAGCCATAGAAGCTTGTGTACGTCTTACTTCACGCTACATCACCGATCGTCACTTGCCAGATAAAGCGATAGATGCATTGGATGAAGTAGGTTCTCGTGTGCACTTGAGCAACATCAAAGTTCCTCAAGAAATCATTGAGATTGAAAAGGCCATTGAGGATATCAAAGTAGAAAAATCGCAAGTGGTAAAGAGCCAGAAGTATGAAGAGGCGGCTAAACTGCGCGATAAGGAAAAGCATTTGAATGATCGATTAGATGCGGCCAAAGCACAATGGGAGCAAGATGCGAAAACACATCGCATTACGGTAACCGATGCCAACGTGGAGGAAGTGGTTTCGATGATGACAGGAATTCCTGTGAATCGAGTGGCGGAAAAAGAAAGCGGTCGTTTGGCCAAGATGGACCAGGATTTAGAGGGCAAGGTGATTGGACAAGACGAGGCCATCAAGAAATTGGTGAAAGCCATCAAGCGCAATCGTGCGGGCTTAAAAGATCCGAATCGTCCCATTGGTTCGTTCATTTTCTTGGGACCAACGGGTGTGGGTAAAACCCAATTGGCCAAGGAACTGGCCAAGTTTTTATTTGATGCAGAAGATTCACTGATCCGAATTGATATGTCCGAGTACATGGAGAAGTTTGCTGTATCTCGTTTGATCGGTGCGCCTCCCGGATATGTGGGCTATGAGGAAGGAGGACAATTGACAGAGAAAGTGCGCCGCCGCCCCTACTCCATTGTATTGTTAGATGAGATTGAAAAAGCCCATCCAGATGTTTTCAACTTATTGTTACAAGCGTTGGATGACGGCCAAATGACGGATAGCTTGGGCAGAAAAATCGATTTTAAGAATACAGTGATCATCATGACCTCCAACATTGGCGCCCGCCAATTACAGGAGTTCGGATCAGGCGTTGGATTCAACACCACTTCACGCACGGCCACAGAAGAGCAAGATCGCAAAGGCATTATCGAGGCCGCTTTGCGCAAGGCTTTTGCACCCGAATTCTTAAATCGTGTGGATGATTTGATTGTCTTCAATCCATTGAAGAAAGAGCATATTCATCAAATCATCGATATTGAGCTTTCAAAACTTTTCCATCGCATCACAGACCTTGGATACAAGATAGAGTTGACCGATGCAGCCAAAGACTTCATCGCGGAGAAAGGATATGATGAAAAATATGGTGCAAGACCTTTGCGTCGTTCCATTCAAAAATACTTGGAAGATCCGATTGCAGAAGAAATCATCAATTCTAACTTGCAGGAAGGCGATACGCTGGTAGTGGATTTAGACACAGAAACATCTAAAGTTGTCATGAAAGTCAACAAAAGAGATGGACAGTAAAACAGTTGTCATCTACCCCACTGCTGTTTCATGGTGGTTGTGGATTCCCATTTATACCCTGATCATTGGTCAGGGTATTTTTTTGATGAATGAAACCTCTCCATGGTTTTTAATTTTTCACATTGTTTTGGCCGTGGTCATCTTTTTTTGGGTGAGAGGTATTCGATATACACTGTCGGAGGAATCATTGGAAATACACATGGGGTTGGGAATGAAAAGAAAAATCCCATTGGCATCCATCAGAAAAGTGGCTCTTTCCAACAATCCTATCAGCTCACCTGCAGCATCTTTGCAAAGAATTGCTATCCATTACGACCGTTGGGGATATATCTTGATATCGCCCAAAAATAGAGAGGCATTCATCGAAGAATTAGAAAGAAGACGCGAAGCACTGGCAGGTCAAAGCCAACCTTGAATGGTGGCCATTACCGCCTTTACAAAATCTACATAAAAATGCCAATCCAAAGCTCCAATCATCGCAATGCCGCCGAGTGCGCCCCAAATATGGGCATCATGTGCAATCAATCCATTGCCTTTCTTGCTGAAGTAATGCTCTAGTCCTAAAAACACCAAAGCCCCTATCCAGGCGGGCATGGGAATGATCATAAAAAAACCAACCTCCATTTGAGGGAACAACAACATAAAAGCCATCATCACAGCACTTACCGCACCCGAAGCGCCCACCGAGCGATACCCCACATGATCAGCATGTTTCCAAATAGCCGGTAAACTGGCAATGACTCCACCTAAAAAATAAATCAGTAAAAAATATATCTTTCCTGCCATCGGTGACCACACCTGCATATTCGGATGAAAACGCTGGAGAATCTCAGGGTTCACCATCACCACCTCCATTACTTGACCAAACGAATAAAAAGTGTACATATTGAAACCCAAGTGCATCCAATCAGCGTGAATGAAGGTATGCCCGATCATTCGATCGTATTCCTTTTGGTATTTCACCGCGTAGGGATACAAAGTCAGTCGGTTGAAAATCGAGAGATTTTCCCAAGCCCAATAGCTCACCAGACAGGTAATTACAATAATGGCAATGGTGATTGGAGCTTCCATGGATTAACTGCTGTGATCAGCTACAATTTGCCATTTACCATCCAAGCGTTTCCAAAGCAAGCTGAATCGACCACTCAAGGTGTCCAAGCTCCTGAACAAGGTCCATCTTCCATCCACCCAAGTTGCTTCAGAAGACAACACATCAAAATGCAAATCATCAAACACCAAATTCCCCATTTCTTCAGGTGCATAATTCTTTTTGTAGCGATCTAGGGTGGCTTGCCAACCTTTGGTAACCCCTGATTTTCCCATGAATCTGAGAGAATCACTGTGCCAATAGGGTTCCATAAATCCGTCTATATTTCGTTGATTCCAACACTCCGCTTGACGATTCATTACCTGCTCAATATCCCAACGAATATCGGGTGCATCTATACAACCAGCTGCACAAAACAACAATCCAAAGAAAATGCAACGATTAAACATTGAAGCGGAAATGCATGATATCACCGTCTTGAACAATATACTCCTTGCCTTCTACTCCCATCTTTCCTGCATCTTTCACCGCCGCTTCGGATTTGTAATGGATGAAGTCGTTGTATTTTATTACCTCAGCGCGGATGAATCCTTTTTCAAAATCGGTATGAATCACTCCTGCTGCTTGCGGTGCGGTGTCTCCCTTGTGTATGGTCCAAGCTCGCACTTCTTTGACACCTGCCGTGAAATAGGTTTGTAAATTCAACAACTGATAAGCCGCTTTGATTAGCTTGGCTACCCCAGGTTCATCTAATCCAAGGTCCTGCAAAAACATCTGGCGCTCTTCATAGGTCTCCAAAGAAGCGATGTCGGCCTCAATGGCGGCTCCGATGACCACAATGCCCGCCTTCTCATCTTGCACCGCAGCTCTTACTCGCTCAACATGAGCATTGCCCGATACCACACTGCCCTCCTCTACATTGCACACATACATTACTGGCTTGGCGGTGAGCAATTGTAATTCTTGCATCAACTTGACGTTTTCTTCTGCATCATGATTCAAGGTACGAGCACTTTTTCCTTGCTCTAAAGTTTCCTTGAGCAAAGTCAAAAAATCAAAAATGCGTTTGGCGTCTTTATCCCCTGTTTTTGCAGCTTTCTGCACTTTGGTCAAACGCGCCTCCACCGCTTCCAAATCTTTCATTTGTAGCTCAATGTCAATGATTTCCTTGTCTCTGATTGGATCTACACTGCCATCCACATGCACCACATTGGGGTCCTCAAAGCAACGCAATACATGAATGATCGCATCTGTCTCTCTGATATTGGCTAAAAATTTATTGCCTAATCCCTCCCCTTTGCTGGCTCCTTTTACCAATCCCGCGATGTCCACGATCTCAATGGTAGTGGGAACCACCCGTTCAGGAGTAATCAACTCGGCCAAAGCAGTCAAGCGCTCATCGGGCACCGTGATGGTTCCAACATTGGGTTCAATGGTACAAAAAGGAAAATTGGCCGCCTGCGCTTTGGCATTGGACAAACAATTAAATAAAGTAGATTTACCCACATTCGGCAAACCAACGATTCCGCATTTCAATGACATAATAAAATTTTGAGGTGCAAATGTACGAGTGAAGTGTTGATTTAATACATTTGTGCAAACAAGAATGATTATGGGACATCACGAAGAACATCACGGGCATTCAGAAGCTCAACAAAACGAAATTGGAGGACCGGTAACTTTGGCCATCATGTTGGCTGCAGTGGCCATTATGGTCATTTATTTTTTAGTCTCTCAATCCGCAGCGAACTAAACAAGAGATTCAAAACGACAAGAGTAAGGGCTGAAATTTCAGCCCTTTGTTATATCCCATGGATGTAAAATAGCACAGAATACTTTAGAAATTAATGCCCAGTGTGAAGGTTACAGATCTTGGTGTTCCGGGCAATATCCCCGGTCCAGGATATCCGCCAGATCTGCGAGTGGCATACTGCTCATTGAGAAAATTGTTGACATTGAGCTGACCTTGTACATTCTTCGTGAAATTATATTTCAATGAAGCATCCATTACCTGATAGGCGGCTAATTTACCTTTAGTGGCAGCACTATTAGGAAGGTCGGTGTTAAATGCATCCGTGTATACCTCACTGATCCAATTCCCATTGATTTGTAGGGACAATTGATGGTATCCAATATTCAATCCCGCGCGGTGAATGTAGCGAGGGGCGTTCTCCACTCGATTGCCCTTTTGTTGATTTTCCATGGTTAAAGTAGGATCATTCCAAGAGGTGTAGGTGACATTCATCCAAGACAAGGCAGTCCATGCATTGACCGACCATTGTTGTTGAGATTGGGTAAATGTATAATCTAATAAGGTTTCAACTCCTTTGCTCAACGCATCTCCGATGTTGGTTACATTTCGCACCCCATTGTCATCCACATAACTACCAATTTTGTTTCCGTACAAAGTATAATAAGCTCCCAATTGATAGTGTAAACGAGTACTCAAAACTTTTCCCCTAATAAACGCATCCAAATTATAACCTTGAGCGTCTTTTAAATTTGGATCAATTACATCCGTTGTTCCTTGTGGCGTAAGCTCTGAGAACAATGCAGGTCGGAAAGATCGGTTGTAATTAAATACTACTTCATTATTTTCTGTTAAATGATATTCTAATGCAGCACCATATAAAAACACATTGCGCTGCATGCTGGAGGGAGCAACGTTAAATGTAGAACTGTAACGCCCCTCCATAGAATTTTGCATCCATTCATAACGCACACCGGGAATGCACTTCAAATTTTTCCATTCTAAGATCCACTCAGTAAACGCCGCCGCATTAAGGGATTTGTAATCCAAGTCTCTGCTCATTTCAAAATTAGGTATGATTCCAAAATCAGCATCATTCCCAGTTGATCCACCTTTTTCATCGCGTAAACGATCGGTATTACCCTGAAAGCCTCGCACACCTGTACTCATGGTGAATCCTTTCGTAAAAAATTGAGTGTACCTGGATTCGAAGGTCCAATTGCGATAGGTATCCAAGTCCAATTGTCGATTGGATAAATCATCAGGGGTATCAATGCCTTTAAGAAATCCCACTGAATTGCGAATTCCTTGCATAAAGCTCAGTTTATTCGACCAAAAATGTCGATCTTTCTTTTGTGTAATATCCAATCCATACACCTGCCAATCCAATTGAAACCAATTTCGATCTCTGTTGGAAATGCTCGGATCCATGGCCCATTGGGCATCGGTTAATCCACCCGACTGTTGAGCAGTTGAAAGATGTTTGATATATTCCAGCTGCACATAAAAATCATTGGCTAAACTCCGTCCCATTTTGAACATTGCATTTTGGGTTTTGTACTGGCTGTTTTTTCTCCATCCATCAGAAGTTCTTTGGTGCAACCAAATTCCGTATTTCCATTTACCGGTGGTTCCATGAAGAGCATGCATAGCACTTTCCGTATTGAAAGAACCTAAGGAATATACACCATTGTAGTGGTATTTTTTAAAACCGGGTTGCGCCGTTCTGTAATTAAGAAAACCACCAAATTGAGTTCCGTATGCCAAAGCGCCAGCTCCTTTGATCAGTTGAATTTGGTCCATGAATTCCGTAGGGGGTGCGTAATATGCCTCGGGATAACCCATCGGGTCAGAGGCGATGTCAAATCCATCCATTCTAACATTCAAATCCCATGAACGATTGGGTGACCAACCGCGTGTAGAGATGGAGGTATTTAAACCCGATCCATCGCTTTCCCATACAGACATGCCTGGCACTTTTGCCATCCATTGGCGAGCGGCATTGCCCGTTGCGTCCACCTGTAAATTTTTGACACTTACCTCATAGGTCGCCTTGCCTGCATATACAATGCCTTCTTTCCATTCCGGAAGGAATTCAGTTGTGGGCCGTTTAGAATAGTCGATAAAATCCAATGGCTTGAATAGAGTGTCCCGGGAAATCAATCCATCGGGTCTTCGTTTAATTGGAATAGTAGGTTGTGCTAAGGCGCCCACTTGCAAACCCACAAAACAGACCATCCACGGAGTAAATATTTTCATTATTTAGAATCTTTCTTAATAATGCAAATATTCAAAATGTACAGACCATTAGACAATACCTTAAATGAGGTATTTTCAATTTAAACTTAAAAACAGATTCTGCTGTCTAAACTCACTCGAAGAGTCAAAGAGAAACCTCAGTCAAATAAAGAAGGAGCTTCGCCATTGTTTGAAATATCTTCAGATTTATGAAGCAAAATCTGAAGTTCAGCATTGGCTTTATTCTCTAATTCCTCATCCGCGTCCAAAAGATCGATGTTCAAAACAGGAAGCTGCGTCAATCGATTACCAATGGCTTTTACCCCTTTGATGCTGATAAATTCACGCAAATCTACCATTTCGTCCATTTTATTCTGTGTTTGTTTGAATTTCTTATTGAAACGAATAAATATCTTCGGAAAATGCAGCGTTGAGACAATTCCTAGCTTCGATTTGGGATGTTCAGTGATGTAACGAACCAATGCTTTGGAAGGTTCAGCCAAGAAGCGCTTCACCATCCACTGTTCCTTTTCCCCATCAAAATACACTGCGGAGATCGGTTTATTAGCCATCCATTTTTCGACATGAATCGTGGAGTCTTCGAAGTGCAAGCTCAATTCTGGGGTCACCAATTGATAATCCCCCGTACTCATTAAAATCAACAATTTGTCATTGGCCATGAAATCACCTAATGGCAAACCCCTGCCTTCATCATTCAATCTTTTTATTGAAGCATCGTACCATAATGATCTAGCTCCTAATGTACTAACACCTCGCTCTTTAAGCTCTACTTTCTTCACTGCATACTTGGTTACAATGTTCCCGACAGCGTCTCTGCCCTTTACGGCCAATTGAGCGAAATCGACATCAAAGGTCAATTTCTTCAATTTATCCAACGCTCGTAAATGCACGGTCACCACTTCGGCCTCACCGTTAGGGTTAGCAGAGAAGTATAAGACATCGGAGCCTGGCGCTCCCTTGGTGAGATCGTATTCTTTATCGCGGGTAATGGCGGTGACCGCAAAACGTTTCATCATCGCTCCATTTCTACCGTCACGGTATATGAGATTGTAA
>CANHWU010000073.1 GCA_947464415.1 Flavobacteriales bacterium
AAGAAATTGAATTGAAAGATGCCATCGAAAACATGGGTGCACAAATGTTGAAAGAAGTGGCTAGCAAAACCGCAGACATTGCTGGTGATGGCACTACCACTGCTACTGTTCTTGCTCAAGCCATCGTCAGCACGGGATTGAAAAACGTAGCATCCGGTGCCAATCCCATGGATTTGAAAAGAGGAATGGACAAGGCCGTAGCAGCGGTTGTTAGTTCTTTAAAGAGCATTTCTAAAGAAGTGGGCAACGACAACAACAAAATCAAACAAGTGGCTTCTATCTCTGCGAACAACGATGAGAGTGTAGGCACTTTGATTGCAGATGCCATGACCAAAGTAGGCATCGAAGGGGTGATCACCGTAGAGGAAGCAAAAGGAACCGAAACAGAAGTGAAAACCGTAGAAGGTATGCAATTTGATCGCGGTTACCTTTCTCCTTATTTCGTTACCAACACGGAGAACATGGAAGCGGAATTAGAAAACGCTTACATTTTGATCTATGACAAGAAGATTTCCAACATGAAAGAATTGCTTCCTGTTCTAGAAAAAACCGTTCAAACTGGCAAACCTCTTTTGATCATCGCAGAAGATGTAGATGGTGAGGCATTGGCCACACTGGTAGTAAATAAAATTCGTGGTGCCCTCAGAATTGCTGCCGTAAAAGCACCAGGCTTCGGAGATCGCAGAAAAGCCATGTTACAAGACATTGCTATTTTAACGGGCGGTAATGTAATCAGTGAAGAAACGGGTATGAAGCTAGACGCTGCTACCTTGGAGGATTTGGGTCGTGCAGAAAAAATCACCATCGACAAAGACAACACTACCATTGTGAATGGTTCAGGCAGCAAAGAATCTATCCAAGGCAGAGTAGCTGAAATCAAAGCGCAAATAGAAAAAACTACTTCCGATTATGATCGTGAGAAGTTGCAAGAGCGTTTGGCTAAGTTAGCCGGTGGTGTTGCGGTATTGTATGTCGGAGCCGCTACAGAGGTGGAGATGAAAGAAAAGAAAGACCGTGTAGATGATGCTTTGCATGCCACACGCGCAGCGGTTGCAGAGGGAATTGTTCCCGGTGGAGGTACTGCCTTGATCCGAGCCAGCGCTGCATTGGATGGTTTGAAAGGAGACAATGATGACGAGAATACGGGAATCCAAATCATCCGCAGATCGATTGAAGAGCCATTGCGCCAGATAGTAGCCAACGCAGGTGGCGAAGGTGCGGTGATCGTGCAAAAAGTTCGTGAAGGAAAAGACGACTTCGGATACAATGCCCGCACAGAGCAATTTGAAAACTTGCTTTCCTCTGGTGTCATCGACCCAACTAAAGTGGTGCGTGTGGCATTGGAAAATGCCTCCTCTATCGCAGGTATGTTGTTGACCACAGAGTGTGTGATCTCCGACATCAAGGAAGATGCTCCCGCCATGCCGGCCATGCCAGGTGGTGGAATGGGTGGAATGATGTAATAGTTTTGATTTATCGTGTTAACTTTGCGCCGCCTCCTTCGGGAGGCGGTTCTCTTTTATGATTAAAATAGGCAACATCGAACTTCCTGATTTTCCATTGCTGTTGGCACCGATGGAAGATGTGAGCGATCCCCCCTTCCGACTCGTCTGCAAAGAAAATGGAGCGGATATGATGTACACCGAATTCATCAGCAGTGAAGGACTCATCAGAGATGCGGTGAAAAGCAAAATGAAGCTCGATATTTTTGAATACGAGCGTCCCATCGGCGTGCAAATCTTTGGAAGTGAAATTGACACGATGGTACAATGTGCCAAAATAATAGAACAAACCCAACCCGATTTGCTGGACATCAATTACGGATGCCCTGTGATGAAAGTAACCTGCAAAGGCGCGGGGGCCGGCATACTCAAAGATATTGACAAGATGGTGCGGATGACAGAGGCCATCGTAAAAGCCACATCATTGCCCGTCACCGTAAAAACCCGATTGGGTTGGGATGATTCCACCAAAAATATTTTAGAGGTTGCCGAAAGATTGCAAGACATCGGCATACAAGCGTTGACCATTCACGGACGCACACGCGTGCAGATGTACAAGGGAGAGGCGGATTGGACTTTGATTGCCAAGGTAAAAGAAAATCCCAGGATTCAGATTCCCATATTTGGCAATGGCGATATTGATAGTCCGCAGAAAGCATTGGACTATAAAAACAAGTATGGGGTAGATGGCATCATGGTAGGAAGGGCGAGTATTGGATACCCTTGGATATTCAGAGAAATCAAACATTATTTGGCCACCGGAGAGCTCTTAGCTTCCCCCACCATGGATGAGCGGGTGGATGCCTGTATCAAGCATTTAAAATTTAGCATTGAGTGGAAGGGACCCGTGCTTGGCATTCTAGAAATGAGAAGACATTACACCAATTATTTCAAAGGACTCCCCCACTTCAAAGAAGAGCGAATGGCGTTGGTAACGGCCCATCAGCTAGAGGATATCCTTGCCAGGTTGGAGCGCATCCGTGAGGAGCGGAGCAACCCGGCCATTGTCTAAATCCCGATTGTGATTTGCATTTCTTCTTGTAGTGTTTATTCCTTTTGATCTTGAGAAAGTAAATTCATCCCTTTTTTCTTTTTGAAAATCTACTCATTTGTAAAATAAAAAACTACTAATTTGTAAAGTAAAAATCTACTAATTTGTAAAATGAAAACCTAATAATTTGTAAAATTGGATTATATTTGCTATTTAATTCACTGATATGCAGTATATAAAGCGAGTGGTTGATCTGGAAATTGAACGCAAGTTGGAAGCCTCAGGAGCGGTACTGATCAAAGGACCCAAAGCGTGCGGAAAAACTGCCACCGCCAAGCAATTGGCCAAAAGTGTGTTACAGTTAGATCAAGATCCACAAGTACCCTTGCTGATGGATCTGGATCCGCAAAAACTTTTAGAAGGCGAAACACCGCGCCTGGTGGATGAATGGCAAGAGCATCCAAAAATCTGGGATTATATAAGGCATCAAGTAGATGACCGCCAAAAAAGCGGGCAATTCATCCTTACTGGATCGGCACAACCCAATGAAAACGCAAAAACACACTCAGGGGCTGGCAGATTTACCTTTGTTGAAATGCGCACCCTATCATGGGCGGAGTTAGGTTATTCCGATGGCACCATTCGTCTCAGTCAATTACTCGAAGGAAAGCCTGTGCCAACCATCACCAACCAAAAAAATCTTGCCTTCATTACAGAGAAAATGGCTGTGGGCGGATTTCCCAATATCATCAATCGCACTGTAGAACAAGCACTCGACATCAATCGGGCTTATGTAGAATTATTAACGGAGGTGGACATGAGCCGTGTATCGAATATAAAAAGAGATCCAAAAAAAATCAGGGCACTATTAAAATCACTTGCAAGAAATACAGCCACCTTGGTGGACCTCACCAACCTTGAAAAAGACATTCGCTACCACGAAAACACGAGTATATCACGTCCAACCGTCTATGATTACCTGGATGCTTTGGAGCGACAAATGATCATCGAAAACCAACCCGCTTGGAATACCCATTTGCGTTCTTCTCATGTCCTTCGAAAAGCACCTAAACGACATTTTACAGATGTTAGTCTAGCTATTGCTGCGCTGGGCATTGATCAAAATCAACTGAGCCAAGATCTCCTCTTCACCGGTTTCTTGTTTGAATCATTGGTGATACATGATTTGCGTGTGTACGCGCAAGCCAACGATGCCAGGGTTTATCATTACTTGGATTCGTCGTCATTGGAGGTGGATGCCATTGTACAAAAACACAACGGACAATGGTGTGCTTTTGAGATAAAATTAGGCACTGCAGAAATAGATCAAGCAGCAGAAAATCTTCAACTAATGGCACAAAAAATCGACACCACTCGATGCACATCACCAATGTCATTGAACATCATTACTGGCACAGGCTTTTCCTATACTCGAAAAGATGGAGTAAATGTGATATCATTGGCCAACCTTGGTGTCTGATTGGGCATTCTTGAAAAGTCTCCTCCTCCAAAAATTCCTCCAACCTTGCCAGACCCTCTCCCAACGAGAGAGGGAATCAGCTGGATTTTGGGCTATTGTATCAGGTACTATTACTTTCTGCTCCGCCAAGCTATCCACCTTATCGTTATTTCTCAGTATCGTATCCGTTGATGCTGGAAAAATAGAGACATTGGGGGTATTCAGCCATGGATAGGGAAAGGACTGTGTGATGCAACCTCCACAAGTAGGAAACCAATAATTACATGGAAGACAACTCCACCACATCTGGGGAATCCAATTCAAAACGATGAATGGAGAAGGGTGAATGTCCAAGACATGCGCCTCCCCTCGTCCTGGCAAATCCACCTGCAGTGGGATCTCTGCGATGGATCTTTTGCGATCTTGCCAACCAAGGAAAAAAAAAGCAAAGCAGAATAGTGGCTATGCCAACCAAAGAAATAAAATTTCGACGAAGCGATAGAAAAATGAAGGGTGCCTTATTCACATCTCCAAGACAACGCAGCATAAAAAAAGGTGTTGTAATTAACATTACTTATCAATAAAAACCAATAGAGGAATTAACTTTGAAAAAGATAATGAATACAGCTCATGCAAACACATTGGAGAGAATTCTGGAATGAGCGATATGCCGAAGAGGGCTTTGCCTACGGGCATCTACCCAACGATTTTTTGGTGCAGACGTTATCTTCGTACAATACCGGGAAGATATTATTTCCTGCTGAGGGCGAAGGGCGCAACGCGGTCTATGCGGCACAACTAGGATGGGAAGTTGCCGCCTTTGATCTGAGCTCTAGTGGCCAACAAAAAGCCATGCGATTGGCCAAAACGCATCAAGTAAGCATCCATTATCAAGTGGGAGTGCTTTCAGAATTGTCCTTTCCCGATGCATCATTTGATGCAATTGCATTGATATACGCACACTTTCCAAGCGATCAGAAGTCTATGTTGCATAGACATTTGCTCCGTTTATTGAAGCCGGGCGGTGTCGTAATTCTGGAGGCCTTTAGCAAGACTCACTTGGATTTTCAAGCCAAGAATCCACAAGTAGGCGGCCCCAAGGATATAGGCATGTTGCACAGCGTAGAAGAAATACGACGTGATTTTAAAGGTTGTACTTTTCCACAACTCAATGAAGAAACAATCTTTCTTTCTGAAGGAAAGTACCACAATGGAGAAGGTAGTGTGATTCGGATGGTTGGGGTGAAAGATAATTAGTCAAATCTCCAACTCATCCAATACAAGGTCTACTGCTTCGGCCTTGGCTTGTTGAATTTCTTCCAACCGCCCTTTTTCTTATTTTTCGGCTGTGAAACAGGGGCATACACGGGCACTTCGCCAAACTGAGGAGCGACAGGTAGCTTGGTTACTTCCGATTGTATCAAGGTCTCTATTTTCTTGAATTTGATTTGCTCATCCTGGACTACAAAGGTCACCGCTTCTCCTTTGGCCTCTGCTCGGCCTGTTCTGCCAATGCGATGCACATAATCTTCCGCATCTCCGGGAACATCAAAATTGATCACCACATCCACCCCTTTGATATCAATACCTCGCGACATGACATCTGTGGCTACCAAAATGCGACACTTCTGGTTCCTGAACTCATTCAAGGCAAACTCGCGTTCACTTTGCTCCAAATCACTGCTCATGGCCAAAGAGGAAAACCCATTGCGCCTCAAGGCGCTTTGAATGCCATTCACCTCTGCCTTTCGACTGCTAAAAATGATGATGCTCTTCTCCTTCCTTGGCTTCAAATAGTCCATCAATACAGGAATCTTCTGGTTGCTATATATAACAAAAGCACCTTGATCCACATTACTCGGCGGCTTGCTCAGTGCTATGTTGATGTTCACCGGATTTTTTAAAATGCTCGCTGCCAACCGAAAGATATTATCGGGCATGGTGGCGGAGAATAACAAACTTTGTTTTTGCTCTGCCGTATGTTTTAGGATGCGTTGAATGTCGGGCATGAAGCCCATGTCCAACATACGATCCGCCTCATCTAAGATCAAAAACTGCAATTGCGAAAAATCGACATATCCCAAATTCAAGTGCATGTTTAACCTTCCTGGTGTCGCCACAACGATATCTGCACCTGATTCCAAAGCATGGCGCTCTTGATTGAAGATCTTGCCATCACCTCCACCGTAAATGGGAATGGAGGAAATATCGGTAAAATAACCATACGCTTGAATGGCCTGATCGATTTGGGTAGCCAACTCTCTAGTGGGAACGATGATCAATGCAGAAGTGTTTTTTCTTTCTCCTCTTTCCGTAATTTTCTGAATGATGGGAAGTAGAAAAGCCGCCGTCTTACCGGTACCTGTTTGGGCAATGCCCAACACATCATTCCCTGCTAAAATAGCAGGGATGGCTTGTTCTTGTATCGCAGTTGGCGTGGTGATTCCCATGGAATCTACGCCCTGCACTAAATCTTCATGAATACCGAGATCGGAAAATACTTTTGTCATTGGTTTGCTAAGTTCCGCAATATTGACTCAATACTCCTAATAAATCTTTCGTTCTAACCTAAAGTGCAGTATTTGTTAAAAACCATTACTCCCCCTATCTTTGTGCGGCTTAAGAAAATGAATCTTAGGTTCAACAAAACTAAATTTTTTCATTTATGTCTAACAATCTTTCAAAAGACACGTACAGCAATGAACTGAGCGTGTATGTCAACCAAGAAAGAGCGGCAGTGGATCTTGCGCACATGGTGGGCAAGTTGCTCTTTGACAAATCCATCGAACTCGTGTTATTCCGCAATCATTTGGCGGATACCCGAATCACTGAAATCCTTCGCTTGCACAAATACGCAGCCGAAGTGGTAGGAAAGCCCATCAGCGTTTTTGATTCGGCTGACTTGGCCAAGGAGTTGTACAACATGAATTTGGCTCCGGCTAAAATTGACATCGGAAAATTGGCCTCTGAGTGGGCCCAATCAAGAGAGCATTATAAAAGTCAACGCGACTTTTTAGAAGATAAATTACAAAATTTCATTCAAGACAACGGAGCTGATTTAGAACCCAGAGATGTCGTTTTGTTCGGTTTCGGGCGCATTGGAAGATTAGCCGCCAGAGAATTGGTAAGACAAGCGGGAAGCGGACAACAACTGCGTTTGCGTGCCATCGTCACTCGTGAAGATGATGAGTTGAGCATCAAAAAAAGAGCAGGACTTTTTGAAAACGATAGCGTGCATGGAAGATTCAAAGGCACCGTCGATACCGATTACGAAAACAAATGTTTGATCATCAACGGTCAGCGTGTCCACATGATTGCCGCCAAAGATCCAGGTGCAGTGGACTACACAGCGTACGGAATCAATGACGCTTTGTTGATTGATAACACGGGGGTTTTCAAAGATCGCGCAGCATTGAGCATTCATTTGAAATCTAAGGGAATCAGCAAGGTGATATTAACCGCTCCTGGAAAGGAGGTTCCGAATATCGTTTACGGAATCAACCACCGCGATTTGGACATTGAAAATGAAACCATCTTCTCCGCCGCCTCTTGCACCACCAATGCTATCTGTCCGATTCTAAAAACCATCCATGACGGATTTAGTATTGACAAAGGACACATTGAAACGGTGCATGCCTACACCAATGACCAAAACTTATTGGACAATATGCACAAGAAAAGTCGCCGAGGAAGGAGTGCCGCTATCAACATGGTCATCACAGAGACGGGCGCTGGAAAAGCCGTTACTAAGGTGATTCCATCATTGTCAGACAAGCTTACGTCCAATGCCGTTCGCGTGCCCACGCCCAACGGATCATTGGCGATTATTCATGCATATGTTGACAAGGCCACTACTCGTGATGAAGTCAATGCCATTGTCAGAAAAGCCGCATTAGAGGGTGACTTGGTAAATCAAATATTTTTCAGCATCAGCGAGGAGTTGGTATCCAGTGATATTGTCGGCAACGATTGTTGCAGTGTATTTGATAGCCAAGCTACCATTGTCAGCAACGATGGAAAAGGTATCGTGTTGTATGTATGGTATGACAATGAATTTGGTTACACCAAACAGGTCATTCGCTTGGCCAAATATGTAGCCAAGGTGAGAAGAAGTATGTATTATTGAGATCATTTAAATCCCATTAAAAGCCGCTCCCATTGAGCGGCTTTCTTTTTATATCTATATTTCCAACATGAGATATTTTACTGGAATCCTTTTGATGTTGATGGCGTGCTCTTGCGCTAACACTCGCCCGCTTCCTCAAAAACCCAATCTAGGTCTATCCTCACCATTGTGTCATCGAGCCGAGCTTGCCACTTTCTTGCTGCAACTACATCAAGGACAATATCCAACTTCATCTATTGCAGCCTTATCCAATTTGCAATTTCATGTATATTGCCAGTTTGCGGCTTCCCATCCCAATGCCATAGCAGCTCAGCAAATCAGGGAATACCTGGATGATTCCATTCCACGCTCTCCATCTTGGACGGAAGATTTTATGCTATTGCAAAATCAAGCCATTCGCGGAGTTCAATCGGATGTATACTGGTCCCTCACTCAACAAAAAGATAGTTTGACTTTTGATTGGTTACGACAAAAATATGCGTCTTCACCTCCTGCATATGATTTCTCGAAATATTGGATTCAGACATTGGGAGAAAGTGTGGTGAATGAAAAGCAAGCTGAATTATTTTGTGGTATTTTATTACAAAATGGGTTGGATAGTTTGCAATGGTTGGAAGGCGCTTATGCGATTATTAAAAATGGTCATCAAAGTTCTCTCTTGATTCAAACCCTTACCCAATGGACTCAACAGCCCAACGCGAATCGCATCCCGATTCACCGTTTGTGGAAACCCATTGCCCGTATTTCAAGAAAGGCCCTAGTGGGTAGTTCGTTGCCAGAAGTGGCCATCGAACATTGGAAAAGAACCATTGCTGAAGATCAAATTGCTGATGCGAAATACCTCATTCAGAGTTTATCGAAATTCAATCAAACCGCGACGCTGCAATGCCTGATAGACGGGGCATTGAATAAAAATAACCCAGAGAATATCCGTACTGATTGTCTTTTAGGACTACAAAAAAATGACGCCTTTGATGCCCATCAACTGCTGCCTCTGCTGCAAAATGAAAGCAGTCCCATCATCACCTTAGCCATCGCCATCATCGCACCAAAAATTCCCTACCAACGACAAAATATCTTTATTGAGCAGCACGGTGATCAATCCACTTCCAGTGCGGAAATCAAATGGAGCGAGCGCGCCTGGCGGATTCAAAATGGAGATGATAGTACAGGCATGAAAGCGTGGATGGAATTTCTGAATGTGGTATCTCCCTATGAACGGATGTTGGCTTTTCAAGCGCTGCAACACGCCCCCGAATTGAAAGTGAAAATCGTACGGCATCTTCTGCAACACGCTAGCACAGCCACCGATTTGTATTACGGAACAGAATGCGTCCTCCATGACGCTGCGCGATGGGAAGGAAATTTTCTAGGTGAGATTGCAGGTCCGCTCTGGAATACGGGAGACATTGGAATACAGGCCTTGCTCGCAGATGCCATAGCGCATTATCCTATGTCCGATATGGAAAAAACAGGTTGGTCGATGCGCATGGAGGAACGACTTCAATCTTTGGTGCTGCCGATGGAAGTAGAAACCTACAATGAACTCATCAAAGCCATCAATGCATTGGGCGAAAAGCACCTATCCACTTACACTCCCACTCCGAAATTACATATTACCGTTTCGGATTTGCAGGAAATTCAAAAAATGAGAACGTATCGCATGACAACAACCAGTGAAGCAGGAGAGCAGGCGATGTTGTTTTACGTGCATGAGGAGAGCAATCCTATCACCGCGCTTCACTTTCGATCTCTCGTGAATTTTGGCTTTTATAACAACAAATATTTTCACCGTTGGGTACCGAATTTTGTGATACAAGGAGGATGTCCAAGAGGAGATGGGATGGGCAGTTTGAATGAAGTCATTTCATCTGAATTTAATCCATATCCCTTTGTGACAGGAGCCATTGGATGGGCATCTGCGGGGCCACACACAGAGAGCTGTCAAATCTTCTTCATGCTCGATGAGGCGTCGCACTTGGATGGAAGGTACACCAATATGGGCTTTACACCGGAAATAGAAAAACTCACCCACTTACGGTTGGGAGATCAGATATTGAAGATTGAGGAGATGAGATAAAACAATCCGTTCATTACCCATTCAAAGTAAATCGAATGGCAATTCCAGTGTTGATGTTGGTGGAGTTGTAGGAGTTGGAAATCTTCGGTTTGGTAAACTGGTGATCATAGAAGAATCGTATCGTGAGCTTATCACTTACCGCCATGTCGGCACTCGTTTTCAAGCTCCATAAGGTTTGACCCGCCGTAATTTGGTTCTGCTTCTCTACGATTTTTCGGATGATCGTAACATTGTCACGCATCGTCAAGTCTGCTCTCAAATTGATGCTTGTACTCTTTAACAACTTCATCGGGAATTTCTGTCCCTTGATCTTGGCAATTGGATTGGGGATATCTGTGAACTTATAGCCGGTGCCAATTACAAAACTATTGCTCCTGGTTTCTGTTACCTGATTATTGCTCAATCCTAGTCCCACTGTTCTGTCTCTTTTCATCTCTACCTTAAACTGCGGATCATTGCTCTTCTTGGTCTTTAAGGTCATGTCAAATCCTAACAAGGGCGACATTTGCTCAGAAATGGTAATGGTACCAATCTGCTGCTGGGGAATCCAATTCGGTACCTCATTCTGATCCAAGGCAGAAGGCCTACCCTGCTGATCTTGGGTATAGTTTAAATTGGTAACATAACTGGCCGAAATCGTGGATCGATATTGGTGATTCACCGTAAACTGCTTGAAGTATTTCTTGACACTCTCAATTTTGGTCAATCCATCATAACTCACCTTCCAATTGGGCTGTGAAGGGGTTCTGAAAGAATTCAAGTTCACCTCCTCTGGCGTTTTTCCTGTATAGGCTGCAATAAATGCCGGTATCACCACATCTTGTGCCGTCCCTCCAAATCCTTGATAATAGCCCGAAGTTTCTGGGTTGCCCAATTGATAATTCTCATCATTCAATCGTGCAGAAATCACCTCTCTGTAGGCCAACAAGTTCAGGAAAGTCTCTGACATGTTGCCATTGGCCTTGTCATCACGAACAAATGCAGTGGACCAAGTATTCACAGAAGCGCTGAAATTACCCGTCTCCATAGGAGATTGAAACTGATACTCCATGGAATCAATATCGTATCGGAAGAAACTGGTAAGATTGCGCCCATCCTGACGAGTGGCGGTCAGCTCAATTTTCATATACTTGATGGGCTCCAATGATGCTTTCAAATTCCAGTTGGTAGTGGAGGTTTCTGTATATTGATTATTGAGATAAGGAGATTGCACGATATAACCACCCTCTGCCATTGACAATGCAAAATTCCTATCCGTCAACTGACCTTGCCAATCTGTATTTTGCTCTCCAAAGGCAAATCCCCAACCGGGTGCCTGGAGGTTATTGTTCATTCCTAAAAATCCTGCCTTTTGGTTATACCCCGGCAACATCATTCCCTCGTTCTTGGTGTACGAACCATTCACATTTCTCACCATCATCAAAAAGCGCAATGTCACATCACCCCACTTGATCGGCTCTTTCTTTTCTTTCTTTTCTAAATCCTTCCCATACCCATCTTTGTTATCCGGATTGTCCTTGTCTTTGTCTTTGCCTTTCTTATCGTCTTTCTTGCCTTGGTTGATCTCCTTCAATTTAGGCACTTTATTGTACAGGGTTTCAAAGTTCGCCGTTGCATTGGCGGTGATCTGACGGGAGTTCTGAATCTTATGACCCAATGTATCCTGAGTAAAAGGAGCCCGATCCCATCTATAGCTTGAACCGTATTTGATATCGGAATTCACAAAATCAATCAATGGGAATTTATCCAACGGCAGTTTATAGGAAGCGTTGAATTGATGATTGTAGACCGTGCTCTCTCCCAAGCGCATGATGTTTTGAGAAACAGTATCCTTGTAGGCTTGATACCAATCTTGATCGTCCTTATTGATAACACCTCTTGGCTCCAAAACAAGAGCGGTATTGGCGGCGGTTAAATCTAACTTGATGCTTTTGGTCAAATCATACTTCACAGTATAGTTGCGATTCCAATTCCAATTTTTTTGCGCCTGGGTTTGAATCAACATGTCACTGTACACTCCTGTTAACTCCAATGTATTGTTTCGAATTCTACTGGTTTCATAAGTACGATTCATGTCGGTATGAAAACCCAATTGTTTGATACCCGGATAAAAATTGAACTCTTTGATCCACTTCAAGTAAGGAGAAGTTTTGACAACAGGCACTTTAGCAAAGGGTTTGATCTCCTTGGGTTTGTTGGTGAATGTGTAATCAAACGCCCCTTGGTATTGCTGATTCAACCGACCATCAATATTGATATCTCTGAAATAAATTTCATTGTA
>CANHWU010000074.1 GCA_947464415.1 Flavobacteriales bacterium
ATGTCCTCAAGTTAGGGCACAAGTTACATCAGTTACAAAAGCGTTTAAAGCGAGCATTAGAAAACGGTTATCCAGAATCCAAGATCGACGAACGAACGAGAAGGATCAAGAAGCTTCAGAATGAGATACGTCAAGCAACTTCTTAAAAGTTGTTGTAAAGAACAAAGAGCCACTTCGGTGGCTCTTTTTCATTTTACTATTTTAGTTCAATTCCCACCGGGCAGTGATCAGATCCCATGATTTCATTCAAGATAAAGGCTTCTTTTAATTGATCTTTGAGCGAAGCGCTGGTCAAAAAATAATCGATTCTCCAGCCTACATTCTTTGCCCTTGAATTGAATCGGGCGCTCCACCAGCTGTATTTTATTTCCTCTGGATAAAAATGACGGAAAGTATCGATGAAACCCGCATGGAGTAAATTCTCAATTCCATTGATTTCTCTTTGAGTAAAGCCTGCACTTTTATTGTAATTCGATTTCGGATTGGCCAAATCAATGGCTGTATGGGCTACATTCAAATCTCCGCAAAAGATGACGGGTTTTGTTTTTTCCAAAGTTTGTAAAAAGTTCAAAAGGTCAGCATCCCATTGTTCACGATAATCAAGGCGTGCCAATTCGCTGCCGCTGTTAGGAACATAACAATTCACCAAGAAAAAGTTGTCATACTCAGCGATGATAGAGCGTCCTTCTTGATCATGTTCAGCGATGCCTAAACCATAGCTCACTGATATGGGCTTGGTTTTGGTAAGCACTGCAGTTCCGCTGTAGCCGGGCCGCACTGCAGATGAGGTATAAATGAAATACTCATCAAAGGCCGCGAGGGCCTCCTCTGTTTGAGCATCATTGGCCTTTGTTTCTTGCAAGCACAACACATCAGGGTTCATCAATCGCACATCATCGATGAAAGTTTTTTTGGTAATGGCTCTTACACCATTCACATTGAAAGAAATCAACTTCATTGGGCAAAGATAAAAAAGGCTCCTTGCTCACTTAGATTATTTCATACTTATCTTAGCACCGGATGCAAGCAATTTTAAAGGATATTTATCAAACGGTCATTCACTCACCACACCGCACCGCTTTGATCATTGCTTCAGAAGAATGGAGTTATTCACAGTTGTGGAGTTATGCGGAATCCTATGCACAGATGCTCCATGATCGGTCTTTTGCCCCGGGAAAGATTGGAATTTATACAGACAATACCAAAGAGATGTATGCGGCAATACTGGCCACTTGGTTGGCTGGTAGATCATTTATTCCTCTCAATCATAAATTTCCGAAGGAAAGATTAAAGGCGATTATCCGTGATAGTGAGGTGGTAAGTATTTTTTGTTTAGCATCTAGCGGAGATAGCTGTATAGAACTTTTACCTCAAGAGGCTCTGATATCCTACAACGCGGTATCGGTTCTCCCAAACAACCGATTATCTGCTACGGAGTCCAGTGATGATTTGGCATACACGCTCTTTACTTCAGGAAGCACGGGCATTCCCAAGGGAATACCCATTGGTCATCATCATCTTCAGGCTTTGTTAGAAGACATGAAGGAGCGTTATCCACTCGGTGAAAACGATAAGGTTTTGCAAGCATTTGAATTGTCTTTTGACGTATCTATTGCGTGCATATTTACAGCATGGGTGCAAGGTGCTACTCTGGTGGTGCCTGATTTGAATGGAATAACAGCCATTAATGCTTTCAAAGCCATATATGATCATCAAGTTAATTTCGTGACATTGCCTCCTTCCGCGCTTTTTTATTTGCGCAGGTTGAAAATGCTGGCTATGCCATTGCCTTGGGTAACCAAAACCATTTTTACCGGAGAGGCATTGCCTTACAATGTGGCAGAAGAATGGAAGACATGTGCGGTCAATTCCACTATTGACAATGCCTACGGACCTACGGAAGGTACGGTGTGGTCTTTGATTTATGCTTTGGATGAGCTTACTGAACAACAGACCATCAATGGTTTATGTCCCATCGGCAGGCCAACCAAGTATATTCAAATGCGTATAGTTAATGATAGCGGAGAAGACGTAAGTCACAATGAACGTGGCGAATTGTGGATCGGCGGCCCTCAAATTTTTCATGGTTATGTCAATCAGCCTGAGAAATCCAAGGAAGTTGTTTTTCAAGACAGCCAAGGCACATATTGGTATAAAACGGGAGATATTGTTGTGAAGAATCAATTTGACCAAGTGGTGTATGTTAATCGCAAGGACAATCAAGTTCAAATCAATGGTTTTAGGGTAGAGCTCGGTGAGGTGGAACATCATTTACGAGGAATCATCAAAAGTGATGCAGCGGTTGTGCTTGCCCATGAGAATAAGGGAGTATTAGAATTATTTGCTTTCGTTCAAGGGTCATGGGATGAACAAACTTTGTTGAATGAAATGCGTTTGAAAGTGCCGGGATATATGGTTCCAAGAAGTATTTTCGCTTTGGACGAATTACCCGTGAATACCAGCGGTAAAGTGGATAAGACATTATTAAGATCAAAATATTTACATCATGAATAACGAGCAGATTTTTGAAAAAGTAAATGGGGTGTTCAGAACTACTTTCAAAGATGATACCATCTTGGTTACCCGGGAGACCACCGCAAAAGATATTGCAGGATGGGATTCTATTACTCACTTAGATATTATCACAGGAATGGAAGAGGCTTTTCAAGTGGAAATTACCGGATTTGAGGTAATGAATTTGAATAATGTCGGTGACCTATTAGACTTACTCGCTCAAAAAATGTCTGAGTAAAATGGTTTTTCAGTCTTGGTATTATTTTTTATTTCTGCTTGGACTGACAGGAGCACAATTTTTTTTGTTACCTACCCAGCGATGGCTATTGTTACTCTTGGGAAGTTTCTTTTTTTACTCATTAACGGGTTGGCAACCTACAGTTTTGTTGTTGTTTACCATCATCATTACTTTTGGAAGTGCCTTGTGGCTTGGCAATGAGAAGAATCAAGGTCGCAGGTATAAAATTCTATTATTGAGTGTCACTGCTCAAATTTTGCTTTTAAGTGCATTTAAGTACTTAGGTTTTTTCAATGATTTAGTATCTGGTATTTCTCATTGGATGCAATCACCCTCATGGGTGCAGTTGCCTCTGTTGATGCTTCCTTTAGGCATTTCATTTTATACCTTTCAAAGCATGGGTTACGTCTTTGATGTTTATTACAACATCAGAAAACCGGAAAGACACTTTGGGCATTATGCTTTGTTTGTGTCTTTTTTTCCTCAAATACAATCTGGTCCTATTGGCAGGAGCAAGGAGATGCTCCCGCAGTGGAAAAGCATAACACTTCCTCAATGGGAGATGATCAGAATGGCGCTGTTGCTGTTTCTTTGGGGTGTATTAAAAAAGTTTGTTATTGCGGATCGATTGGGGATTTATGTTGATGAGGTTTATGATTCGCCACAACAATTCAGTGGGGCAGTTTGGACGTTGATTCTCTTTTTGTATACCATCCAATTGTACGCGGATTTCTCCGCCTATTCTGATATGGCCATTGCCAGTGCTCAGGTATTGGGTATTCGCATACCAGAGAATTTTCTCTTTCCATACAAAGCCAACAACATTACCGATTTTTGGAGAAGATGGCATTTGTCTTTATCGGGTTGGTTGAGAGATTATATTTATACGCCTTTGCTTTTCGCTAAGAAAAAATGGAAAAAATGGGCGGTAGTCTATGCCATTGCGGTGACATTTATTATTTGCGGGATTTGGCATGGTCCAAAGATGACATTTGTGCTGTTCGGAATCGTCCAGGCGATATTATTGATTTTTGAAATGCAGACCAAGGAATGGCGAGCTCGGTTATCCAATCAACTTCCATCATGGATGTATCAATCGCTGAGTGTTGCGATTACCTTTGTGGCAATTTCTCTTTGCTTTATCCTGTTTCGCGCCGAAGGTTTACAACAAGTAAAGGAAATTTTTATACAACTTTCTAAATGGGAGTATTCTTCCGTAATAGACTATGTGAGAGAAAAAAATGGTTCCATAATCATTGGACTTCTCTTCTTTTTAGGCTTGTTTTTATTTTACGATGAAAAAATTTCATCAGTGATCAGAAATCAAAAAGAAAATCCTAAAAAGTTAGGACTGTACTTATCTTTCATGGTAGTGGTAATTTTGATCGGTATGGTAATCGGGAAGGAACAATTTATTTATTTCCAATTCTGATGAAGCAAGCATTGAAATGGTTGGGATGGATTTTCTTTTTGACAGCAGTGCTGTATGTAAGTGCTTTATTTTGTTTATGCAAGATCCATTATAATCGGCTTCCGCTGTTTTATTTAGTAATGGGAGATTATGCGGCTCCTAATGGTGGTCATACTTATCATGCTTCCTTAGATTGGAGTGATACATCCCATTTTGATGTGGTGGTGCTCGGTGCTTCAAGAGCTCAACGCGGATACAATACCGCTATTTTTGATTCCTTGGGAATAAAAATGTTCAATTTGGGAAGTCCCTCTCAAAGTCTTCAAAACTCTAGAATTTTATTGGAGAATCATATAAAAGGAGGTTTTGTCAAAGAAGTTTGGTTGGACATGGTTCCCGCTTTATTCACAGGAAATGCCTTTGAATCTACCAGTGATTTGATTCAGAATTGGGCTCCGAGTAAGACGGCATTTGCTATCGCTTGGGAGAGTAAAGATGCACGCGCCATCAATTTGTGGATGAAAAGATTATTTTGTTCCAATAGCACAGAGCAAGAGGGGAAAGGTGCTTATCGGCGCAATGGATTTGTGGAAGTCAATGCATCGTTAAGTGAGAAGTGGGTAGAGGAATATCAAAACGGAAATTTTGGAAAAGAGTCTAAGGGGTATGTTACATTTTCACAGGACGCCATTGATGAATTGCAAAAGATCATTTCGTATTGTCAACGCGAAAAGATCAAATTAAAGTTCATTGCTAGTCCAATAACAGTATTCAGTAATCGATGGGATCAGATGAAGATGAATGAAATCATGGAACCCATTGTTGAACAATTTCAAATCCCTTTTATAGATTATAGCCATAGAACGGAATGGAATACGCTGACAGATTTTTATGACGAAAAGCATTTGAATGCTGTTGGAGTGCGAAAGTTCAATCTGGATTTATGTAGATCCATGTCATCCACTCAATAATGTGACGAAGGTCACGAGTACAAAAAGCTGAGTTGTTTATTTTTATACTATGAAAACTGTATTATTGACGGCTTTTGTTGCTATTTCTATTTACCTGCATTCGCAAGAAATCACTTTACACCCTATCAATTGGCCAACTTTGACTGGCTTGCAGTCTTATTCATGGGGTAGGGTGGGAGAGGACTACATCATAATGGGTGGTAGATTAGATGGTTTGCATCGTCGTCAGCCGTTTGCTAGTTTTGATGTGGCGGGTCACAATACCCAAATTCAGTTGCTGCAACCCAACAACATGAACATCTTGTCGATCAATACCACAGACTTTCCCGCCGAGGTTCAAGAACAAATGCATAGCACCAATGCTTGCTTTGTTCAGCAGGATCAATATTTGATCATTGCGGGTGGTTACGGTTACAGTGATATCATAGGTGAGCACCGCACTTTCAATCAATTAGTGGTGTTGGATTTAGTGTTGCTGCGCAACGCAATCATCAATGGGGGCAGTGCAGCTTCTAGTTTGGTGGCTCAATTGACGGATGATCAGTTTGCGTTGACAGGCGGCAAATTGGTCAAAATAAATGACATTTTCTACCTTACGGTAGGTCATCGATTTGACGGGAAATACAATCCCATTGGGCCTGATCACGGCCCAGGATTTTCACAACAATATACTGAATCCATCAGAAGATTTACTTTGGACAACCAATGGAATATCGCATGGTTGAATCCTTGGACGAATGCACAATTACTGCATCGAAGGGATTTGAATGTTCTGCCTTCATGGAGTCCGCAAGGGCAAGCCGAGTTTATCATCTATTCAGGCGTCTTCCAACCAAACGCAGATATTCCATTTTTAAATGCCGTTCGAGTGAATGAAAATGGCTTCAATGAAATTCCCAATTTTGCCCAGTATTACAACCACTACCATTGCGCCACTATCAGCATGCACGATTCAATTCAAAATAGGAACACCCACTATTTTCTAGGTGGCATATCTCATTACTACGACAGTACTGGAATTTTGGTGCAAAATAACAACGTACCCTTTGTCAAAACCATCGCGAAGGTGGTTCATCATGCAGATGGAAGCACACAGGAATACTTGCTGCCTATTCAAATGCCCGGATATTGGGGAGCGGGTGCCGAGTTTTTACCGCTATCAAGTATTCAGCATGATGAAAATGAGATGATCAGTAGTCACTCGTTAGTGGGAGATTCTGTTTTGATCGGTTATGTGTACGGTGGTATCCACAGCAGCGCGAAAAATATCTTTTGGAGCAATGAAGGTAACTTGAGCAGCGCCGCCAATATTTGGTTGGCTGTATATTACCACCCCAACCAAAGTTCCGCCGTGCAGAATTTGCAAAGCCATAATGGTTTGCAATTGCAAGTATATCCTAATCCCTTTAGCAATGAAATACATGTCCAATTTTCACTTTCGGATATTACTTCGGAAAGTATTCAAATGAATTGGTATGATCAAAATGGGCATATGCTTTCCAGCACGCAACATCCACAAGTACAATTAGGCAAAAACGAAGTTGTTTTTAAAGACAAAGAAAATTGGGTTTCGGGAACCTACATTTTGGAATGGAAACGAGGAGCTCAATCGGTTTCTCAACGAGTGGTATTTGAACCTTAAAGCAACAGTAAAAGCAACGCAGCTAGGGCCAAAGCAAGTCCTATCCAGTTGAGTTTATTCAGTTTTTCTTTGAAAAACACAATCGCTAAAAGGGTGCCTAGCATAACAACCCCCAAATTATTGATGCAAACGATACTGCTCTTGGACATCCATCCAGCATTGATGGTTTTTACCAAAAAAAAGATGGAGAAGAAATTGACTAACCCCAATAATCCTCCATACATCCACTCCAATCGCGAAAATTGAAATGTTTGTGTGGTGCCACGCCATTTTTGAATACCTACATAAACCAAACCTGTTAGGCCGGCAGTGAAAAAAGGCAAGCAGCTGTACAGGGCCAAATCTTCAGGACTATCTGCCGTTTCAGATAACTTTGGAATCATAAAATCAATCAATGTCGATCCTAGAAAAATAATCACAGGATACACCATCCAAGGGCCTTGTGGCTTTTTACCATCTGCCTTGAAGGAGGAGAATACAATTCCCAAGATGGCCAATCCAATGGCGATCCAACTTATCCATGACAATTGTTCCTCCGGATTGGTGAGACTAAAAAGAATCACTACCAACACCAAGGACATTTTTCCAGCAATTGTGGTGTTCGAAACCCCAATCAATTGAGCACTTTTTCCAGTAATATTAAATATGCCAATGAAGCTAAACCCCAATAACAATCCTCCCCATGTCCAGGTGGGGAAATCTAAAGCGTGATGCAGTGCAGAGGGTAGATCGGGAACGAGCAGGAAGCCCAGGCCAAAGGCAAACAAATAGTTGATCACAATGGCTTCAAATACATGCACGCCTTTGATGGCAAACCACTTGAATAACAAGTAGAGCGAGGTGGTAGAAAGAATACTGAGGCCTAAAAAAATCATTTTCTGTAATAATAAAATAAGGTGTCCTGTGCTATGGATTCGGAGTGATGAGGTGATGCATTGAGAAGAGGAGCGGCTATTCCTTCATGAAGATAAATGGGGGCCACAAAAACCCTGGCCTCGTCCCACCATTGCGCTTGAATCAATGATTGTAATGTCATAGCGCCTCCTTCCACCAAGATACTGGTGATGTTATGACGATACAACACTTGGAAAATACTTTCCCAATTCAAGGGTGCTTCCAATTGAATCCATTCCAATTGGGGAATGGAGAGGTGGGGAGATTGGTTGGTATGGAAAAACAAAGTTGGTTGTGATCCATCGAAAACATGGCTATCTGAAAAATGGAGGCTTTTTAAGTGAGGATCAATTACAATACGAATGGGCGCATCTCCCTCCACCCAGCGAACATTCAATTGGGGATTGTCCTTTTCCACAGTGCCGCGGCCTACAACAATTCCCATTTCCTCGGTTCTCCACTGATGGGAGAGAGTTCGGCTGCTCATACCACTAATGGCCACGCTCTTGCGCTCATGATCCGTGCGAATTGCATCGATGAAGCCATCCGCAGATTGGGCCCATTTTAAAATAACATAAGGACGTTTTTGTTCATGAAAAGTATTGAATCGTTTGTTCAGTGTTCTGCATTCCTCTTCTAGAATTCCTATTTCCACTTTCACTCCTATGGAGCGTAAATGTTGGATTCCCTTTCCATTCACTTTTTCGAAGGGATCGTTTTGACCCACCACCACATGGGGAATTTTCTTTTCTTCAATCAGTAAACTGCAAGGTGGTGTTTTGCCAAAGTGATGACAGGGTTCTAAATTGACATACAAAGTAGCATTGGCCAATCGTCCGGGTTCTGTCACGGATTGTATCGCCATCACTTCGGCGTGAGGTCCCCCAAAATGGGCATGATAGCCCTCCCCAATAATTTCGTCATTCTCGACGATGACACAGCCCACCAAAGGATTGGATTTCACTTTGCCCAAACCTTTGGCGGCAAGGGCTAAGCAGCGAGACATGTACAAAGAATGATTATTCATGCGGTACCACCCATTGTTGCGTTTGATCTCCTAATTCTTTTTTCCAAATCGGAACACGTTGTTTGAACTGATTCAAAAACCAAGTTTGCGCCTCAAATGCTTCTTTTCTATGCTGAGCCGCTATGCCTAACCAAATGGAAGTTTGCCCCACCGCAACATTCCCCAACAAATGGTGAAAAAAAATTGCATAAACGTCACAATGCTGTCTCATTTGCTCTACCAGCAATGATGTTTCTGCATGCACCATGGGAACATGTGCTTCATAAAATAGATGGGTTACACTTTCACCATTGTCTAATACATCTGAACGTACCACCCCCTCAAACAAGGCAATGGCTCCTGCATGATCGGATTTTAGAAAATCCATGATCTCGTTATATGAAGCAGGAGCTTCTGATATGGAAATATGCACTTTCATTATCCTCCGCTTACGGGCGGCATTAAAAATAGGTGATCTTGATCTTGAATAATCTCATCATCTGCGAGGTAGCGATTATCCCGAACAATAGCAATGGGCAAACCGGGATGCACTGGGTAGTTTTTTTTTAAGAATGCTCTTACTCCCTCTGCTGTGATACCATCACTCAAATTCCATTGCACTTCTGAAGATCCTAAGAAATCTTTTAAAATTCCAAAGGCTTGAACATGTACCACCATTATTTCATTAAAATTCTTATACCTGCAAATATCAGAAGGAATGCCGTAACCCAACGAATATGTTGAATCTTTAGCCAAGAAATACTGATCCTACTTCCTATCAATCCTCCCAAAAGTACGGCTATCATCCAGGTCCATTCGAGTTGATTCCATTGATTTCCTTGTTGATGTAAAAGGAAGATAGAAACCAACGAATTGATGAATATAAACCAAGCGCTCAATTGAGCAATTTCTTTGGCATTGCCCCAACGGCTCAAGTGAAGCAGTGGAGAGAGGTAAATTCCCCCGCCAATGCCCGTAAAGCCACCAACGCCTCCAATGATAAAGGCAGCGATATGCAATTGGATAGAGGACAAATGCCATTTCCAAATAGCCCATTTTTCCTGAAAAAACATCATCATGCCCGCCAGGAGCAAAGCCAAACCCAGTGTTTTTAAAAAGTAGGCTTCGGACAATGGAAAAAAAACAGCCACACCACAAGGTATGGCGGCTGTAATCAAAAGACTGATAGCAGATCGGGGAAAGGCCACTTCAGATTTCCATTGTAAGATGCCTTGTCCAGTTACGAGGGCATTGCAAATCAAAGCATGAAACCGAAGTAGCGCAGAGGGTAGGGGAGTAGCACTGGATAAAACGGAGACATACATACTTCCTCCTCCAAATCCAGCCGAGGAATATATCAAGGCGATGCAGAAAAAAGCCAGGATCATTCGCCTTGAGTTGGCTGAATTTGGTCCATCACTTTCTTTACATCACTTTCTGCTTTTCTCAATTTTTCTTGGCAGAATTGAACCAAGAAAGCCGCTCGCTCTATCTTTTCAGCGAGCAAGTCAACCGAAATTTGATCAGATTCTAGTTGTTGTGCAATCAAGGCTAACTCTTGATATGCTGCGTCATAAGAAGCAGGGGATTGTGGCGACTTATTCTCCATAATTTTTCGATTGGGTAATTTGGGTTTCGACGATACCATCTTGTAGCTCAATGATCAGCGGCGCATGATGATTCAATTGTTGAACTTTGGTAACAATTTTATCTTGTTGTCGAAGTAGGGCAAATCCTTTGGCCATCCACTTTTTTGGATGTTGATGCTCAATGAATCGGGAGAAGCTATTCAGTTTTTGATCATGATTGGCTATGTTCTTATGAAAATATTTATTCATCGCATCCATGATCGGCAAAAGTGATTTGCTTTCCTGTTGAATTTTCTGTTCTGCCCTAATTTTAAGGGGAAGGCTTAGGTGAATGATTTTGGTTTCTTTAGAACGAATGATGCCTTGTGCGGTATTTTGATACTTCAACAGAAATCCGTTTAAAAACTGATGATGCTGATTCAATTTTTCCTGCGCATCCAATGTCACATCATAACGAATATTTTTCAAGAGGTGAAGTTGTACCTGTATCAAATCTTGGGCTTTTGCGGACAATCGTTGAAGCGTTTGCACGATCTCTTGCTCAAAATTTCTTTGGTGCTGCACAATCACCTCCGCCACTTTGGTGGGGCTTTTCAGATGGGTATGAGCCACCTCATCGGCCAACGAAACATTGCGGGTATGTCCAATTCCGGTTAAAATGGGAATGGGAAATCGAATCATCGCTTCAATCAAATGGTATTGATCAAAGGCATTCAAATCTAAGCTTGCCCCTCCTCCTCTGACCATCACGATGACATCGAATTTTTTCTTGCTTTGAAAAATTTGTATCAACTGTTGTCGAATGCTCTCTGGCGATTTCTCCCCTTGCATGATGGCGATAAATGGGGTGATTTCAAACTGATAGCCATAAGCATTTTTACTGAGCTCATGCACAAAATCAATTCCTCCTTCTGCCTGGGCTCCGGTGATCAAGGCAATTTTTTGAATGATGCGCGGCAAGGGAAGACTTTGATTGTAGCTATTGATTTTTCCGTTTATACGCTGAATTTTATCTGGATATTTTTCCAATAAGCGCAGAATAGTATTTTCCTTGGCCTGTGCCAAAGCGCCTAGGGTATAGTTTGGATCGACATTGAGAACATTGATTTTTAGGCCATACACTGAATGGAAATGCACATTGATTTTTAGGAGGACCGTGATTCCACTTTGAAAGGGAACCCCCGTCACTCGCTCAAATTCTTGAATGGTTTCAAATTCCTTACCCCAAATTTGAGCGGCACTGCGTGCAATGAATTCGCCACTCTTGGTTCCTTTTTCTACTAAATCAAGATAGGCCACTTTGCTTTCTTTCTTGATATTCACCTGTCCGATTTCCGCAATTAAATCAAAGGTTTTATTGCTAAATGTCCCTTCGATAACGGATTGAATAGAACGGTTGAGTTCAGAAAGGGTAATCGGCATATTAAATTTCCGTAGCGGATTTAACTCTTTTGTGGAATAGTTGTCTCCAAAAGCCTTTTTTTGTTTTTTCCTTTTTTAGCCAAGTGAACTCGATTCCTGCATTGGCTTGCCAAACAATATGCCCACCAGAGGGTGCGTTCAATGCGGTACCGAGAATGGCTTTTTGATAATCGCCGATCTCTCTCCAAGGGCTTGCATAGATTTTGATGAATGGAGACACCACTATCCGAGAACGAATCATCGCTCTTCTTTGTCCCATACCCACTGTAAAAAGAGTGCTTCCCTTTGGCGAAGAAAGATAGACGCCATCGCCATTTTTCCAAGTGCCAGATCGAGCGAAAGCATAACCCGCCCCGATGGAGTAAAATAGTCGAGTACCCAGTGGCCCTGTGGACATTTTTCCTTTCAACGCTTTGGGATGAAAGAGCAATTCCCCGGTAATTCCGAGTTGCTCATGAGTGGTTCGAATAGTAACATCGGGGGTGGCAAAACGCTGATCCAATCTTTGATAGGGGAGTTGAATTTGGAGGAATACCGATCTTGGACCGGATAGCTTAATGATTTTTCCCAAGGAGGCGGCATAGCCATGATGCAAATACTGCATTCCTTTAC
>CANHWU010000075.1 GCA_947464415.1 Flavobacteriales bacterium
ATTTGGTATTTACCCAACACCTCTCAAATCAATGTAACGGGAAATTATACGCAACCCTTGCCCCCCGGATCATGGGTTCAAATGCCCAACTCCACTGCGCCATTGGTGTCTGGTAGTATTTCATGCCTCGACAAACCCCTCACCAACAACACCCGCATTTATTACGGCACCACACAAGGAAAAGCATTTCGCATCGACGATTGCTATGGCAGCGACCCTGTGAAAACAGCTATTTCTTCAACGCAATTCCCTACCAATGGTTATGTATCCTCAATTGCCACCAATGACTTAAACCCAGATGAGGTAATCCTTTCCTTTTCCAACTACAATAAACTCAGCCTGTTTCACAGTCTTGACGCAGGACTTACCTGGACAGAGGTGGGCGGTAATCTTGAAGAGAATCCCGATGGAACCGGCTCTGGTCCGGGCGTGTACTCAGTAGAAATTTATCCCAGCAATCCACCTCAATATTTTGTTGGAACAAGTGCAGGTTTATTCTCCACTTCCTCCTTGGACAACAGCAATACAATTTGGGAAATGGAAGGAGCCAACACATTGGGCAATGTGATTATCAATCAAATTCAAGCCAGACCTTACGATGGATTAATTGCCGTAGCTACTCACGGCAGCGGAATGTGGAGCGCGCAATTGGAACCCGTGGTGGGTGTTGGAATCAACCAACAAGATTGGTCTAAGGAAACACGTGTTTATCCCACCGCTTTTCAAGATGCTATTACCATCCAATCTTTGGAAGGAAATGGCAACTTCAAACTGTACGATGTGCAAGGGAAATGTGTGATAACGGAAAAAATAAGTGGTCAAATACATACCATCTCAGGGCTTCAAGGTCTGAATAAGGGAATGTATTTATATACCATCGAGACTAAAAAAGAAAAAAAATCAGGAAAAATCATCCATGAGTAACGAAATCATTTCTTCATCCAACGCTCCCAAGCCCGTGGGTGCCTATCCCCATGCAAGAAGAGTGGGGAATTTATTATTTCTCAGTGGTGTGGGGCCACGCATTGCAGGAAGTGATGCTAATGACAGTGGCGTGCCTGGATTAAGCCTGGATAAAAATGGAAATTTCCTCGAATTTGACTTTGAAGCCCAATGCAGAAATGTTTTTGACAATGTCAAAAAAATATTAGAGAGCAGCGGGAGCAAGTGGGAAAATCTTGTTGATGTTACCGTTTTTTTGGTCAACATGAAAAGAGACTTTCATACTTACAATCGGCTATATGCAGAGTACTTCAAAGAAGCCCAACCATGCCGGACCACTGTTGAAATCAATTCCTTACCTACCCCCATTGCCATTGAATTAAAGTGCATCGCCACGATAGAATAATTTTGGCAAAGGTTTTGCGTTATGAGGAGCATTATGAAAACAAAATGGTTTACAATGGCTTTGGTTATCATGATAGCACAAAGCGCGATGTCTCAATCTTCCAAACCAGTGAAGGTCAACATCAATAATCTGCCCCAGTTTTCGCTCCGAAATAAAACCAACACCGCCTTCAAACCAGGTGAGCGTCTGGAGTATCGATTGCACTATGGTGTGGTAGATGCTGCTACCGCCGTGATTCGAGTAGATCCACAAGTTACCAAAATCAATAACCGAGACGTGTATCACGTCATTGGTGAAGGAACTACGGTGAGCACCTTCGATATGTTTTTTAAAGTGCGTGACAAGTATGAATCCTACATTGACAAACAAGGCATGTTCCCCCACAAGTTTGTCCGCAACGTAGATGAAGGTGGTTATAAAATACAACAAGATTATACCTTCTACCCTGCCAAACGTGCCTATAAAAATCAAAAAGGGGAAGGTTATATGACCCCTGAGTTTGTCCAAGACATGATGAGTGCATTCTACTATGCGCGCAACTTAGATTTTACCAATGCTAAAAAGGGAGATATCTTTAAAATCACGTGCGTAGTAGATGACGAAATATTCCCGCTCAAGATCAAATACATGGGCAAAGAAACCATTGAGACAGATGCGGGCACTTTTTATGCTATCAAATTTGCACCGGTCATTCAGAAGGGAAGAATATTCAAAAAAGAAGAAGATCTCAGCGTTTGGATCAGCGACGATAAAAACCACATCCCTTTGATGGCCTCCGCTAAAATCATGGTAGGCAGCATTAAAATGGAATTGAAAAAATACTCGGGATTGGCCAACCCCGTTGCCCGAGTGAACTAGCAGAATTGCCAATTTTAAATTTTCAAAAACTCCCTTTGTGGAGTTTTTTTATTTGATACCTTTGCCCCATTAAAAATCATACAATGAAAGCATTAGTAGAAGCTTTTCCGAAGCATTTAGAAGAAGCCATGGCGATTGGTCGCGCGGCACAATTGAACAAGTCCGTTAAAAATTTTGAAAACATAGTGATCTCCGGACTAGGAGGTAGCGGAATTGGTGGAAAAATAGTTTCACAATGGGTAGCAGACCATTGCAATGTTCCCATTGTATGTACCAATGATTACATTCTTCCTGGTTTCGTTAATGAAAAAACCTTGGTCATCATCTCCAGCTATAGCGGAGATACTGAGGAAACGGTAGCCGCTATGGAAGAAGCCTTCAGTAAAGGAGCTGAAATCGCATGTATCACCAGTGGGGGTAAGATAGGTAAGATCGCTCAAGAAAAAGGATTGAACTGTATCACCATTCCAGGGGGAAATCCTCCCAGATCTATGTTTGGATATAGTGCCATCCAACAATTATATATGTTGGCTCATTATGGATTCATCGGAATGGAGTTTGAAACTTCCATCCAAAATGCCATCCAAACCATGCACAACAACATGACGGAGCTCAGGGCTCAATCATTGGATATAGCTAAAAAAATAGTGGATCGCATTCCTGTTTTGTATAGCGAAGCCATGTATGAAGGAGTTACTATTCGTTGGAGACAACAAATCAATGAAAATTCCAAGATGTTGTGTTCTCACCATGTTTTTCCGGAAATGAATCATAACGAACTCGTAGGATGGACAGGTGGAGATAATAGAGTGGCCGTAGTGCTCCTACGAAATGAAGATGATCACAAACGCTCGCAAATACGTATGGAGATTTGCAAAAAATTGATGGGAGAAAAATGCGATACCATCATTGAAGCTTGGAGCAAGGGCAGCGATAAAATTGAACGTTCATTATATTTGGTTCACTTGGGAGATTGGATCAGCATCGATTTAGCCGAATTGAGAAATGAAGATGCCGTAGCGATTCCAGCCATCATCTTTTTGAAAGGTGAGTTAGCCAAAATGCAATAAGATGACCGATGATGTAATTCCATTGCCCATAGACTCGCGGCGTAAAGTTCGTTTTGAGGATTTGGGTAAAATGGACTACAAAGCTTGTTGGGATTATCAAGAGAAACTTTTCGATTCCATTGCTTCAAGGAAGCTTGAACATCGATTACACCCTGATCAAGTTGTACCCAATGACAACAATTATTTGCTATTGGTAGAACATCCTCATGTTTATACTTTAGGTAAAAGCGGTGATCAAGCCCATTTACTTTTAAGTGAAGAACAACTCAAGGCAGTAGATGCTTCTTATTACCCGATCAATCGTGGTGGAGATATTACCTATCACGGTCCAGGTCAAATTGTGGGCTATCCTATTTTTGATTTAGAACTCTACTTCACAGACATTCACAAATACTTGCGATACCTAGAGGAAGCCATCATTCTCACTCTAGCCGAATATGACATTCAAGCAGGAAGAATCTCAGGATTAACCGGAGTCTGGCTTGATGAAGAACATCCTCTAAAGGCCAGGAAAATAGCAGCATTGGGAGTCAAATGCAGCCGTTGGGTTACCATGCATGGTTTTGCCTTTAACGTACAGCCGAATTTGCAATATTTTGGAAACATCATTCCCTGCGGAATTACTGACAAAACCGTCACCTCCATGGAGAAAGAACTAGGCAAAACGGTAGATTTCGAGGAAGTAAAAGAAAAACTGAAGGGGCATATTCAACACCTCTTTGGCTTTGAGTGGAATTAATTACTCGTGATGATAAGATTCTCCTTTGAGAATCGTGTGGGCACGATATAATTGTTCTAACAGAAATAATCGTACCATTTCATGGGAAAAAGTAAGGGCTGATAAGCTCACCTTTGCATCCGCTCTGTCGTACAAACTTGAATGAAAGCCGAATGCGCCGCCAATGACCAAAACCAGCGTCTTGGTACCTGCATTCATGGTCTTTTGTATTTGCCGTGAAAACTCCAATGAAGAAAAGGTCTTCCCTTTTTCATCTAACAACCAGACCTTATCTTCTGCCTTGATGTGCTTCAAAAACAAAGGCGCTTCTTTTTCTTTGATCAACTCATGGGACATTCCTTTGGAAGAAACGTCTGGAAGGATAATCCACTCCAATGCTGTATAAAAAGACAACCTCTTTTTATACTCTTCCTCTCCTTCTTGCAAATAGGAAGCTTTTGTTTTTCCTATGGTGAGTACTTTGATTTTCAATTACTCCCTTTTATCGTCTCTGGACTCTTTGATATTTTGTTTCTGCAAAGGATTCATTCCAAATTCCTTGAAACGCCTCCTTGCATGATACACATCGCAAGCGGTGTAGATAGCGGCTCTGAAAGAAGATTCATCGGCCAGGTTTTTGCCGGCTATATCATACCCTACCCCATGATCGGGAGAGGTACGCACGATAGGTAGTCCGGCTGTGAAATTGACACCATTCTGGAAAGCCATTGTTTTAAATGGAGCCAATCCTTGATCATGATACATGGCCAACACAGCATCAAATTGCTTGAAGGCACCCGCTCCGAAGAAACCGTCAGCGCCGAAGGGGCCATATACCATCCAACCTTTTTCCACCATTTCTCGCACCGCAGGTTGAATGATCTCCTTCTCCTCCGTTCCCAACATTCCATTATCTCCTGCATGAGGATTTAGACCAAGAACTGCAATTCTAGGACTGGGGATACCAAAATCTTTGACCAAAGATTCCCGCATCATTTGCACTTTCTTGATAATGGCGGGCTTGGAAATTTTGGGCGCTACGTCTTTGATGGGAACATGACCGGTCACAATTCCAACTCTCAGATCATCGGCTACTAAAAACATAAGCACCTCTTCCGTTCCAGCCATTTTAGCCAAAAACTCCGTGTGTCCAATAAATCCTGAATGTTTACTTGAAATCGTTTCTTTATTAATAGGGGCTGTCACCAACACATCAATAGCATTGGAAGCCAAATCCTGAGCAGCTACTTCTAGAGATTTTAACGCCCATTCGCCTCCTTGGGTATCCGCCTTTCCCCATTCTATGGAAAACGGAAGATCCTTGGAAACCGTCACCAAATTGATTTTCTTTGGCTGAGCTTCTTTGGCAGAGGTAACGTTGGTGTATAGCATTTCCTCCAAACGCAATGACTTCTTGGTTTGCTTGAACCATTCTGGATGGGCATATAAAACAGGAACAATGGAGTCTAATAATCTATTATCTGCAAAGGTTTTGAGCACCACCTCCATCCCTACCCCATTGGGATCTCCACAACTGATGCCTACTTTTAATTTGTTATCCATTGATGCTAGTCTTTATATATAGAAACCTAAACAAAGATAAAGCGAAGTAAGGCAGTAACGGATACTCCAATTTTCTATGCACTTCTTTTTCTTTTAAAAATAATATTGTAAATAGCCCTAAAAAACAACTTTAAGTCCGTCCAAATCGGGCTATTCTCTTTCATTTCCAAATACTCCTTCTCTGACTGTAAAACATCATCTTTTGCTCCTTTTCTGTCCAGCGCCACATATGGAGGAATACACCCTGGTTTATGTTTCAACCTCAGCTCTTGAAGATCCTCTGGAATATCTTGAAAATATCTTGGACTCACAGGACGAACTCCTATTAAGCGCATTTCACCCTTGAAAACATTGATAAGTTGGGGTAATTCATCCAACCAGTACCTTCTTAAAAAAGGGCCATAAAATGCCAGTCTGAAGTCATCAGCTGGCTTACCCGTTTCTGCATAACCATTCTGCTTTAAAATATAGTCATGAAGATATTCGGCATAAGGATGCATCGTTCTCAGTTTATATACCTTAATTATCTTACCATTCTTCCCTACTCGATTGAGCTTGATCAACGGACCATAACTAGGATTCTCCCCCACGATGGGCTCTGAAACTTTGACAACCCGGAAATAGTGGATACCATCAATATTTTGAACATCCTGAATTTCAAATCCGCAACTTACCAATCGGCCTAATACCTCACCTTTGGACAACAACCTGTTCCGACCCCTTGTTACAAGAAAGTAAATTTTTTTTAATCCCCAAACTTTGGGGCTAATTCGAAGAAAAAGAAACTCAAAAATAAATACAAAGCCAAAGAAAATAGGATTCAATTTACGCTTTTTTCGGTAATAACGATTTCTTATGCTTTCAAACCTCCCTATATAAAATTGGCCTATCTCCAGCTTTTCATTGACCTTGATGAAAAACCTATTGATGAAACGTATGTTATTTACCTTACCGAGATTAACTATACCCTCTAAAGGCTCTTCCAAACTATCAATATTAAAAGGGTTGCTAGTCCGAAGTAATCGAACCCCGTCTTGGTTAACCCCTATGGACTTTGATAAGAAATTTAGTTCTTCGTCCGAGACGTTTTTACTTAAAAATGCTATTTTAGACTTAAGCTTCTGCACGTTTTAATCACTCCTACGATATTTCTTGTCCATCCTCCCTAATGTACGACTGATTGGATGGAAAGTTACAAATAAAATGAAGAAGCCTTGAAAAAACACTACTCCATTAGGAGTAATTCTGTTCAATGAATTTGAAAAGCATCCTCACACCCACACCTGTACCCCCTTTCGGTCTGTACGCCTGAGCACCACTATTCCAAGCTGTTCCAGCAATATCAATATGCACCCAAGGATAATCGGTAAAATGTTGTAAAAACTTAGCGGCTGAGATATGACCAGCGTTTCCACCGCCCAAATTCTTCATGTCGGCTACATCGCTCTTGAGCTCATCTCCGTAATCCGACCATAAAGGAAATTCCATCGTTCTTTCCCAAACATCAAAACCAGACTGAGCTATTCCCTTCATCACCTTCTCATCCGCTGTTCCCATGATCGCCGATGCATAAGTGCCTACCGCTCTCACCGCTGCTCCTGTTAAGGTGGCCAGGTCAATCACCAACTCCGGATTATAGCGCTTGGCGTAGACCAAGGCATCGGCTAATATCAATCTTCCTTCAGCATCCGTATTCATCACCTCTATCGTAGTGCCGTCTGAGATGGTGATCACATCTTGCGGCGCCACTGCATTCATGCCAGGACGATTATCGGTGGCGGGAACCAACCCTACCACATATACGGGTAATTTACAAGAGGCGATGGCATGCATCAATCCCACCACAGCTGCCGCTCCGCTCATGTCACACTTCATCTCATCCATGGAACCAGGTGTTGGCTTTAAAGACAACCCTCCCGTATCAAAAACCACTCCTTTTCCCACCAAAACAATGGGCTGCTTGTTCTTTGCCTTCGGACCTTTATACTCCATGATTGTGAAGGTAGGCGGCTCGATTGAACCCTTGTTTACCGCTAATAAGCCACCCATTTTCAAGGTTTCAATTTGCTTTTTATGCAACACTTTTACGCTGAACCCCGCCTCCTTGCCGGCCTTCACCATCTGTGCAGAAAACTGCTCTGCGCTTTGGTGTGAGGACGGTTCATTGATCAAATCTCTGGTCAAGTGATTGGCGTTCACCAGAGCAAACAACCTGCGCTGCTTAGCCTCTGAAAGATGTGAATCTTGTATGAACAAGTGACGCACTACCGTTTCTTTACCTTCCTTTTTCGTATAATGCTTATTGAATCGATAATTGCCCAACGCAATTCCCTCTGCAAAGGCATAGGTGATTTCCTCGTCTACTCCGCTGCTCAATAGTTGAATGGCTTCCCATTTATTGGAGGTAGCCCATGCTAACAAATCATTTCCCTTCACTCTCCATTTTTCCAGCGTAGCAGGAGCCCTGTCTTTGGTATCTACGAAGTAATAAAAGCGACAGTCTCCGAAATGCTGAATAGTGAACTTATCTTTTTTGTTTTTGATTTCATTTTGAATAAAATCCACCTCCGCTTTGGAAAAGGATTTTAAAAACTGCTTATTGCTGATGTCTAATAAAGTTACCTGAACCGCTGCAGGTGGGATGGAAGATTGTTTTTTCATTACTTAAAGATAATTCTTTTGGTGGCTCGGAAATGCTCATTGTTTACCTGCAATAAATATACTCCTGCGGCATGATGAGGAATTTCTGTGATATTGTCAGAACCGAGTTGGCTGGTTTTGTTTCCCTGCCAAACCAGCCTGCCTGAGGCGTCTGTCAATTGCATTTGACAATTTCCACTGGCCCATCCTGATAATTCAATCTTCATGGTCTCCTCTGAGGGGTTAGGATAAGCATGAATATCCAAGCTATGAGCGGTCTCAAGAACAGACATTCCCTCAGGTCCATACACATTGATATCATCTATATACAGGTTGTTACCGCCCTTGCCAGTGAATTCAAATTTCAATTGAAATTGATCATTGAAATAAGCTGCATTGGTAATGGTAATGACATCAGCATCCCATTGATCCGTTCCCGTTGGAATAAAATTCCCATTATTATCGGGAGCTGTGGGCAAATTGGAAACGCCTTGTTTGGTTCGTAATACAGTCCATGTCTCACCACAATTTCCTGAAGCGCTCACCCTTAATACATCATTGGTATTATCCGTTCTATTGGCCCAAGCCCATTTAAAACTCACATAAGCCGTATCTTCATTGGAAAAGCTAAATGGCGCAGAAATGATTGCATCGCGTGTACCTGAGACATCGGCAGAAACATTTTGCAAATACAAGGATTGATTGCCTGTATAGGCAGCATTGGCAGATACCACCAATCCTTCATCCCCTTGTTCATTCCAACGGGTCCAACGAGCCGAATTGATTTGGGATTCTTCAAATCCATCCCAAATGGGAAGTGACAAAGAACCAGGTTCGTAGACCGTGATTAATGCATTTTTAGTTTCTGTCATGGATCCTGTAGTGTTGGAGGCGGTGAGCGCGACGTTATAAACCCCGGGAGCAGTATAGGTGTGATATGGATTTTGATGAACACCAGGTGTATTACCCGAAAGTGTATTTCCATCACCAAAATTCCAATTCCACTGGGTAGGAACGTTATAACTTAAGTCAACAAAACCCACCGAATCTCCCACGCAGACCACCACTTTTTGAGAAGAAAAATTCACGTCACATAGCGTGGGATTAGTAACCCCAGTATTGAGCAAATTAGAGGCGGTAATCAGTTGATTGCGCTGAGCCACTGAAGATGTTAAAGCAGCGCGCATTCTAACGGCTTGGCCTTGAGTGAACATTCGTGAGCAATAGCTGTACTCCATGTAATTTTGTACATTATCCACTACATTTCCACAAGTGGCTCCCGTCAAACTGCAGGTGGTCCATCCGATCGTATTAGGCGTATCGTCCACTCCATCATCCATATCGCAATTGGAAGCCAATCCAGGCTCGTTACTATCTCCCCAGGTATGCATGAGATTCAGCCAATGTCCGACCTCATGAGTTAAGGTTCGAGACCGGGAAGTTGAACTCGTGCCAATGCTCCCAATGTAATCTGACCGCATCATGATTCCATCGTTTCCAGCCCCCCAAACACCCGCTACATTCTCGGGTAAATTCGTATAACCCGCCGCACCATTGGCCGACTGACATACCCATACATTCAAATATTTGTTGCGTGGCCACATGATCAAATCTTTCACTTGATCATCGCCAATGTAGGTCAGATCGCTTACCGTCCGCGTGATTCCGTTGGTACAATTTCCATTGGGATCTTTGGTGGCCAATCGAAATTCAATACCTATATCTGCAGCCAGTTGATCAAAAGCGTCAACGATAGACATGGTATCGGCATTCTGCAGTCTAAAATCGCGATTCAAAATATTGACCGCATCATAGATTTGCGAGTTATCGATGTTCTCCGTTCCGTTATTGTGAACGATGTGAAACACCACAGGAATGGTATAAATGGTCATGCCCCCTCCTCTATTTTGAGAGAACGAGCGCGTATACTCCTCTAATTGCATTCTCGCAGCTGCAGCGGCCGCCCTTTCTTCAGGATGTCTTTTGAAAAAATCTCCCATGGCTCTTACCTGCCCACATGGATGAATTTCTTGTGACCAACTCCAAAAGGAGCAAAGTGTTATGACAATAGTGAAGTACTTTTTCATTTTTTATTCTTTGATGACGGACAAAAATATCGGAAATCTAACCTTTACAAGACATTTTTTTGATTAAAAGGTTGTATTTTCGCACACCTTTAAAATTCAACATGGATCACATTCGTAATTTTTGCATCATCGCTCACATTGACCACGGTAAAAGCACATTGGCTGACCGATTGCTGCAAGTGACCAAAACCATTGACGACCGCAAGCTGGTGGCCCAGACGTTGGACGATATGGATCTTGAGCGCGAAAAGGGCATTACCATCAAAGCTCATGCGATTCAAATGAACCACGAGCATGAGGGAAAGAAATTTGTTTTGAATTTGATCGATACCCCCGGCCATGTGGATTTTAGCTATGAGGTATCCCGCTCCATCGCCTCTTGCGAAGGAGCCCTTCTGATAGTGGATTGTACCCAAGGCATACAAGCCCAAACCATCTCCAACCTTTATTTGGCGTTGGAGCATGACTTGACCATCATTCCCGTTTTGAATAAAATTGACTTACCCAATGCAGAACCCGAATTGGTGAAAGACCAAGTAGTGGAGTTGATTGGCTGCGAGCGCGATGAAATTTTAATTGCCAGCAGCAAAACGGGCCAAGGGGTAGATGATATATTGGCTGCCATCTGCAACCGAATTCCCGCTCCCAAAGGAGATGTGAACGCTCCTTTGCAGGCGATGATTTTTGATTCTGTTTTCAATTCATTCCGCGGTATCATTGCCTATTATCGAATTTTAAATGGCACCATTAAAAAAGGAGATCAAGTAAAGTTCATGAGCAATGGAAGAACCTACCAAGCCGATGAAATTGGGGTGTTAGGTTTGGATTTAATTCCGAAAACCGAAGTGAAGGCGGGGGATGTGGGCTACATCATTTCCGGAATTAAAACGGCCTCTGAAGTAAAAGTGGGCGATACCATCACCACTGTTCAGAATCCGTGCTTGGACGCCGTAAAAGGTTTTGAAGATGTCAAACCCATGGTATTTGCGGGCGTATATCCTGTGGATACAGATGAGTATGAAGAGCTCAGAGCGAGCATGGAAAAATTGCAGTTGAATGATGCTTCCTTGGTATTTGAGCCTGAAAGTTCTGCTGCGCTAGGATTTGGATTTCGCTGCGGATTCTTGGGAATGTTGCACATGGAGATTATCCAAGAGCGATTAGAAAGGGAATTTAATATGACGGTGATTACCACCGTTCCCAACGTAAGTTATATCGCGTATTTGAAAGACGGCACCAGCCATGAAATTCACAATCCATCGGAGTTGCCCGATCCCAATAAATTAGAATATGTAGAGGAACCCTATATCAAAGCACAAGTGATCACCAAGGCAGAGTACATTGGCTCCATCATGACGTTGTGCATTGAAAAAAGAGGGGTTTTGAAAAATCAGATTTACTTGACCAGTGATCGTATTGAGATCACCTTTGAAATGCCATTGGCGGAGATTGTATTTGATTTTTATGATCGATTGAAAACCATTTCGCGCGGCTATGCCTCTTTTGATTATTTCCCCATTGGCATGCAACAAAGTGATTTGGTGAAGATGGATATTTTATTGAATGGCGATCAAGTGGATGCCTTGAGTGCCTTGATTCACCGCGACCATGCCTTTGACTTGGGTAAAAAAATCTGCATCAAACTAAGAGAATTGATCCCCAGGCAGCAGTTTGAGATTGCCTTGCAAGCGGCTATCGGCGCGAAGATCATTGCACGCGAGACCATCAAGGCATTGAGAAAAGACGTTACGGCCAAATGTTACGGCGGGGATATTTCCAGAAAGAGAAAATTATTGGAAAAACAGAAAGAAGGAAAGAAACGCATGCGACAAGTGGGCTCGGTAGAAGTACCTCAAGAAGCCTTCCTTGCGGTATTGAAATTGAATTCCTGATTTCCGACAAGCGCCAGGGATAGTAGCGGATATCCTTTTGGGCAAAGCCCAAAAGATAGGAGCGCATAGCCC
>CANHWU010000076.1 GCA_947464415.1 Flavobacteriales bacterium
GTATCATCGATCATTCTCCATTCCACCATGACGGATTTATCAGTGGTGATGCACAATTGCTGCTGCATGCCCCCAGCGAAATTTTTAAAAACTATATTGCCCTGCAAGAAAGACCGACCTTCACATTTTTCACTGGAGATTTCACCCTCCTTTCCGATACTGTAGTCAACACCATTATTACTGAAAATACTCCTCAATACCTCACTCAATACTTCATTGAAAACCATCAAGTGTATATAGAAAGCGCAATGGCCGTTTATCCTCAGTTGTATTCTTATACCACAGACATCAACGGGGTGATCACAGACTCCACTCTGAATACCTTGGGAAGTTTAACCAATGATACACTGCATTATTTTTCCGCTCCTTTTGACGAAATCAACCGGTATGAAATTGGAAGATATATCACGCCGTATGGCATCAATTTAGACCTCGGGGACGGATGGACTTGGGTATTTGATGTCACCGATTTCGCCCCATTACTGAGAGATTCTGTGCAACTTGAAGCCGGTAATTGGCAAGAATTATTAGACCTCAAATTCCTATTCATAGAGGGCACGCCCTCGAGGGAGGTAAAACGCATTGAAAATGTTTGGAATGGGAACTGGGGCCTTGCAGGATTTGACAATAATGTCACTCAAAAAACCTTACAAATGCAACCTGAGGAAGCCGGTGTGAAGTTGCGCGCTACCGTTACGGGACATGGCTTTGGCAGTGATGCGAACAACTGCGGTGAATTTTGTTACAACACCCACTCCCTTAAAGTGAATGGCAACCCACAATTTCAATGGGAAATCATGGAAGAGTGTGATCAAAACCCATTGTATCCTCAAGGCGGAACTTGGATCTACGCCCGCGCCGGTTGGTGCCCTGGAAAAGAAGGTAGAACGCAGCAATTTGAATTGACGCCCTTCTTGCAAAACAATCAGGTGCAAGTGGATTATGATATCACTTATGATCCTTATGGCAACTATGTGACAGAATCACAGGCCATCTTCTATGGTCCCCATTTACTACAAATAGATCCCGCTTTGGATTGGATCATGGCTCCCAATGAGGACAATATGCAAAGTCGATGGAATCCGGTATGTGATGAAGCCCGAATTGTGATTCACAACAAAGGTCAACAAACCCTTACATCCTTAGAAATTCAATACGGATTACCGGGCAACATGGAATCCTTTCAATGGACAGGAAATCTGGCATTTGACGAAAAAGAAGAAGTGTATCTTCCCGTTACCAATAACAACTTTTGGAATACAGCTCCTGCCAACCGCAATCAATTTGATGTACTATTGATTCATCCCAATGATCAGAATACCACCAATAACGCAGGTCACAGCTATTTCCATGCGCCTCCCATTTACACCTATGCGCCTGCTGCAGATAACAACAAAATCATCATTTACCTGAAAACCAATTTGGCCAATACTGAAACCACCTACAAACTCTACGATATCAACGACAACGTGGTATATCAGCGCACTGTTTTTCCGCAAACCAATTTCGTTTACAAAGACACGGTGACGCTCAATGCAGGATGTTACAAGTTTCATCTTTTAGATAGCGATGGCGATGGACAGAACTTTTTTGCTAATAATGATGGCAATGGCTATTGCAAATTTGATCGGGTGAGCGGCGCCGATTTCATTCAATTCGAAAGAGACTTTGGACAAGACATCGTGCATTATTTTCGATTTGAAACCAATATTGTCAGTGTGCAAGAAACCTTGAATTCCGCTGCATCGGTGACGGTATATCCCAATCCTGTTCATGACGAACTTCGCCTACGTGTCAATGGACTAGCCGGTAAGAATACCGTTCTAGTATATGACATGACTGGCCACCTGGTGCATATTGAGCCAAACGTTTCCTTCCAGAAAGAAGACCAATGGCGCTGGCATCATACACTCAGCAGCGGAATGTACTCTGTTGTTATTCAAAACAACCAACAAATTGTTACACAACATTTCATTGTCCCTTGATGCAAAGACATTCAATAATCATTGTGATAGGAATGGTGCTAACGCTGTGTAGTTGCGGCTTTCAGCATCGTCATTACACACGCGGTTATTACTTTTCTGACTATACTACTGATGCCACTCCTTCGCGAGATTTGATCGTAAAGCCGAAAGTGAACGACACCCACAACGCCCACCATTTCGCTCCCATTGCAGTGGATACCCTCATCCCCACAGCGCCTTCTCCTTCCGTTTTAGATACGATCGTAGATAGTGTGCGCGTCAATGAGTCGTTATTAGATGATTGGGAAGGAGATCGACTGATCCATGACCAGGCAGACTCCACGCTAAACCAACATATTCTTTTGGATGAAAAAGTGGAGAGACAAGCCAAAACAAGTTTGGTGACCGGTTACATGGCAATATTGTTTCCCGTCATCGGGATCATTTTACCTTATCTACTCAACACCTTGATTGTCGAGAGTTTTTGGCTAGGATTCACCAGTTTGTTCTTATACTTTTTACTTCAACTCACTGGCTTCATCGCTATCTTCATTGCTGCCACCACTGGACTAAGAGCTACTCGATATTTAGAGTCGTTAGGCCTTCAGCAAGTGTATCCAGAAACCTATGAGAATGCTCGAAAAGGAAAAAAAATGGCGATGATTGTCATGGCGGTGAGGATTGGGATTGTCTTCCTCTCTACCATCGGTTTTCTATTGCTCATCAGTCGTTTTGGGAATTAACCTTCCTCCTCATCATCAAAGAAATCCATAAAAGCATCCATCTCCCTCCTGTCCTTTTTAGTAGGTCTTCCCGTTCCCCTTTCACGAGTGAGCTTCATTTGATCTTGCAACAATAAAAACTTCTTGCGTTCCTCCTCCGTAGTGATGTCTTGAATGTAAGCACTCACCAATTTCGCACCCTGCCTCGCCTTGGGAAAGGCCAGTACTTTGTAGGAGAAAACAATGGGCCCTTTTCTGATTTCAAACTCCTCCCCCACCTTTACCTCTTTGGCTGGCTTGAGCATCTCACCTTTTGCCAACACCTTTCCTAAGCGGACTTGCTCAGTAGCTATAGAACGCGTCTTGAAGAGGCGCACACACCAAAGAAATTTGTCAATGCGCATTACAACTCTACGATGATTCCAATAGCGGGTTGTAGAAATCCATTGGTTTGAGGAATCACCTTGGGCAAATATAACGACGGATTATTCGGATCCACAATGGGATTACCCGCTGCATCTCGTTGAACATCCAATGCCGGCTTGGTTTGGGTAGCCCTGTTGTAACAATTCTGAATATCCAAAAAGACATCTAAAGTCCATTTTTTGAAATACCATTTCTTGTCCACGCGCACATCCAATTGATGATAAACCGAAACCCTTTTTGAATTGACCAAAGTCCAATTGGTTTGCGCAAATCCAAATTGATCCCAATAAAAACGCTGCATTGAAGCATCGATATTGTCTGGCGTATAGGGCAAACCACCACTGAAAGCAAAGCGTCCTCCAATCTCCCAATTGTTCCCAAACTTCTTACCGCCCGTCAAAGAAATGATATGTCGGCTATCCCAGCTAGAAGGCGCATACTGGCCATCCGCATTGGTAAACTCACTGCGCACCCAAGTGTAAGCCAATATTCCATAAGCTCCGTTGAATAAGCGCTGTTGATACAACATTTCCATACCGTACGTCCTTCCCAAGCCAAAGGAATTGACCCTCTCATTGCCCACTACTCCAAAGTCTGCACCCAAGTTGGCCAAGCTGATGCCTAAGTTCTGTGAGACCGGGTATTGAGAATATTGTTTTAGAAAACCCTCTACTGTGATCACTGAATTGCGCTTGGCAAAATCATATTCCACACCTGCCACATATTGCTGATTTTTGATGTATTTCATGTCTTTGTTGACATACACTCCTTGGTTATCTTGAAAAGCCAATGAAGTATAGGCGGGCAGTTGGAAATAGGTTCCGGTATTGGCATTGAAGGTCCATTGTGGAGCAAAGGAATAACGCAAGCTAAGGCGAGGACTGAATTGCTCTAACGGATTCTTCATATTGGGACCCCAATTGTTACCATCTACCCGAATACCGTATGAAACAATCAAGCGATTGTCCAACATGGTTTTACTCGCTTGTAAAAAACCGCCATATTTTGCCAAAGAAGCATCTGTGTTACTCTTGAATTCCACTAAAGTATCCAATGCCAAAATATACACCTGATTGCGCGAACGATTCGTGTATTGGGCGATTTCACCGCTTATACCCGTGCTCACCTTCCAACCATTTTCCAAAAACCACTTGCGCTCAATGCGCATTTTGTTCTCCGCTTCATTGGATGAATAGTCAAACTTCTTACCCAAGTTCTCATCATTGTTGTAATACTTGTAATTGTCATTTTGCAATTGATTGCGACTGACAATCACGGACCAATTACCATTCTTGGTGAGGTGGTCATACTTGATACCTCCCGTGTAGCTCCATTGCTCAAAAATGCCGAGATAATCTAAAATGTATCGGTTAGAAAGGTAATTCTCTGCCGCTGTATCGCTGGCAGCATCTAAATTCAAATTGAATTGATCGTACGCGCCAATGCCAATCACGGTTAATTTATTCTTTTTGTCAATGTCCCATTTCCACTTCAAATTCATGTCGTTATAGGTAGGTAAAAAGGGCAAGCCCAACACCCCGAATAAACCTTGCAGATAGCTGCGTCGGGTGGAAACGATCAATCCTGAATTGGCCCCCGTAGGCGTTTCCCAAGTCAAACCCAAGTCACTCGTGCCCACTACCAAATTCACCGCCTTCTTGTCCTCCCTTGCCTCTCTAAAATCGAATTCAAAAACAGAGCTCAGAGCATTGCCTCGCATCGCAGGGAAAGCTCCCGAATAAAACTGCACCTTACTGATCAAATCCACATTGATCATGCCCACTGGACCACCGCTGGCACCTTGGGTAGCAAAGTGATTGATGTTCGGAATCTCTATCCCGTCGATATAAAAGCGATTCTCACTGGACGCCCCGCCACGAATGATGATGTCATTTCTAAAAGAAGGGATGGCTGCCACGCCGGGCAAGCTTCGGATGGCGCGAGAAATATCTCGGTTTCCTCCCGGATTCCGCTTGATTTCATTGGCGCCGATGCTTCGCACGGAAATAGGAGACTCGTCTTGATTCACAATGTTGGAAGTAGTAATCTCTAGTGTCTTCCCTTCCACTGCATTGGGTTCCAAAGCCACCACCACAAAGGCACTGCGTGCATTGGATACTTCTACTTCAAATTGCAACCATTTATTAAATCCCGCAAACTCCACTTGAAGGTTGTACAATCCAGGTTTCAAACCTGCAATTTCAAAATAGCCAGAATCATTAGACAAAGCTCCCAAGGCGGTTCCCTGAATCGTCACTGGAGCAAATAAGACGGGATCATTGTTGGACTTGTCAATCACCTTTCCTTTGATCGAACCCGTTTGAGCGAAGGTGGAAATAACAGAACATAAAAAAATACTAAGGGTAAAAATTCTCATCATAATCATTCAACAAAATTAGGGCAGAATTGTTCGGGGCCAACCTATATCTTATGTCCTACCACCCTATATTTGCCGTATGCAAAAATGGTGGAGACTAGTATCACATGAATTCACTATGGATTTCAAAAGTCGTCACGTGCTTTGGAGTGTCGTTTTATTTGCCTTGGCCTGTATTTATAGCTTGTATTTGGTAAATCCTGATCTACAAGACACTCAGATGTTCATCAGCTTCGGCGTATTAAGTGCCTTGTTCAGCGGTTTTCATACGATGCAAAAAGACCAACAGCGATTGAGCAAGGGCCAACTCATCTATTGGTACACATTGGTGGCCCCTCGGACATTTATTTTGGCCAAAATGACCTACAATGCCTTTTTCGTGGTGTTGCTAAACCTGATACAATGCATTTTAATCATTTTCTATTTTGGCACACAATGGTTTCATCCATCATCCTACGCCGAATTGATTTTGGCCATTTTAGCCGGTAGCTCCGCCATGGGCATAGGACTCACCATGGCCTCCTCTATTGCCCAACGCACACAACAACCCACCACCATTCTAGCCATTTTGGGATTCGCTTTGTTACTTCCCACTTTATTTGCTTTTGTGACCATTTTGAGTGGAGTACTGATCGGCCATACGCATTTCCTCGCTTGGCCACTGATCATCATCATGAATGTCATTCCATTTTTGTTGTCGAGCATCTTGTTCCCTTACCTTTGGCGAGATTAAGAAATGATGAAAAATTGGTGGAAATGGATTTGCTTGCTGCTGTTGATGTATGTCATCATCGTGGCCTTGGTGGTTCCCTTAGTTCCCGGAAGTGAAAGTGTTAACATCACCTCATTGCATCCCGGATTACAACGAGTAGAAATCACTGGATACAACACGCATTTTGTTCAAGAGGAGGAAAATCTCCAATGTTATGTGAGCATCGGGAAAACACTGGTAAAAGGGCAAAATCTCTCCGTCATCAGTGAGACACAAGCGGCGTTTGATTTGATTTTACCCGATACCATTCCCGACAAAAATGTTGGCTTTTATGCCAACACCGATTATGACGGCACCATCTACTTGTCTACTGCAATGCGCATGGAGGGATTTATCTTAGAGCCCAATACCCCATGGAAAGGAGATGTAATAACGGTAAAGAACGAAGAACAACAATTTTTTGGCTTCCCGTTTCAACCCAATTTGTTCGAAACGATTCGCAATTTGATGTTCCATGTTCCCATGTGGTTTACTATGTTTTTTTTGATGACCATCTCATTTGTCATGAGCATACAAGCGATGAATCAAAAACCCGAGAAAGATCTCAAAGCGGCAGCAGCGGCAGAGATTGGATTGTGGTTCTGCGCTTTAGGATTGATCACCGGATCAGTGTGGGCGCGCTTCACTTGGGGCGCTTGGTGGAACAAAGATCCGCAATTGAATGGTGCAATGGTGGTGTTTATCGTGTATGCCACCTATTTCATTTTGAGAAAAAGCGTACAAGACGAAATCAAAAGAGCTCGTCTTTCCGCCGTATTCAACATCTTTGCATTTATCCTCATGATTCTTTTATTGATGGTGATGCCGCGCATGGTGGATACCAGTTTACATCCGGGAAAAAGCGGCAATCCTGCCTTTAGTAAATATGATTTAGACAGCAGCCTGCGCATGGTATTCTACCCTGCCGTCGTTGCTTGGGGCATGCTCGGATATTGGATGTATCGCTGGCAAACAAAAGTCAATCAATATAAAAATGAAGAAAATGAGGGCTAATTTCTTTGCGTTATGGTGTGCAAGTGTATTGTCTTTTGTCACTACCACTGCTCAAGCCTCTTCATGGGAAATGAAAATGTATGAGCATGGTAAAATCAGTGTTGTATACTGGGTAGTGGCCATTGTCATCATCGGATTATCCCTTAAAATTACCTTATTGAATCTTCGGTTAAAGAAAGAGAAAAGAAATCACCATTCATGAAAAGAACAGAGATCATTTTGATCGTTTTAGTGGCCCTTGTAGCCGCGATTATCATTGCCACTTTTACTTCTAGCAATGAGAACTTGAGTTTCAGCGAAGCAAAAACCAAGATTGGCGAAAGAGTGAAGGTAACGGGGACCTTCGATAAAACCAGTGGCTATGTGTACGAGCCCGAAAAAAATCCCAATCGCACTGTTTTTTATGTGATGGATAAAGACAATGTAAAAAGTGAGGTAGAATTGATACACAAAGACGGAAAACCCATGGGGTTAGAGCAAAGTGAATCGGTAACTATGGAAGGCAGTATGGGCGCGGATGGGATTTTTCATGCTGACTTTGTTTTACTCAAATGCCCTTCCAAGTACAACGAACAAAAACACCAATCTCAATAATTGAGCAATGAATTCACTTGAATATTTGAATGAACATCTTTGGCCCGGAATACTGGGCCATTTTTTCGTAGCGTTGGCCTTTGTCTCCGCCATCATTGCAGCAGTTGCTTATTATTACAACGAAAAGGAGAATCTTTCCATTTGGCAAACCATCGCTCGCTGGAGCTTCCGGTTGCACGCCGTCAGTGTGCTGGGCATCATCGCCATGATGCTCACCATTTTATTTGGGCATTATTATGAGTACAAATATGCCTTTGATCATCTCAACAATGCCATGCCGTGGAAATACATGCTCTCTTGCTTGTGGGAGGGACAAGAGGGAAGCTTTATCCTTTGGATCTTTTGGCATGTGGTGTTGGCCATGTTGGTGATGAAAACGGCAGGTGTATGGGAAAATCGTGTGATGGCCGTCATTGCCGCCGTGCAAGCATTTCTGGTATCCATGCTCATCGGTGTTTACTTTGGCAATTTTCAATTTGGGGCAGATCCTTTCATTTTGCTCAGGGAGGTAACGTCCAACTTGAATCTACCTTGGGTGAAGAACCCCAATTATTTGAGCTTGCCCACTTTTCAAGATGGAAAAGGACTCAATCCCTTGCTGCAAAACTATTGGATGACCATCCATCCCCCTACCCTCTTTTTAGGATTTGCCTCTACCCTCATCCCCTTTGCTTTTGCCATTGCCGGCTTGTGGAAACGCGATATCAAGGGTTGGATGAAGCCCGCCATTCCATGGGCATTTTTTGGAGTGATGATTTTGGGAACGGGCATTTTAATGGGCGGCGCATGGGCCTATGAGGCATTGGGCTTTGGAGGTTTTTGGGCTTGGGATCCCGTAGAAAACGCATCCCTGGTGCCGTGGCTCACGCTGGTGGGGGGCGCACATTTGCTGTTGATCAACCGCAGAAAACCCACCAGTGCGTTCACCACACTGTTGCTCATTCTGTCCAGTTTTATTCTAGTGCTCTACTCTACCTTCCTCACCCGCAGTGGGGTACTTGGTGATAGCTCCGTGCATTCTTTTGTGGACAGTGGTATTTTAGCACAACTGCTCGTTTACCTCTTGTTCTTTGTTGCAGTAAGCACTTGGATGCTGATGCCCAAAAATCCGTTTCGCATCGCCTATTTAGGGGCCTGTGGTATATTATTACTGCTGGCCTTGGGAAATTTGATCACGGGAAAAACGGTGTCGGAGGAAGAGGCCAGCAAACTACTTCCCGGTGAAGGAACTTGGATTCCCAGCTTAACTTTGATCTTCATTGGACTATCGGCGGCCTATCTATTGATCGCCTACCGCCGTTACTTCAAAAGCGCTGATGAGGAAGAAGAGTCCGTTTCGAGCCGCGAGTTTTGGATGTTCATGGGATCCTTGGTGTTCATCTTAATGTCTATACATGTTACCGTAGTCACCTCCATCAATGTAGGAAATATCTTCTTGTCCCCATTCTCAGAAATGTTTCAATGGATGCATGAGCACTGGAATTGGGAATTTGCAAAACGCTTGGCCGATCATCAATTCAGTGCTCCTGCGGATAAAGCGCGATTTGATGTTTACCATAAAATTCAAGTTCCTTTGGCCATTATCCTTTTCTCCATCATGGCGGTTGGTCAGTTTTTGATGTACCAAAAAACAGAAAGTCGCTTGTTTTGGAAAAGATTGGTTTTCTCTTTTATAACCAGCATTGCCGTCTTGGTATTGTTGATACTTACCACCTCATTCAGTGAAGAAAGAATGCCCATTTTGGTATTGGTATGGGCTACCACATTTGCCATACTCACCAACGCCCACTACGCCAAATTGGTGTGGAAAGGCGGAATGAAATCCCTGGGTGCCAGCGTAGCGCATGTGGGATTTGCCGTGCTCATTTTAGGGGCGGTAGTTTCTACCAGCAGAAGTTTTTTTATCTCTGAGAATAAGATCGGTAATGTAGCGGATTTAGATAAAGATTTCAATAATATGGAGGACCTCATGATCTTGCAAGGTGATACCTTGCCCATGGGAGATTATTTCATTGTGTACAAAAAAAAATACAAAGAAGGTGATCACCTCAAAGTGAGCATGGATTATTTGGCCAAGGAGCCGCTCACCTATCACGAAGGGGATATCCGCTCGATGCAAGGGATGGTTTTTAGATGCGTTAAAGAGCACACCGCCACAGAGAGTTTCCTCGACGATTGGGGCAAAGACTCCTTGTGGACCGTGATTCCCTCTCCCAGAAGTGATGTGATGGCTCAAGCCAAAATGTGGACACCGGGTACTCCAGGAAAATATCTTTTCACTTTGGAGCCCAGCGTACTGCAATCCAAGAAAGGAAATTCCCGCGAGCCTAGCACTGAACATAGCGTTAGCAAAGATCTCTACACCTACATCAAATATGTGGCTTTAGAAGATCCAAAAGTAGATGAAGAAGGTTTCTTAGAGGCCGTGAGCGGTGAGGTGCAAATGAATGAACCCATCCGATTGACTGAGACCGTGGACATGACCATTGATAGCATTGTAGGGGTGGATGAAATGCCTTCCTCTATTTCCAAAGATATCACTGCCAAGCGCGCCTTTGTTCGGTTAAAAGAGAACGCCAAGGAAGAATCGATGATCATTGCGATGATCAGTAAAAATGGCACTTCACAAGCTTTCCCTGCGGATTCTAAATTGTTTGGAATGCGCATTGGATTGGAGGAAAAAGAGGAGAAGCTCACGCTTACAGTGCAGCAACACTCGAGCAAAAAGAAAGACCTGCTCATCATCAGTGCGCAGATTTTCCCTGCCATTAATCTGTTGTGGTTGGGCTGTATCATCATGGTCATCGGCACCACCATGGCCATTATCAACAGAATCAAACAACGACAAGCATGAATATTCGATTGCGAAATTTCCTAGCCGTGTTAGGCGGTATGGTCAGTGCCATCATCATCATGATGCTGATGGAATCCATTCCTGTTGGACCTGAAATGCCTGCAGCTGTATCCCAAGATCCAGTATTGCTCAAGGAATTTATGTTGAGCCTGCCCGTTTATCTTTACGGGTGGATTGCTTTGGGCTATGCCATTGGGGCATTGGTGGGCGGTATGGTGACTCATTGGATAGGCAAAGGCAACAACAAGAACATCGTTCGATTATCCGCGGTACTCATGACATTGGGCATTTTGAACATGCTGATGATCCCACAACCTTGGTGGTTTTGGGGGCATTTAGTAGTCTATTTCCCGGCTGCCTTCATTGGGCAACAATGGGCCAAAAAATGGAGTCGTTCCGACAAAACTGCAGCATACAAGGAGATTTGATTATTTTTAGAACATGAAAAATCACCTCTGCATAGGCATATTGATCTTTTTATTTTGTGGTGTTCATGCTCAGACCCCAACGCCTGCAGCGACGGATCCTATCAACGGAAAAATCCATTATGCCTTCACGGCCAATCATACCCAACAGCTCGTTGGATCCTACACTTCTTTCGGCGGAGATGCCTGGATTCCGATGGGCAAGCGATATACTTTGAATTACAATTTGCGTTTTGGATTTCCACCCAATGGCGGTGTTTACCTTCATGCTTCTGATGGATTATTTTTAGGAGGATTATTATTGGCCAATTTCAGTGAGTATGAGGTGATCAGCGCCATTGGATTCCTGATGCTCTTCATTCCGGAGGGGGTGGGTTATTATGTGGGGAATGGCCCCAATAAGTTGCATTTGAGCGTCAATCCCTTGACCATAGATTATCGTTATCGCAATGTACCAAACGGCGAGTGGTCCACGATGGGGGGCAATATCACGGCGCGTTTTCACATTCCCACCAAGAACGATCCAGAGACTTTCATCAGTCCATTTGTGGGTTTGGTGGCCAACTACGGCAACTTCCGTTCCTTTGGCCTACGCGCAGGGCTCTCTTTGGGTTTTCATACGAGATAATCCGCGCTCCGCAAAGTAAATTAGCCCAAAAGGTTGCTGAATTCCTTCGCAGACCTCAATCATCCAAATTCATACGACACACACCAGCTCAGTTAGAATAGCGTACCTTCACCACCATTTCAATTTGCTCCTCAATGAGGGCAATACAATAAAAAAAATTTAAATCAAAATGATCATGAACAAAGTATTAGTCATCCTCACCATCGACTTAGAAAATTTACCCAATAACTTTCAGGATATCCTACAACAGGAACGCGCGGTAGTGGCGCAATGGAAACAAGAAGGCTTTTTGGAGCAATTGTATTTGCGCCCCACCAA
>CANHWU010000077.1 GCA_947464415.1 Flavobacteriales bacterium
AAGTTTTCGGTGATATCCTGATTCCATTCGGACACCACGATCCCAAAAGAGAAATGCCCTGCTGAGGGCATTTCTTCATTGATTCCTTTCGATAAATTCTTCGTTGCCATTATTTAGACATGCTTTCTAAATATGCCTTCGCTTTCAACGCATCGCCATATTCCGGACTTCTACGATAATTCTCTACGATTTCAGACAACAAGGCAATGGCTTTGGTGTTATCTTGTCGCTCCATCTGTACACGAGCCGCTTTAAGATAATACAGAGGGGCGAGGGCATCCTGAGAAGCAGAAGCTTGGGCCTTTCTTGCCGCCTTTTCCAAATATTCCGCGGCATCATCCAATTGATTCAACTCTACATACATATCTCCCGCGTTTCCTATCGCCTGAACTCCCACAGCATTGTCACTCAAATTGACTTCCAAAAATAAATCCAATGCCCCTTGATAATCTCCTTTTTCTCTTTTGGCACAGGCCGCATAATAAGTGGCCTTCTCAGCCGCCAATGTTCCGCTGAATTGCTCCATCAACTCCAATGCGCCAATTCCCTCATCGTTTCCATCTAGCACCCAATTCACGCTATCCATTTGGGCCCAAGATTCCACTCTCCAAAGTGCCTCATTCGCATCACGATTTCTGGGATCTGCATAGGCAAACTTGTACACTAACCAACCTGCGATTACCACTCCGAGGCCACCCAAAACCAGATTGATATTTTTCTTATTGCGCTCATACATGGCGTTAAAGCCCTCCAATGAAAAGTCCATGTTCGCGCTTTTTGTAGAATTCAAATTTTCTGACATGTGTTTAAATTTCGAGGGCCGAAAATAATACAAATTGTTCAATCTTTGCAAAATATATGTCATCATCCGCTCATTTTCCATTTCACGGGCTCAGAATGTATCAATTCAAGAAGCACCTTGAACTCAGTTTGGACATGGGGGCTCAATTCAATTGCTGGTTAGGATCCAATGGCAGCGGTAAAACCAATGCAATGGATGCCATTCATTATCTCTGCCTTACCAAGAGTTTTTTTCATCACACCGATGCTTTGTCCATTCATCATGATTGTGCGGAGGCGAGTATCAGAGGTTGGGGCGTGGCGGGAGATTATCCGTTTGAAATTTTAGTCCAGCTCAAAAGAGGAGGAAAAAAAGTGGTGAAATACAATGAGAAGGAATGGGAACGGCTTGCCGATCACATTGGCAAACATCCTGCAGTGATGATTGCGCCGCAAGATGGAGTGCTCATCACAGAAGGCAGTGAAGAACGCAGAAAGTGGATGGACAGCATGATCAGTCAAGTAGATAAAGATTATTTACATTCACTGATACGCTATCACCACTTACTCACACAGCGCAACGCTTTGCTCAAACAAAAAGGCAAAAATGTTGCCGCAGAAGAATTGGAATCCTATGATTGGATGATGAAACAACCCGCTGAGGAAATTCATCACAAACGAGAAGAATGGACCCATGCCCTCTCCGTTTATTTTGCAAAAATATTGCAGACCATTTCCAGCCAACAAGACATCGGAGAACTCACCTTTCAGCACGATTTCCAAGGGGATTTCATTATTCAACGCGCAGATCATTTAGCCAAAGACATCGCTTTAGAGCGCACTACTACTGGGCCTCACAAAGATGATATTGACTTTTTACTGAACGGATATAGTCTTAAAAAACATGGCTCTCAGGGACAAATCAAATCCTATTTATTGGCATTAAAACTAGCCCAATACCAAATGATGGAAAGGCAGGGCGTGCAATCCCCCATCTTGATGGTAGATGATATATACGACCGATTAGACGCTCAACGCGTGCAGCATTTACTGCTTTGGCTGAAAGACAATATCCAGGGACAAGTGATCATCACGGACACCGATGTGTCGAGAGTTCCCTTGCACCTGCAATCCTTGGGGATTGAACCTAAAATCATCACCTTTTAGACATGGCCAAAGACCACAACAACCAACCCATTGGCAAGCTCATAGAAGAATGGCTCAATAGAAAGGGATTGACCAAAAAATTCAAGCAACTGGACATCATTGAAATTTATCATGAAGTAGTAGGTCCATTCATTTCCAAACGCACCACCAGCGCGGAAGTTCACGGAAAAACACTGCGGTTGAAAATCGATAGCGGGGTGATCAAAAATGAAATGATGATGGGAAGAACCGTCTTGATGCAACAAATCAATGAAAAAGCAGGTCTTGACCTCATAGAAAGCATTGAAATTTGGTAATGTTGAGGATATTTTATCATTAACATTGCAAGGCAAGAGAAATTATGAAATCATTTTTTACCCTTTGGTCTCCCAAAAAAGTAGTGTTCACCTTTTTAATGGGAATCGCTTTTATCCTTACGATCGCTTGGCAAATCAACGACCACGATCGCCCATACCATCACACAGAAGGTGAGATTGTCAAAATGCTGAATGGTAACCTTCCGATTTATGACAATGGAATTTTTGTGGGATCCGGCAGATGCGCGGGTTGTCATGGTATTGACCCAGTAGGATTTGCCAATGTCACCGCAGAGGGTGAGATGGTCAATCCCACTGAAAATTGGCGCGGAACGATGATGGCCAATTCCGCCAAAGATCCTTTCTGGAGAGCCAAAGTTTCTCACGAAACCAGTGTCAACCCCGGGCACGCTCAAGATCTTGTCAATAAATGTACTTCATGCCATGCCCCCATTGGCCTTTATACCAATATCATCAGCGGCAATCCCAACTACGACATTTCCCAATTGCCCACCGACTCTATGGCGCGCGATGGGGTGAACTGCAGCGCTTGTCATCAACAACGCATGGACAATTTGGGACAAGAGTTTAGCGGAAGTCTGCATTTTCATACCGATACCATTTGGGGTCCTTATGTCAGCGAGGAGATGGACTTTCCCATTTTCTATCAAGCCATGCAAAGCTTTGTGGGGTACACACCTGTGGGGGATCATAAGTTTAAAAAATCAGAATTGTGTGCTGCTTGCCATACCCTTTCCACTCATACCGCAGATCTGGATGGCAATTACACGGGAGATACTTTTATCGAGCAAGCCACTTATCATGAATGGCTGAATTCCTCCTACAAAACTTCCAATGATCCCAATGTACACAAGGAATGCCAGGGTTGCCACATGCCTAGCTTGGAGGAGCCCATTGTGATTGCTTCTGGCTATTCTTTTCTACCCGGTCGAGCGCCTTATGGTCAGCATTATCTGGTAGGTGGGAATACTTTTATGTTGGAACTGCTCAAAAACAATATCACCCCTCTCGACCTCACCGCCAACGCCACGCATTTCAATACTGTGATCGCGCGTACCAACTATCAATTGCAACATGAAACCGCCAATGTGTTGCTATTGGAAGATAACATCGATGCGGATACAGCGCGTTTCACCGTTAAAATCACCAATTTGGCAGGACACAAATTCCCCAGTGGGTACCCAGCCCGCAGGGCCTTCATCGAGTTTGTTGTCACCAATGACAACGGCGAAGAGGTATTCCGCTCAGGGGGTGTGGACAATGATTATCGAGTCATCGGAGAAAACCTAGATTTCGAGCCACATTACAATGTCATCCGTGATCCCAACCAAGTACAGATTTATGAAATGGTGATGGGAGATGTCAATAATAATGTGACCACTGTGCTGGAAAGGGCCAAAACCTATCTTAAAGACAATCGATTGGTTCCCCTCGGATTTTCTACGAGCGTAGGCGGATTGTATGACACCACGCAAATCGTAGGGGTATTCAATGATCCCGATTTTAATCACATCAATGGCATTGAAGGTTCAGGGACGGATGAGGTACATTACCACATTCCAGTAAACGGATGGAATGGTAATTTCCACGTAACCGCTCGTTTGCTCTATCAAACCGCTCCTCCCAAGTACATGGATGAGATGTTTGCTTATGACACCCCAGAAATCAATACCTTCCGCAGCATGTATGACGCCCAAGGCCCCGCACCTTTTGAAATTTCCCTGAACGAGTCCAATTTTAGCGTCGTTGGCATTGGAGAAAGAAAAAATACTTTCAACATCTTCCCCAACCCTTCTTGGGACGGACGGGTGAATATCCAAATGGATCAATACATGCCGGCTTCCTTTGACTTATATGACAACAACGGCAAGCGTGTTCAAAAAGGATATTTATCGGCGGTAAATAACATGCTTCAACTCCCCAATGAAAAGGGAACCTATTTATTGGTGATCCAAGAAGGAAAGAATAAAAAATTGGTAAAATTGGTGCGGAAATAATCCTCCCCATTGCCCCTGCTGACTATCTTAGCGGCATGCAAAAAATCCTGATTGCCAACCGCGGCGAAATCGCTTTGCGGATCATGAAATCCGCCAAAGAGATGGGCATTACCACCGTGGCCGTGTATAGTGAGGTAGATAGAAACGCCCCTTTTGTGCAATATGCAGACGAGTCGTATTGCATTGGCCCCGCCCCTTCCAATCAATCTTATTTAAGGGGAGAGGCCATCATAGAATTAGCATTAAAAATCGGGGTGGATGGCATTCATCCTGGCTATGGATTTCTCTCAGAAAATGCCGATTTTGCCAGAAAAGTAAAAGCTGCGGGCATCACTTTCATAGGTCCCTCTCCAGAGAGCATAGAGGTGATGGGCTCTAAGCTGGCCGCCAAGGCCGCTGCAAGAAAATACCAAATTCCCATGGTGCCCGGAACGGAAGACGCCATCGATGATTTGGAACAAGCCCAACGCGTTGCGTTGGAAGTGGGATTGCCCATTTTGATCAAAGCCTCAGCCGGTGGTGGTGGCAAGGGGATGCGCATCGTGGAGAAAATTGAAGAAATAGAAGAGCAAATGGCAAGAGCCATTTCCGAAGCGCAGAATGCTTTCGGAGACGGTTCTGTCTTCATTGAGCGCTATGTAGCCGGTCCCAGACACATTGAAGTACAAGTGCTCGCCGACACGCATGGCAACATTGTACATTTATTTGAACGCGAATGCAGCATCCAACGCCGACACCAAAAGGTAGTGGAAGAAGCGCCCAGCGCCGTCTTGACGCCCGAGCTGCGCGCTGCCATGGGAAAGAGTGCAGTGGATGTAGCCAGAAGTTGCGATTACATCGGAGCTGGCACGGTTGAATTTTTAGTGGATGAAAATCGCAATTACTTTTTCTTAGAAATGAATACCCGCTTGCAGGTAGAACATCCTGTTACGGAGATGATCACCGGCATCGACTTGGTGAAAGAACAGATCAAAGTTGCCCGTGGAGAGCGATTGTCTTTTACCCAAGAGGATTTGAAAATCAACGGACACGCGCTAGAAATACGCGTGTATGCGGAAGATCCGCAAAATAATTTCTTACCAGACATTGGTACTTTAAAAACTTACATTCGCCCCAGTGGTCCCGGCGTTAGAGTGGATGATGGCTTTGAGGAGGGAATGGAGATTCCGATTTACTATGATCCCATGATTGCCAAGCTGATTGTCCACGCTCCTACCCGACAAGCTGCGATTGATAAAATGACACGCGCTATTCAGGATTACCACATCACCGGCATCAAAACTACCCTTCCCTTTTGCTCTTGGGCCATCAACCAGCCCGCCTTTACCTCCGGGGATTTTGACACCCATTTTGTAAAAAAATACTACACGCCAGAAGTGTTAGATCATTTTGATGAAGAAGAAGCACAAATAGCCGCCATGCTCGCCGCGATGATGATAGAAGAAGGAAAAAATGCCAAGCAACCCATAGCTCCATTGAGCAACTTAGGAGCTTGGAAAAGAAGATATAAAAACTAAAATCGATATGAAAAAAGGAATCCTTTTGTTGTCATTTTTGACAACCGCCATTTTGGCCAATGCACAGTACAAAGTAGTGACCTTGGTAGAATCCATCCTACCGGGCGGAATGGGACGCTCACGCATGATAGAAGCCACCTCAGAGGCCGACTACAACGCATTTACAACTGCCCGCACAGACGGTAAAGACTCCAAGCAAGGCGATATTGAACGAGGCGAGATCAAGATTGATGGATTCAGAGAGACCAAGATGTTGAACTTCTTCAGCATGGTGGGGATCAATTTTCAGAACATTGCTTCCAATGACGCCATCATCATGTCCAAGTTGAATGAGATGGATGCGCAAGGCTATGATTTGGCCTTTGTCACCAGCGGCGTAGAGAGTGACGCAGGTAAAGAAGATGGTCAAGGGATTTTCATTACGCGTTTGTATTTTAAGAAGAGGAAGTGATATTAGCGTTTTGTCGAAATTTCTCCTACCCGCCAAAAACATAACCTATACTCAGGCCCGCACGGACAAAGTAACCCACGTACGGTTTGAAAGATTCATTGGGTCGATACTCATACGGATTGCTCAAATTGACGCGTTGATCCCCCGTATTATAGACGGGACCAAAATAGGCATCTAAGGCTATCTTTTCTTTGAAAATCCTTTGATACCCCAAATTCAAGCCTACACCAAAAGTATTCAAATAACGCGTGACATACTGATTGACAAAAATGGTATTGCCGATTCCATCATACCAATAATTGTACAGCCAAGCATCGGTTCGCATCCATTGATAACGCAGAAAGCTAGCCAAATAAAATCCTTGTGGTGCGGGTGACTTCGACATGTAATAACGATGTTCCAATGTGGCAGCAAATCGGTACAGATAAGAGGCATTGGTAATCGCATCGGACTGATCGGTGTATAAAATCCCCAAAGAAAATGAATGAGAGGAATGATGCGCTCGCTCTATATGGAATTGAAAAGTTCGCACCGCGGGTGAAACCAAATCAACCTTGGCCAAATACCTCGGCTTCATCTTGAGTGATTTCAAGGAATCACTCACCATGGCCTGTGCATATGCACACTGGCTGGCCAATAAGATGCAGAAAATTGCGAATAAGTGGCGCATAAAGTTGATAATTTATATGTTGTGATGAAACGAATTTCCTCGCAATTTAGCAAAAAATTGAAGTATGTCTAAAAAGTTCAGTATCCTCTATCTCAGTCTCACCCCCGCCATTTTTGGATTGAGTTGGTTCATCTCGCACAAACTCCACCTCACCTACATGCAGTCCTCTGGTGTGGGCGAGCAGCCAGAACGATCTTTGCTGTATGCTTCCGTTTTTACCGCGCTCTATGTAGCCGCTTTCATCGTGATCAGAGATTTATATCCTTCGCCAAAAAAAGATTGATTTTTTTTTCACTTTGTAAATTGGTTACAAACCAGCCACTCAATATTTGTAAAATTTAAAAATCTAACGCAATGTCAGAAGTCAACAAAGAAAAATTAAAGGCCTTACAAATGGCCATGGATAAATTAGAAAAAACATATGGTAAAGGAGCTGTGATGAAACTCGGCGATGATGCCGTAGAGGCGATGGAAGTCATCCCCAGTGGTTCGGTTGGATTGGACAGTGCCTTGGGCATTGGCGGATATCCCAAAGGTCGTATCATTGAGATCTATGGGCCTGAATCTTCAGGTAAAACCACTTTGGCCATTCATGCCATCGCGGAATCGCAAAAGCAAGGTGGAATATGTGCCATCATTGATGCAGAACACGCATTTGATAAATTCTATGCGGAAGCCCTAGGAGTGGACACCGAGAATTTATTGATCTCCCAACCCGACAATGGGGAACAAGCTCTTGAAATTGCCGATAATCTGATTCGCTCCGGTGCGATTGATTTGATTGTCATCGACTCCGTAGCCGCTCTTACCCCTCGTTCTGAAATTGAGGGAGAAATGGGTGACTCCAATGTAGGTGTTCAAGCTCGATTGATGTCCAAGGCATTGAGAAAACTCACGGCCTCTATCAGCAAGACCAAGTGCTGCTGCATTTTCATCAACCAATTGCGTGAGAAAATTGGCGTGATGTTCGGCAATCCAGAAACCACCACGGGAGGTAATGCATTGAAATTTTATGCCTCTGTGCGTTTGGACATTCGCCGTTCTCAACAAATCAAAGACGGAGAAAATGCAGTCGGTAATCGCACCAAGGTGAAGGTGGTAAAAAACAAAGTGGCTCCCCCCTTCCGTCAAGCGGAATTTGATATCATGTATGGTCAGGGTATTTCCTTGTTAGGAGAAATCATTGATTTGGGAGTGGATCACAATGTCATCAAGAAAAGCGGAAGTTGGTTTAGCTACGGCGATACCAAATTGGGCCAAGGAAGAGACGCTGTAAAGCAATTGTTGGAAGACAATCCAGAGCTCAAAGAAGAGATCGAAGCCAAAGTGCGTGCAGCCATCGCTACGGCCAAAGCCAATGCGTAAACAACAAAGGCCATCGGACCTTTGATTTCATAAAACCAAAAGGGCTGTCGAATACGACAGCCCTTTTATGTTATTCCGAAATTTTATTTTCGTTCAAAAATTGTAATAGCTTACAACGACGCCATTCTGGATTTCAACTCGGAGTCAATCACATCTAAGAATTCTTCTGTGTACATGTAATGCTCGGGTTGCACTTTATCACCATGAATACAAACCGCTAAGTCCTTGGTCATCTTGCCCGCTTCCACCACATCCACACATACTTTCTCCAGGGTTTCTGCGAAACGAACCAACTCTGCATTGTCGTCCAATTTTCCTCTGAACGCCAATCCTTGTGTCCATGCGAAAATGGAAGCGATAGGGTTAGTAGAAGTTTTCTTTCCTTGTTGGTGCTGACGATAATGGCGCGTAACCGTTCCATGAGCCGCTTCCGCTTCCATGGTCTTTCCATCCGGTGTGATCAAAGCAGAAGTCATCAGACCCAATGATCCAAATCCTTGCGCAACAATATCGGATTGAACATCTCCATCGTAATTTTTACAAGCCCATACAAATCCACCTTCGCTTTTCAAGCAAAACGCCACCATATCATCGATCAATCGGTGCTCATAGGTGATACCCGCTGATTCAAATTTCGCTTTGTACTCGTTTTCAAATACCTCCTGAAAGATGTCTTTGAAACGACCATCATAAGCTTTTAAAATGGTGTTTTTGGATGAGAAATACAAATTCCAATTGCGCATCAAAGCTTGATTAAAGCATGAACGGGCAAACCCATAAATACTTTCATCGGTATTGTACATCGCTAATCCTACACCATCACCCTCATACTGATATACCTCCCATGACTTCACCTCACCTCCATCTTCTGGAGTAAAGGTCATGGTTAATTTTCCCTTACCCTTGATCACCGTATCGGTAGCTCGGTATTGATCACCAAAGGCATGACGACCAATATTGATCGGCTTGGTCCATCCGGGAACCAATCGCGGAACATTGGAGCAGATAATGGGCTCGCGGAAAACAGTTCCACCCACAATATTGCGGATGGTGCCATTGGGCGATTTCCACATTTTTTTCAATCCAAATTCTTTGACACGCGCCTCGTCTGGAGTAATGGTAGCGCACTTCACCGCGACGTTGTATTTGAGGGTAGCTTCCGCAGCCTCAATGGTCACTCTGTCTTCGGTGGCATCGCGATTTTCCATGCCCAAATCAAAATATTGAATATCCAATTCGAGGTAAGGGAAAATCAACTTTTCCTTGATGTGTTTCCAAATGATTCGGGTCATTTCATCCCCATCCATTTCTACAATGGGGTTGGCCACTTTGATTTTACTCATATTGCTGGTTTTGAGTGTTGATTCAATTAGGCCAATTCACGTCCTGCGAAGAAGAAAGCGCCTTCAATGGCGGCATTCTCGTCGGAGTCAGATCCGTGCACTGCATTGGCCGCGATACTTGTAGCAAACATAGCACGAATGGTTCCGGGCTCCGCTTTGCTTGGATCAGTTGCACCAATTAGTTTTCTAAAATTTTCTACTGCATTGTCCTTCTCTAAAATGGCAGCCACAATCGGCCCGCTGCTCATATACTCGCACAACTCACCATAAAAGGGTCTTTCTGCGTGAACAGCATAGAATTTTTGAGCATCTTCTTTGCTCAACTGGGTCCATTTCATCGCCTTGATGCTGAATCCAGATTCAATGATTTTGTCGATGATCTTTCCGGTGTTGCCAGCTGCAGTAGCATCAGGTTTGATCATGGTAAACGTTCTTTTTGACATCTTAATGAATTTAATTAGAGCGGCTAAATTACGAAGACATTACCTTTGTGAAAAATCATTTTGCAATGAATCAAGAGATTATGACGAGCGCCAAGGCCATGGAGTTAGAAAATCAATATGGCGCACACAATTATCATCCCCTGCCTGTTGTTTTGGACAAGGGAGAAGGAGTGTATGTTTGGGATGTTGAAGGCAAGCGGTATTTGGACTTTTTGTCTGCCTATTCCGCCGTCAACCAGGGGCACTGTCACCCTCGCATTATCTCGACATTCATTGAGCAATCCAAAAAATTAACCCTCACCTCCCGTGCGTTTTACAACAGCAAATTGGGGGAATATGAGCGATACATCACCTCTTTTTTCGGTTATGACAAGGTGCTGCCTATGAACACTGGGGTAGAGGGCGGCGAAACAGCCGTGAAACTAGCGCGAAAATGGGGCTATACCGTTAAAGGGATTCCCGATAACCAAGCGCAAATGGTATTTGTAGATGGCAACTTTTGGGGACGTACTTTGGCGGCTATTAGCTCTAGCAATGATCCTAGTAGTTACGCAGGATTTGGTCCGTACATGTCGGGATATTTGAGGATTCCCTACAATGATTTGTCGGCGTTGGAAAATGTATTCAAAGAGAACCCCAACATCGCGGGATTTATGTTCGAACCCATTCAGGGTGAGGCCGGAGTTGTGGTGCCGCATGAGGGTTATTTGAAGGGAGTAAGAGACTTGTGTACGAAGTATAAAGTGTTAATGATTGCGGATGAGGTACAGACTGGTTTGGCGCGCACAGGCAAGATGTTGGCATGCGATCATGAAAATGTGAAACCCGATATTTTGGTGCTAGGCAAAGCGCTCTCCGGCGGTACGATGCCCGTGAGTGCAGTATTATGCAATGATGAAATCATGATGACCATCAAACCCGGTGAGCATGGCTCAACTTATGGTGGAAACCCATTGGCTTGCGCCGTGGCCATGGAAGCATTACAGGTTTTGAAAGACGAGAAAATGGCAGAGAATGCGGAGAAATTAGGCATTCAATTCAGAGCTGCTTTGGAAGAGCTGCAATCAAAAACAGATAAAATTGTATTAGTAAGAGGCAAAGGATTATTGAACGCCGTTGTCATTAATGACAACGAAGATTCTCATGCCGCTTGGGATATTTGCGTAAAAATGGCCGAAATGGGATTGTTGGCTAAACCTACTCATGGGAATATCATCCGATTTGCGCCACCATTATGTATCACGGAGGATGAAATTAAAACTGCTTTGGACATCATTTCAACAGCCATTTTAGAAAATTGATTTTACCGTAGATGCTTAACTAAAAAAACATTTAACCGCGAGCTACTGGATGATAGCAGCGGCGTAACGATCCCAACTCATATTTTGGGTAGATGATTTCACATTCTCTCGCGGTATGGGTTGTTCAATGAATCTTTCCATCACCCTGGCCATATCGTTAATGTCTTCATCCTTGGCCAAATATCCGTTGAATCCATCCTGTATCGTTTCTGGAAAATGCCCCACCGCAGTGGCCAACAATGGGAGTGAAAAATTATAGGACAAAGACTCGATTCCACTGGGGGTAGCTGTCCGATAAAACAACACCACTGCATCGCTCACCTGGAAATACAAATGCACTTCCTCATTTCCAATGAAACGATTGACCACATAGCAGTCTTTTTGCAAACCCAACTTCTCTATCCATTCCAAAGGCTGATCCTCTCGCTCGTCGTCTTTTTTATTCAACACTATTTTTTTGGCCCAACCAAAAATCCATTGCTTCCAGCGCGTGCTCCACTTGTTCTGATCCAAAGTATTCCAAAATGACTCCCCTGCGATGACTAAGCTAACATCGTCTCTCTTGGCTCTCAACTTCGCGAAAGCTTGAATAGCCCTGTCCAATCCCTTGTATCTTCTGATAAAACCAAAAAATAAAAACACGTGTTGTTTCAATCCCCATTGTTCCTTCAACGCTTGAATATCCAATGAGGCATCCGGTTTAAACAAA
>CANHWU010000078.1 GCA_947464415.1 Flavobacteriales bacterium
AATTCCTGCAAATTCAAATAATGTGCTTCTGTTAGCCTTTTGTCGATGTGAAGCTTATAAATAAATTTGGTTACGTTCAGATAATTAGTTTCATTGATAGCATTTTGAATGTTTCCAATGATTTCTTTTTCGAGATAAGCAATGCTTCCTGGTTCGGTTACACCTAGCTTCTCAAGCCATGCTATTAGTTCAGCATCACCTTTAATTAACTGGTATACATCATTATGAATTAATACATTTTTAAATTCAGTATCATAAGAGACTCCCAAATCTGTTGGGAAACATACCCTTTTTATATAATCGAGTTCGCCATCTTGATTTATTATCAGTTTGTTCTTAGTTATTACAGTATACCAACTGCCACTGGCATCTATTTTTTCTAAAGGAGTTAGGAAAGAAAGAATCCGATGATTCGATGATTTAGTTATTACTTGCCCAGCTTGACCAGAACTAAAAAAATCCTGCAAATCGCTTTCTGATATCACATATGGATTTAATTTAAGAACTGGTGTATTTGCATCGTTTAGTTCAATGATATTTTTGGCATCCAGAGAAATTGTTTTCCTTGATTCATTTAAATATCCAGCTATCTTTATAGTAAATTCTGGATCAACTTGATATAGATTAAAATGATCCAATGCTACTTCGTGTAGTGTACAAAGTTGATTGTCCCTATTTTTTAATATGGCAAATTTCTCTAGCCCAATTATTAATCCTGCGTTTATTTTTGATCGCAGATTATCGCTTTCATGGTAAAAGCCATTTTTGAAAATCGATAGGTAAGTCGTATCAAAAAGATTATTTTCCAACAATTCAGAGCAACATTCAACGGTTTTATAACCAATTACCTGAAAAAGCCATTCATTCCATTTTCTGTTTTTGTGAATCTTTTCCCTACTTGCATCCAGCAAAAAATTACAGTTTACAATAAAAGGGAAATTGTATTCTTTCTCAGTAGTTGGGAGGTATGAATAAAGTACGCTATGGCCTTCCTTTAATAATTTTATTTCATCATAAGTTTCATTTATTTCTAAAGCAAAGGAAATTTCTGTTTTTTCCATGCTTTGAATTTTCTTGGGCGTTTTAGGATCGGACTTAAGTTCCTTTTGTATCTCTTGTGGAATATTATGTATCCAATTCCGTACGTACCAATTTGATAGTAACTCATTATTTCTAATGAGGCTAACTATTTCTTTTTTATGCTCTAAATTTTGTTTATTAAAAGATAGGCAGTGGTTGTTATATCTAATTTCAACACGGGAAATGCGCCTTAGAAACAACAGAAATTTAGCATCCCCAAAAAACCTATTTATATTTTCGAAAACCTGTTCACAATCTAAAATTTTTATAGCAGTTTTTACTGTGTAGTTTTCGTTGTTTAAAACCTTAGCTAATTCAGAATCATCCACACTATCAATTAATACAGGCATCATTTGCCATGGGCAATTAAAAGTAACCCCGTTTCGTTCTTCCCATTCTTGTTTGTTCCCCCATTTATAATTCCAGCCTTTTTTGCGCGAATGTTCCCTGTCGAATTTAAATAGCGTGTGTTCTGATTTTACATATACCAATCCATCAGGCTGTCCAAAAACTGACTTAAATCCAATGCCTTTATAACCGGTTTTTGTGGCATCATTAGTTTTTGTTCCCAACCCAATACTACATAAGCCTCTGACATCTCTTGAATTGAAAGGGGCTCCATTATGTGAGATGATAACATAATTATTTAGTATTTGAATTGCGAGTTCTGATTCTTCGTCTAAAGCAGAATCGTCTGCATTTTGAATTAATTCGTAGATAAAACGTTTGTCTTCTGAATATATATCAGTAGCCAGTGATTCAACAGAATTGGCTAAGTTAACCACCTGAAAAGGCGAATTTATATTTATGTTTTCATTGAAAATGTCTGTAATAGTTTTACGAAGAGTTGTATCAACTGGAACAGATTTATTTTCAAGCTTCTTATATTGCTTTACAATTAGCTGGAATGGATTCTTCTTTCTGTGTTCATCTTTAGCTAAGTCCAAGGTTACTTCATATTGAGCCTGGTCTTTTAAATTATCCTTTAATACTTGATATACACTCACCCTTCTTTCATGTGTGGCAATTGTATCTATGGGATATTCTATCAACTCTCCTTTAAATCGAATGTTTCTGAAATAACCAAATGGCTTAGTTCCTTCTCTTAGTACGATGTTTTTGGGAACATGAAACTCTGCTTGGAAAACTAATTTGTCTGTTCTCCAATATTCTTTCAACTTTTTGATTGCTTCTTCTCTAGAAACCATATTGCTTTTTATGATCTACTTAATTTTGTTATGTTGACAAAAAACGGCTCTTTTGGTTTTGCAAAGGGCCGGCTTGAGTGTTGAGCAAAACCAAATGTGTCGTTTGTGCGGCTGGCTTAAAAGAAATTTTAAAAAATGCGAAGGGTCGGTTTTTTCTTTCTTTTCTGTCTCCTGTCCTAATAGTAAAACACAGTCAACTTGAAAGTCTGTCCGCTTGGTCGATATGGTCTGTATGTCGAGTCCATTTTTAGTCATTGTCTTGCTGTGTCATCTGTCTTTTTAACATTGGCGGTGTCGGTTTGCGCACACACGAATATACCCCTATGTTGCAGCTGCTACAGGGTTTTGGCGCTTGCACGCTGTTTTAGGGCGTCTTATTGATTTTATGAATTTCAATTAGATTAGTGACGATAAAATTAAGCAGCGGTAACGCGCTTTTCACAATTTTGTCATCGTTTATATCTCCAGGTATTTTTTCGCCATGAAAAATGTTACATCTAATTTGATAAAGCACATTCTTTATAGTTTTAAGATTGTTTTCTTCACAGAGAATTATTATGTTTTTATTTGCCATTTCTTTGATATCATTTTTAAAATTATAATGCTGTGATTTTGCCATATTTATAATAAAAAATCTATCCTCTTTCTTTAATGCTAATTTGAATTCATTGAATAAATCTGTGGGATTATTTGCATACCAATTATGGTTATCCTTTACAAACTCATCAAAAATTATGTCTTCGGTATAATTGGCGGATACTGAAATATACAATCTTTCTGGCAGTGATAGGTCGACACTCCATTTTTCTGCAGTGCCGGTAACCTTTGCGTTTTGAACTTCAATATCAATGGATGGATTAAATCTTTGATTTAATTTATTGAGCTTAGATTTCGATCTGTCGATATTAGCACGTTCCTTTATTGCTTTCTCATAATACAAGTTGTAACATATTGCATTAAAGGCAATCCATTCTGCCATAAAGGCCATATATGGATCTACAGATTCTACCGATAAAGTGTGCCAAGAATTTATCAGTTCTATTTGTTTTTTATCAAATTCTTTCATACTAAATACCTTTAGTAATTACTTTGTTGGTCCAAGCGTTATATTCTTTTTTAACTGAGGGAAGCGTCACTTCAAAATCATTTGGGTACGTCTTTATGATATCAACCTGGCTTAATAAATGACTATCATCCAATATATTGAATACTATTTTAATTTTAGTCTCCTCAAATATTTTTTTGGTTTGTCTATAAAGTTCAATTCTTTCATTTTCATCCAATAACTCATACACGCTCTTTCTTTCTGAATTATTCAATTCCTTTGAAGGAGTTAACATTTTTAGAATGTAAATTGCTATCATAAGATATATGTCGTCAATTGTATTCTCGACAGTTGGTATCATCACCCAATGTTCCAAAGGTAGGTCTATTGACTTAAGAATTAGAGTGGGGCGATCATTCTCAGTAAACTGAATAAAGTGTGTGGGGTTGATCCCACTATTATTTTGGTGTGCCCGTCCAATGAAAATAGTTGCTGTTGTTGTTGCCATATTTTGTTTTTAAAAATGCCCTATAATACAATAATAATAATATACGAATCCTCAATAACGCAAGAATAACCCAAAAACCTTCAAAATCAAAGATTCAGATTTGCGATATTTAAATAGCACACGACGTTTAATAAACCAAGTTATCAAAAGAACTGCAGAAATTAACTTCAAAATTCTGGATCTGAGCAATCATAAAAGAATGTGGCTTTATTGCAATCGAACACAACTTTGATCTACTCCTTAAGAATCATGATTTGAACTCAAACATCTTCTCTGGTTATAGCCACAAAAAAAATCGAACCCTCCCCCAAAAACGAACCTCCAAAAACTCCTTCTTTCCACCTCATTCTACCACCGTTCAAAAATGCAGTTTTCGACCCACAACTCCGTGGGCTAAATGTGGAGACAACTCAAACAGAACCGTTCAGATTTTGATTTTTCTCCATAAAAAATCGGTGGGCTTTTGGTGGGCTTCGTAAAAACAAAAACTCCGCAACCCTCTAAAATACAGGTGATTGCGGAATTTTAAGGTGGAGATAATCGGAGTCGAACCGATGACCTCTTGCATGCCATGCAAGCGCTCTAGCCAGCTGAGCTATACCCCCTAGGCGTTGCAAATATACTCACTCACGGCTTTCTTGCAAATAAAGATGACATTTCCAAAAGGTGATCACTCCCCTACTCTGCGGAAAGCCCGTAACTCTCTCATTTTTGAACTTTTTTATTTGTTGTCAATCCCTCAAACCTTGTATTTTTGCACCATGGTTACTATTTAGAAAAATTCTAAATAAGAAGATTATGATAAAAGTATCAGATAGCGCAAAAGAGCAAGTCTCAAAGTTGTTGCAAGAAGAATCTCGTCCCTCCGGATCTTTCGTGCGTGTGGGAGTAGAAGGTGGTGGATGCAGTGGATTAATGTATCAGCTCAATTTCGATCACGAAATGAAAGAAGGGGATCAGGTATTTGAGGACAATGGGGTGAAAGTAGTAGTAGACAAGAGAAGCTTTCTATATTTGGTAGGCACTGAGTTAGAATATACTGGAGGGCTCAATGGAAAGGGCTTTGTTTTCAAAAATCCCAATGCCTCTAGAACCTGCGGATGCGGCGAAAGCTTTTCAATTTAGGCCATGGAAATACTAGACGAAATAACGGGTAAAGATTACGAATTTGGTTTTACCACCAATATCGAATCAGACAAGATTCCCGCAGGATTGAATGAGGGGGTGATTCGTTTGATTTCACAAAAGAAGAACGAACCTCAATGGCTTCTAGATTGGAGGTTAGACGCTTTTAAAATTTGGCAGACCATGCAAGAGCCTGAATGGGCACATGTGCAATATACCAAGCCCGATTTTCAAGCCATCTCCTATTACGCAGCTCCCAAGAGCAAACCCAAAATCAATAGTTTGGATGACCTCGATCCTGAAATGAGAAAGACCATGGATAAATTGGGAATCTCCTTGGACGAGCAAAAAAGACTCAACGGAATTGCGGTGGATTTTGTCATGGACTCCGTGTCGGTAGCGACCTCGTTCAAAGAGAAATTAGGCGAATTAGGCATCATCTTTTGTTCCATTAGTGAGGCCATTCAAAACCATGGTGAGTTGGTGCAAAAATATTTGGGCACGGTGGTCCCGAAGAAAGATAATTTTTATGCTGCCCTGAACTCAGCCGTATTCACGGATGGTTCATTCTGTTACATTCCCAAAGGCGTCAAATGTCCAATGGAGTTGTCCACCTATTTCAGGATCAACGAAGGTGGAACTGGTCAGTTTGAAAGAACATTGGTCATAGCCGATGAAGAAAGTTATGTGAGCTATCTGGAAGGCTGCACGGCACCTCAACGCGACGAGAATCAATTGCACGCTGCGGTGGTGGAACTCATTGCCCTCGAACGTGCAGAAATCAAATACAGCACGGTGCAAAATTGGTATCCGGGAGACAAAGAAGGGAAAGGCGGGGTGTTCAATTTTGTTACCAAACGCGGATTGTGCGATGGATACAAGTCTAAAATTTCTTGGACGCAAGTGGAAACCGGCTCTGCTGTAACATGGAAATATCCAAGTTGTGTTTTGAAAGGTGATTACAGTGTGGGAGAATTTTACTCCGTCGCTGTTACCAATCATTTTCAACAGGCAGATACTGGAACGAAGATGATTCATATTGGAAGAAATTCACACAGTACCATTATTTCCAAAGGCATCAGCGCGGGCAAGAGCAACAATAGTTATCGCGGATTGGTGCAAATCAATCCCTCTGCTCAAAACGCTCGAAATTTTTCTCAATGTGACTCGCTCCTCATGACGGATCAATGCGGAGCCCATACTTTTCCCTATATCGAGGTGAACAATAGCACCGCGCAGGTGGAGCATGAGGCCACCACCTCGAAAATCGGAGAAGATCAAATATTTTATTGTTTACAAAGAGGATTGGATGAAGAGCAAGCCATCAGCATGATTGTGAATGGCTATGCCAAAGAGGTATTGAATAAACTGCCCATGGAATTTGCGGTTGAAGCGCAAAAGTTATTGGCGATTTCGTTAGAAGGAAGTGTTGGATAAAGCAAAGTCAAAGCAAATGATGAAGATTGAAAATTTAAAAGCCTCCATTGATGGAAAGGAAATTTTGAGAGGTTTGAATTTGGAAGTAAAGCCTGGTGAGGTGCATGCTATCATGGGGCCTAATGGCTCAGGCAAATCTACCTTGGCCAGCGTATTGGCGGGTAGAGAGGATTATGAAGTAACCGATGGAACGGTAACCTTCAACGGGCAATCACTGTTGGACATGGATCCCGAAATTCGCGCGAGAGAAGGTTTGTTCTTGGCTTTTCAATATCCAGTGGAAATTCCCGGGGTGTCAAACATGAATTTCTTGAAGGCTGCAGTGGGTGAAATGCGCAAGCACCGCGGCCAAGATCCATTGACGGCAAAAGAATTTTTGGCATTGGTAAAAGAAAAATCAGCACTGGTAGAATTGGATGGACAATTGGCCAACCGCGCCGTGAATGAAGGTTTTAGCGGTGGAGAGAAAAAGCGAAACGAAGTGTTTCAAATGGCGATGCTCGAGCCCACATTGGCAATTTTGGATGAAACTGATTCCGGATTGGACATCGATGCTTTGCGCATTGTAGCACAAGGTGTCAACGCAATGCGTTCACCGGAGCGTTCGTTTGTGGTGATTACGCACTATCAGCGATTATTGGATTATATCGTCCCTGATGTGGTGCATGTTTTATACAAAGGACAAATTGTCAAAACGGGTCCTAAAGAACTGGCGTTAGAGTTGGAAGAAAAAGGATACGATTGGATCAAAGAAACCGTGGCGTAATGGAGACAAAGACCATCAATAAAGTCAAAGAATGGGTGGAGCGAGCAGAGATGGGTTTTTTCTATGAGCATCCTGCTCAACAAGAAGCTGCACAGGCCCTTCTTCAAATGTCTTTTCCTACCACACGAGACGAATCGTGGAAATATACCCGCACCGCCAAATTGGCTCAAACGTCTTTTCAATTGGAATTGGCCGAAGTGATGGCCGAGGTGTCTTTTGAAGAATTTGTTCCTGCTTTGTCGGTGTCTTCAAACTTTTTTGGAACCCTGCACACGGCCTTTTGCAATCAAGCATGGCGATGTGAAGTAAAAGGGAATGAGTCGGATCATACGCATCATTTTGTCATTAAAAACAAAAAAAAAGGAATTTGGATGCAGCCCTTTTGGCGCATCGAGGTGAAGGAAAATGCGAGGGGAAAAGTGGTGATTCATTCTGAGATGGAAGTGGATTCCTTTCTCAATGGGAAGATTGAGATTTTCTTAGCAAAAGGAGCCCATTTGGATATTGATTTGATACAAGATCATGCCGAAACGCATTTCCATTTGATGCAGGTGGAGGTGATCCAAGAGGAAGGAAGTCATCTGAATTTAGTGACCCACACCTTGCAAGGCGGTTGGATTCGGAATGAGGTGAAAATCGAACTGCGCGGTCAACGCGCTCATGCGGGATTGAGTGGTTTTTATTTACCCGAAAATCAACAGCTGATTGACAACCACACGGTGGTGGATCATCAAGTACCCCATTGCACTTCCAATGAATTGTACAAAGGGGTATTGTTTGACCAGTCGCGCGGGGTGTTCAATGGAAAAGTATTTGTGCGAAAAGATGCGCAAAAAACTGAGGCCTACCAAAGCAACAAGAACATCATGATGAGCGATACAGCGGAGATGGATTCCAAACCCGAGTTAGAAATTTACGCGGACGATGTGAGATGCAGCCACGGTAGTACCACCGGTACTTTTGACCAAGAAGCGTTGTTTTATTTGCGCGCCAGAGGACTCAGCGAAATGGGCGCCAAACAAATGTTGGTCTCGGCCTACATCAATGAAGTCATCGATCGTTCCGGTCAACCATTGGTGATCGAGTATGTAAAAAAAACATTGTCAGAAAGAGGACGAGTAATTGCCGATTAAATGTCGCTGGACCAAGATATAGCCCACATCCGAAAAGAGTTTCCCATCCTTCATCAAAAGGTAAGAGGAGCCTCATTGGTCTATTTGGACAACGCGGCTACCACCCAAAAACCACAAGCGGTAATCGCTTCCATTTCCTCTTATTACGAGCAGTACAATGCCAATGTGCACCGCGGAGCGCATTATTTGGCCAACCTCGCTACGGACGCCATGGAGAAATCCAGAGACGCCATTCAGCACTTTATCGGCGCAACGCATCGGGAAGAAATCATCTTTACGCAAGGAACCACAGATGGTATCAACCTCGTGGCACATGCTTGGGCGATGACTCACTTAAAAATTGGAGATGAAATTCTAGTTGCCTTGTCGGAGCATCACGCCAATATCGTTCCTTGGCAACAAGTGTGTAAAAAAACAGGAGCCATATTGAAAGTGATTCCATTGAATCCTGATGGCACTTGGGTAGCAGATTGGAAAACCTATATCAATGCGCAAACCAAATTGGTATCTGTCGGTTGGGTGAGCAATGCAACAGGAGTTGTGCATCCTATCCATGAGATGGTAGAACAGGCGCATAATGCAGGGGCAAAAATTTTGGTGGATGCGGCCCAAGCCGTTTCTCATTTTCCTTTGCAAGTGGCTCAGTTGAATTGTGATTGGTTGGTTTTCTCGGGGCATAAATTATTTGGGCCCACGGGCATTGGAGTGCTGTTTGGAAAATTAGACCTGCTCAATGCCATGGAAGTCTATCGAACCGGAGGAGAGATGATCAAGAAAGTGAGTTTTGAAGGAACCACTTTTCAAGAAGCTCCATTGAAGTTTGAGGCAGGTACGCCGCATATACAGGGAATCATTGGTTTAGGAGAAGCGATTCGATGGTTTTCCAATGTGGGTTGGGAGTGGATACACAAAATTGAAATGCAACAAATCGAGTGGATGAAGAGTGTCACTGCTGAAGTGAAAGCGCTGCACTGGATAGGAGAAAGCGAAAGAAAAACCGCGTTGTATTCTTTCTGGTCGCCTCAATTCCATCATGCCGATTTGGGCGAGTTACTGGATCAGCAAGGAGTGGCGATTCGCACGGGACATCATTGTACGCAACCCTTGTGGGATGCATGGAACATGAGCGGAACGGCAAGAGCTTCTTTTGCATTATATAACAACGAGGAAGATACAGTGCAGTTGCAAAAAAGTTTAATCAAATCCATTCAATTGTTAATCGGATGAGCCATATCGCCGCCAGACAGGAAGAAGTAATCGCTGAGTTTCAGATGTTTCCCACTTGGATGGAGAAATATGAATACATCATCGAACTAGGAAAAGAGTTGGAAGGTTTTCCTGAACAAGAGAGAAAGGAAGAGAACATCATCAGCGGATGTCAATCCAAGGTGTGGTTGACTGCAGAGAAGCGAGAGAATGGACTGATTCATTTTCATGCCGACAGCGATGCAATCATTACAAAAGGCATGGTGAGTTTGATGCTAAGAATTTTCAATGATCAACCGGGAAGTGAGATTGTGGCGGCGGACATGAACTTTTTAACTACCATTGGGTTGTTAGAGAACTTGAGTCAAACGCGCAGCAATGGATTAGCAGCGATGATCAAGCAAATCAAGACATACGGATTTTTGTTACAATAAAAATGGAGAAAGAAACCCTCACCCAAGAAGTCATCAATGTCCTCAAGACCATTTATGATCCGGAAATTCCGGTGGATATTTATGAATTGGGTTTGATCTATCAAATCGATGTGCAAGAAGATTTTGCCGTTACGATCTCCATGACCTTGACTTCGCCTAGTTGCCCGGTAGCAGAAACCCTTCCTCCTGAAGTAGAAGATAAAATCAAGGGCATTGAACAAGTAACAGATTGTAAAGTAGTCATCACATGGGATCCTCCATGGGATAAAACCATGATGTCAGAAGCCGCACAATTGGAATTGGGCTTCTTGTAGAACTATTTCATCATCATTTTCGTAATGGCCACTACCATGTCTCTCGGAAAGAACCGAGAGGTATTGGCGAGCAAATAGTTTTTAAACCCGTGTATAGCCACGGATTTTTGTTGGTTCATTTTCTTATATCCAAATTCAGCGACTTCTTGTGCTGTAGGTAACTTTTTGGAAGCATCAAAAATGCCGTTATCATTGAAGCCAGCCACTTTTGCAAATTGGGTATGGGTAGCTCCTGGACATAATGCAGTAACACTGACTCCCGTTCCCTTTAATTCGCCGTTGATGGCTTCTGAAAAATGCAAGACATACGATTTGGTGGCAAAGTACACCGCCATGCTGGGGCCCGGTTGAAAAGCCGCGGTGGAGGCCACATTCATGATTCTTCCAAATCCTGCAGCTTTCATCTTAGGAACAAAGTGATGACAAAGATGCGTCAAGGCATCGATATTCAAATCCATCATTTGTTGGTTTTTATGCCAATCCGTATTTTCAAATAAACCAGTATCTCCAAATCCCGCGTTGTTGATGAGGTGAGTCAATGCAGTGGTTTCTTTATCTACCCAATGCATCAAAGCCCAACGCTCAGCGGGGACACTCAAATCCGCTTTAAAAATGGAAACCTTGACACCAAATTGATTTTCTAGTTGATTTTTTATTTCCATTAAAGCTCCCTCACTGCGTGCGGTAAGCAACAAATGAAATTGGTCTTTGGCGAAGCAAGTGGCGAGTTCTTTTCCAATGCCGGAAGAGGCACCGGTGATCAATACAGTTTTCATGAGACAAAGGTAAAAGCAAGTGAAGTTTCATATGCATGAATATTTGGTATTGGATTCAAACCTTTTGTTCAAATGCTAAAAATTTGGAGAACCGAGCAAAATGTAGTAGCATTGATAAATGAAGAATTTAACTCTGGCTTTACAAATGGTCGTGATGTTGGTTGGTGGTGAATCAACATTTGCACAGTGGAATACAGATCCCACCATGAATACTCCCATATCCGTGGCGGCCAATTGGCAAATCGATCTCCGGATGATGGAGGATGATCAAGGTGGCGCTTTTTTGGTTTGGAAGGATTATCGAAATGGCACGCCCGATATTTTTGCTCAGCACATCGATTCCAATGGAGTGTGCCTTTGGCAAGTGGATGGTGCACCTGTTTGCACCCAAAGTGCCGACCAAAGTACACCGGGTTTAATCTCAGATGGGGCGGGTGGAATTATTGTGTCGTGGAGTGATTGGCGCAGCGGTATCGAAAGAGACATTTACGCTCAGAGACTGAATCCTCAAGGACAACCTATTTGGCCATTGGATGGAATTGTAGTGGTCAACAAGCCCAATCGAGAGCACAATCAAAGAATGGTGATGGATGGTCAAGGGGGTGCGATTGTCGTCTTTGAACAGAAAAATTCCGCAACTTATTACTGGGAAATTTGGGCACAACGGATCAATGCCGATGGAAATGTGGTGTGGAATCCCGGTGGAATCCCAGTAACCGGAGTACTTTCAGAGCATCTCAATGAGCGTATCCAAAGTGATGGGCAAGGTGGCGTTTATGTGACTTTCCAAGATTTTAGAAATGGAGTGGATCAT
>CANHWU010000079.1 GCA_947464415.1 Flavobacteriales bacterium
TGCTACCAGCGCTTGCAGTCCTATTGCAGGTATGGTGACCACCAATACCGATTGCAATGATGCCGTTGTTGCGATCTATCCGGGTGCTGCAGAAACCTGCAATGGTCTGGACGATGATTGTAATGGCGCTGCAGACAACGGTCTCACCTTTGTCAATTATTACAACGACTCTGATGGGGATGGTTTTGGCGCGGGCACTGCTACCAGCGCTTGCAGTCCTATTGCAGGCATGGTGACCACCAATACCGATTGCAATGATGGAGCGGGTAATATTTATCCGACGGCAACAGAGATCTGTGGTAATGCCGTGGATGAAGATTGTTCAGGATTAGATTTGGTATGCCTACCATCCTCGATGATCATCACACCTTTTGTGGGAATTGGTCAGTTTGGTTTTGGAGTGCAAAGTACGCAGTCTGTTAATCTAAATCTAGGCAGTAATTCGGTGGAGAGTCCTGGTGGAGGTAATGATTTATGGTTTAGTTTCATTGCTCAAGGCAATGCAGCGCGTATTGCATTGGCGGGATCAGCATTCGTGGCGGATGATAATGAAATATCGGTGTACACTACTTCCAACGCGCCAGGAGTTCAATGGGTACCCTTAAGTGTTGAGAATGATGTTAACCCGGGTAATTTGGGAGTTTTAAGTCCTCAGCCAGATGGAGGTAGTGAGGTTTTGATTTATGGCAATTTCGTACATAGTCAAACTTATTTGGTTTGTGTGAGAAATGTAAATGCAGTGCCAGGAATTTGTCAATTGACGATTTCCTATTTGAAAGCAAGTTCAGCGGACATCATGCCATTTACAGGAGGTACCGGATTTTATAATTCTACTTGTGCTAATTTTAAAGCTGCCTTTCGATCTCAGTCTGCTGGTTATATTGTTAATCGGTGGTTGGATGCGGCATCAGCTAATATTGCGGTTTCCAATCCGGGTGTGAGCTCGCCGGTTTGGAGTTTTGCTATTCCTCCTCAAGCTTCGGGTGTGGGCTATACCATCTGTCAGTTGGGAAAGATATTCCCTGCCAATCTTTCAAGTTCTCCATTGCAACATTTTGTTACCGTGGATGTGTTGTATAATCTTAAAGATGCTGCGGGCAATCCTACTCCCGTCATTTCATTTGGGATCATCGCTTCACCAGTAGGATTGAATCCTGAATCTCCATTGGTGGTGCGAAGTACAGATTTGTGCAGCAGTGGTTTTAAAAATGTAACAGGTTTTGTTGCCACCAATCGATCCATTTGCGGAACCTTACGCTACGATTGGAAGTTTAAACAGGTATTTCCGGTGACAGGGTTATCCACCTATACACCAGGAGGTGCAGGAGCTTCCAGATTGATAGCATTGAGTTCAATACCTGGCATTGCACTGGGTAATCGTTACGATATATGGATAAGGTCTGCCCATTTGGATGGAATCTCATTTTCCTCAGGTTCTGCTCCGGCCTCCCCATTTTTGGTAGATCTATGGTTCCCCACTACAGGCGGTTGTCCGAGCAATACATCGGCCACTTGCGCAGGCAATGCATCTTGCGTGAAGACGATAGGCAACGCGGGGATGGTGTTGGCAGAACAAGAAAATGAAGAAGAGGTGAATGCATGGTCAGCACAAAACATACAGATATTCCCCAACCCCAATGCGGGCGATGAGGTGATGCTGAGCATCACGGGAATGGAGGGGGAGATCAATATCGAATTGTTCGATGCGATGGGCAGGTGGTTACAAAGTACAACGAGCTATTCCGAAGGACACATCACACCCACCTTGTCATTTGAGAAAGCACTGAGCAGTGGCTTGTACGAAGTGCGAGTGAGCAATGGAAAGGAACAGCGAGTGGTGAGGATGGTGGTGGGGAGGTAGTCATGGAATGTCATTACAGTTTTGCTTATTTACTGGGTTGTGATGGATTGAGCTAGGATCGTGCAAGCTTTCGTAAATTTGTAATCCGATGTTGATTACACAATTTCAAGCCCATCACTTGCTCACCCGAAATGAGGTGATTGGTGTTCCCACCGAAACCGTTTACGGTTTGGCAGGAAATGCCTTTTCTGAGACAGCTGTGGCTAAGATTTTTGAGGCAAAGAACAGACCCACATTTGATCCATTGATTGTCCATGTGGCCAGCCATGAAATGCTCAGTGAAGTGGTGAGTCATGTGCCCGAGGAGTATCTCGAATTAATGCAGCACTTTTGGCCGGGACCTTTGACATTGTTGTTTCAAAAGTCAACGGAAATTCCGGATTTAGTGACATCAGGCTTGCCCAAAGTGGCGGTCAGATGGCCCGCTCACCCTGAATTTCAAGCGTTGTTGCAATCCTTACCCTTTCCGTTGGCGGCTCCGAGTGCCAACCCTTTTGGATATATTAGCCCAACCTCTGCGCAGCATGTGATGGATCAATTGGGTGATAAAATCGGTGGTGTATTAGAGGGGGGCGAATGTGAAGTGGGGGTGGAGTCCACCATTGTCGATGTGGAGAATGGAGAATTCAAAGTGTTGCGCTTGGGAGGCATCGCGGTGGAGGATATTGAACGGGTGATTGGTAAAAAGGTTGCGGTACAAACAAGCTCCAGTCAGCCGGCCGCTCCGGGAATGCTTGATCAACACTATGCTCCAAAAACCAAGCTGTGGTGGGGCGATATCCAAGAGGGGTTGAAGCTGTTTGAAGGAAAAAAAATAGCCGTTTTGAGTTTTATGGCCAGTGAAGGCGATTATTTTAATCAACCTCTTTCCGCACGGGGAAGCCTCACTGAGGCCGCGGCTCATCTCTTCAAATACATGCGTCAATTGGACGGCCAGGGTTGGGAGGTGATCATTGCAGAGCCTCTGCCTAATATCGGATTGGGAAGGGCCATCAATGACCGCTTGTTGCGTGCCTCAATTAAATAAGGGGCGTTTCAAAATAAACCTTAATTTCGCCCCGCATTTCAATGAACCTCCAACAGCACATAGATAAAAGACTTTTCCATGTCATTGGCCAACAAGCCCGTGATATGAAGGTGGATGTTTACGCAGTAGGAGGAATGGTGAGAGACATTTTATTGCAAAGAAGTAACAAGGATTTAGATTTTGTTACCGTAGGGGATGGAACAGCTTTGGCGGAGAAATGTGCATTAGAACTCAAGGTAAAAAAGGTGGCCATTTTTAAAAACTATGGCACTGCTTCTTTTCATTACCGTGGCAACGATGTGGAGTTTGTAGGAGCTCGTAAGGAATCCTATAAACCTGAGTCTCGCAATCCTGATGTAGTGCCAGGCACATTAGAAGACGATCAATTGCGCCGCGATTTTACTATTAACGCAATGGCCATCTCCTTGCAGAAAGACAATTGGGGCGATCTGATTGATCCCTTCAATGGATGGTCGGATTTGAAAAGAGGCATCATTAAAACACCCACCAATCCCGATATCACCTTCAGTGACGATCCTTTGCGCATGATGCGGGCAGTGCGATTTGCTGCTCAACTGAATTTTACCATCGACGAGGATTGTCTCAAAGCCATTGAACGCAATGCGTCTCGCTTGGCTATTATTTCGCAGGAGCGAATCACAACGGAGCTAAACAAAATCATTTTATCCAAAAAACCCAGTATAGGTTTCAAGTTGTTATTGGATACAAAATTGTTGCATCAGTTTTTTCCAGAGATGGTCCAATTGCATGGAGTGAAGAAGAGGGATGGATTTGCACATAAGGACAACTTTTATCACACCTTGGAGGTGTTGGACAATGTGGCGGAAAGCTCACCCGACCTGTGGTTGCGTTGGGCCGCGATTTTACATGATATAGCCAAACCTCCCACGCAGCGTTTTGAACCAAAAGTGGGTTGGACTTTTCATGGCCATGAAGATCTTGGCGCGAGGATGGTGCCCAAGATTTTTGAAAGATTAAAATTGCCCTTGGATACCTCCATGAAGTTTGTCCAAAAGATGGTGCAATTGCATTTACGACCCATTGCCTTGACCAAGTCTGAAATTTCTGACGCTGCCCTGCGCAGACTCTTGTTTGACGCAGGCGATGACATCGATTCACTTATGATTCTTTGCAAGGCCGACATCACATCGAAGAATGAGCTCAAAGTGAAAAAGTATCTCAAAAACTATGAGCATGTGTTGGAGAAACTACAAGCGGTGGAGGAGAAAGATCGAATCAGAAATTTCCAACCTCCGGTTTCAGGTGAAGTGATCATGAAAACTTTTGGCGTTGGTCCATGTGCGCATGTAGGTAAAATAAAAAATGCTATCAAAGATGCTATTCTCGATGGATTGATTCTCAATGATGAGGAACAAGCCTTGGCCTTCATGCACAAGGTAGCGGCTGAGTTGGGATTACAAGCCGCTTCTTAGATTTTTTGAAGCTTATCTCTGCTGATCAGAGTCTTGAAATTGCCGATGATAACGGTGATTCCTTTCTCTTCTATTTTGGTGACCATCCCCACTTGCTTGGTTTGTTTAATGCGCACCAAATCTGCAATGTTCAAAGGTTCGTTGTCTTTTAGTTCAACTGCCTTGGCCTCTGCTTTTTGTTTTTTGATTTTCTCCTTCTTCTTCACTTGCTCGAGCTTGGCATGTTCCATCAAGATGTATTTCTTCATCTCCTCCCAGAGCTCGGTATTCTTGTTCCTCGCTTTTACGCCTTGAATGAACTGTTGCATTCTTTTACCTAACACTACATAGTGTTGGTCTTTGTCATATTGAGCTTGTCGTCTTTCCAGTTGCTGTTGGATATTTTTCTCTTTGGTGAAAAAGGTAGTTTTCTGTTGCTCTAAATCGGTTTTCAATTGCTCGTTAGCGGCATTGGTTTTTTCCAATTGTTGTTTTTCTTTTTCCAAGGACAACAGAATCTCATCCCAAGCCAATTTTTGATGTTTTAATTTTTTCTTAGCGTTTTCTATCAAAGAGGACTCAATTCCAATGGCCAGGGCTACCTCATAGGTAAAGGAGGGCCCCGCCTTTCCTACCAATAGTTGGTATTGAGGTTGCAATAATTCTGTATCAAATTGCATGTGCCCGTTGATGGCATGCGGTAATTGCTCCGCGCGATGTTTGATATTGGTGTAGTGGGTGGTGATGATGCCCAACGCCTTTTTGTGATAGAGTTCTTCAAAAAAGACTTCGGCCAAAGCGCCACCCAAATCAGGATCTGACCCAGTGCCAAATTCATCCAGTAGCAACAGCGTTCTCCTGTTGGCGACACTCAGAAAATGGCGCATGCGTTGCAATCGATAACTATAAGTGGAAAGTTGATTCTCGATGCTTTGGTGATCTCCAATATCCGATAATAAGTGATGAAAAATTCCCAATGTGCTTCCACGCTTCACAGGCACGGGGATCGCGCATTGGAACATGATTTGGATCAATCCCACCATTTTCATCGTGACACTTTTTCCTCCCGCATTGGGTCCGCTGATCACCAACATTCTTTGCTCATGATGGAGCTGTACGTTTTGCGATTTGGTAACTTTTTTCTGTTGCTGATGTTGGATAAACAATAACGGATGCACTCCTTGCTGAATGTCCAAGGCGGGCGCGTCGGTAAGTTGAGGAATGATGCCTTTGTATTGTCCACCTAATCTGGATTTAGCTCGTAAGAAATCCATGTGGATCAACAGTCTTTCGCTGGCTCTGAAAAAGGGAAGCTGGTGCCGTATTTTTTGAGTGAGTTGTTGCAATATTTTTCTAATCTCCTTGAGCTCTTCTTCTTTTAAAATTTCCATTTCATTGTTCAATGCAATGTTGATGGAAGGTTCAATAAAAGTAATCGAACCCGTTTTGCTGCTGCCCGTGATGATTCCACCTACTTTCTTTTTATAGCTGCTGATCACGGCTAACACTTTGCGGTCATTCTGGAAATTCTCCTCAGTGGCCGCAATGTATCCTTTGCTCTGTAAATCGCGCAATACTTTTTGAAAGTTCTTGGTAATCTGCCGACGCACCTGTTGCATGCTGTCGCGGATGCTGATAAGAGCGGGAGAGGCATCATCTCGTATTTTCCATAGAGGAGTGAAAATTTTGAAAATTTCCTCCAATATTTCTTTCTGCTCCGAGATTCCCTCGAAATATTTCTCCAGTTGTTTCCAATGGGTACCTACCTCCTTTTTCAGCGATAGCCAGTCATGAATGATTTGAGTATTGGTGACCAATTTTTGAAAATCATCTTCACTGAGCACTGCATCGCGTACTTGCAACAGTTGCAATACTTTGGGAATCTCATAAAACTCTCCCGAGGGTAAGTGCGCGCCATGCTGGAAGATATTCATGATCTCATGCATCTCTTGCAAAGCATTTTCCAATTGATTTTTGTGTGTCAAGGGAATCAATTGTTCGCAGCGCTCTCGAGCGGTGGGTTGATGACACAAGGACGTCAGCAATTGTAGGATTTCATCCCATTGCAGGTCTTTGATGGTAGCGTCATCCAATTTCATGGCGCAAAACTATTCGCTTCCACGTTAAAATGTTCAAAACAACCCAATTTATTCCATTATTCATACCCTTTATTTTTGAAATTTGGATAGTGAAGCGTCGAATCATCAAATTTCTTAGAAACAAGTATGTCTTGGTTACCCTATTGAATTTGGTGTACATCTTATTCATCCATAATATCAATTTGGTGTACATCATTGAGTCGAAGTGGGAATCGGAAAGATTGCAGCGAGAGATTGATATGATGAAAGTGAAGAATAAAGAGATACAAGACGCGTTCATGGATATCTCTAACAACGGTGCCACCTTGGAACGCTATGCGCGGGAGCAATTCTATATGAAAAGAGATAATGAAGAGGTATTTATCATTAAATCGGAATAAACTGCACGGTTCTTGTAAATTGTAAATCATGAAATTATTTTCTCCCATCCTCCTTCTTTTCGGAGTCTTGTTATTTTCTGCTGTAAGCTTTGCACAACCTAAACCGGAATACACGATTTCAGAACGAAAGGCCATCAAGATGTATGAAGAGGCCATTGAGTATTATCAAAAGCGAGATGCAACCAATGCGCAAAAAATATTATTAGAGACAGTCAATAAGTTTCCACAATTTGCTGAAGCACGTTTTCTATTGGCGCAGACCTACCTCGATCAAAACCAAGCAGAAAAAGCGCTTCCGCATTTGGAAGAAGGGGTGAAATTGCATCCAGAGATTTTCCCAGAAGCTTACTTGATTTTGGCAGAAGAGAAAATGGCGGTATCTGATTATAAATCAGCGGAAGCCGCCATCAGTAAGTTTATTCCTTATCCTAAGAATGACGTTAAGTTGGAAAAGCGTGCCCAGCTTATTTTATCCAGTTGTATTTTTGCACAACGTGCTATGCAGCACCCCGTTCCTTTTGATCCCATCAATTTAGGGGAGGGGGTCAATTCTGAAATGGATGAGTATTACCCTTGTATCACGGCCGATCAGAAGACTTTGTTGTTCACTCGATTGGTCAATGATGATCGAACGGACGTGGGCAAGCAAGAGGATTTTTACATCAGCAGGAAGGACGCCCAAGGCCTTTTTGCTCCTGCTCAACCTGTGATGAGTATCAATACGGTGATGAACGAAGGCGCGCCCTCCTTGAGTGCAGATGGCAATACCCTGATTTTCACGGCGTGTCAAACCTTGGATGGTCAATGGGGAGAGAACCGCACAGGTGTCGGTAGCTGCGATTTGTTTTATTCATTAAAAGCCGGCAATGATTGGGGACAACCTGAAAATATGGGCAATACTATCAATTCAGGAGCCTGGGAGTCGCAGCCTTCTTATGGCGCTGATGGAAAGACCATGTATTTTGTTCGAGGAACGCGCACTGCGCGGGGAATGAAAGACCAGGATATCTATTTTTCGGTTTTAAGAGACAACGGCAGTTGGACCAAACCTGAGAAGGTGAGGGGCTTGGTCAATACGGATTTTGATGAAGAAAGTGTCATGATTCATCCGGATGGAAACACGTTGTATTTTAGTTCAAACGGTCATCCCGGAATGGGAGGTATGGATATTTATTTGAGCCGGAGGGAAGTGGATGGAACTTGGGGAAAACCGCTCAATTTGGGTTATCCCATCAACACCTCACAAGACGAGAATTCTTTTCAAGTAACGGCCGATGGTGAATATGCACTATTTGCTTCAGACAGAGCAGGCGGTAAGGGGGGATTGGATTTGTATCAATTTGCTTTACCAGAAAGTGCCAAGCCGAAAAGAGTGTATTATGTGGAGGGCGTGATTTCCGATAAACTGAGCTATAAAAAGTTGGATGCCCAATTGGAGCTTATCGATATGGAGAGCGGGCAAATTGTGGCCAATACCCATTCCAACCCTATTTCAGGCGGTTATTTGCTTTGTCTTCCTCCAGGAAAAGACTATGTGCTGAATGTTTCTAAAGAGGGCTACTTATTCAGCACGGAGCGATTTACATTGAGCAATGAAGTGCAAAAAGCTCCTAAGCGAGTGGATGTCGCATTACAGAAGATAAAGGTGGGAACCAAGATATCCTTGACCAATACCGCAGAGAACGGAGTCAAAAATATCTTCTTTGACACCAATAGTGATGTGCTTAAAAAAGAGAGTTTTGCGGAGCTCAATCAATTGATAGAATTGCTCAATAAAAATCCTCAAAGAAAAATTGAAGTCGGTGGTCATACCGATGATGTGGGAGATGATGCTTCCAATTTGAGTTTGTCGCAGCGTCGTGCTGAGGCGGTGAAAGATTATTTGGTGAAGAATGGGGTAGCAGAAACTAGAGTCCAGGCCAAAGGGTATGGGGAGACACAGCCCCAAGTCCCCAATGATTCAGACATCAACAGAGCCAAAAATAGAAGAACAGAGTTTTTGGTGGTGGAGTAGCGAGCGCATAAAATGCGATTCGCTATGAGGTTTTGAAGTGATGAGTAGGGCGTCTTCCGCTGTTGGGGAATGCACGCATTCAACAAATTGAAGATTTTTGTGTATACAAAGCCATCAAATAATCTCCACCTGTCTTGTAACCTTTTGCAAAATCTCAAATACCGTTTCAGCCATCACATTCTCGCTGTCTAGCGTGGGATTGACTTCCGTAAATTCCAAACAACAAGTCCGTTCGTTTTGCAAGAATTCTAATATCAAGTCGGCTGCCTCTCGTTCGTTGATACCGCCTTTCACTGGAGTACCTGTACCCCTGGAAACACTGGGATCCATCGAGTCCACATCAAAACTGATGTAAATCTTATCGCAATGACTGAGGTATTTGATCAACTCTCTGCAGAGTTTGGTGATTCCTGTTTTGCGGAGCTCATTGGTGGTTACCACGCGTACTTTGTTTTGCTTAATGAGCGCCGCTTCTTGTTCCTCAAAATCGCGAAGGGTAATGTAAATCAAATCGCGGTATTCAATTTTTGGCGCGATATCTCCCACTGATTTAAGCATCTCCCAAAGCTCAATGGTCTCGTAATCGAGGTCATTGATTTTTTCTTCAATATTGTCCTCGTTCAAAGCCGTGGCCAAGGGCATCCCGTGCATATTGCCGGAGGGAGTCGTGTAGGGCGAGTGTAAGTCCGCATGCGCATCGATCCAAATCACCCCTAATCGGGATTCTGGATAGGCCATTTTAATGCCCGCAATCGTGCCACCTGCGCTGCTATGATCCCCGCTCAAAATCAAAGGAAACTTGTCATCTCGAATGGTGTCTCTCACCGCCGCTCCGATGCGTTCATACATTTTGAGCAAGCTTCTAATATGCTTGGCATAACGGGAGCTCGGTATATTATGCAATGCCTGATTATCGTTGGGAATAATAATGCTCTTGTACTTCTTGAAAAAATCGGAACGGAAGTCCAAAGCGGCAATTTTAATGGCATCAACGCCCAAACTGGCTCCTCTGGTGCCCGCGCCTACTTCGCTAGGAACTTCAATCAATCGAATGTTTTTCGTTTTCTTTTTGGTAGTTCTGATGGCCATAATTTCTATTGTGCCGCTAAGATACAATTTTTTGAGGACAACGAAAGCGGGTGTTCGCCTCCTTCCTGTTTTATCTTCGTGGCATGGAAAAAGTAATCCTCATCACCGGCGCCACTTCGGGCTTCGGTTTGGCCATGGCGCGGACATTCGCTGCGCAAGGTCATGCTATCATCATCACAGGAAGAAGAGAGGATCGTTTACACGTGTTGCAGCAAACATTAACCACCACATACAAGGCACAAGTATTATCTCTCCCTCATGATATCAGAAATGAGAATGAGGTGAAACAGGCAGTGGAAAAGGCATTGCAATGGAAGGGTCACATCGATGTGTTGATCAACAATGCGGGACTTGCTGCGGGCAGAGATCCCATCGACACGGCTTCTTCTGAGGATTGGAACCAGATGATCGATACCAATGTGAAGGGGTTGCTGTGGATGTCTAAATATGTTTCGGCCGCTATGAAGCAACGTGGCCAAGGGCATATTGTCAATATCGGTTCCATTGCTGGAAAGGAGGCCTACGGCGGTGGTAGCGTGTATTGCGCCAGTAAGTTTGCTGTGGAGGCCATTACCCAATCCATGCGTGTGGATTTGTTGCCCTTTGCTATCAAGGTGTCTCAGGTGTGTCCGGGGGCAGCCAATACCGAGTTCAGTCTGGTGCGTTTCAAAGGTGATCTTGCAAAGGCGGATGCGGTCTATCAAGGATTCATTCCCTTGGATGCGCAGGATATTGCCGATGCAGTAGATTTCATCATTCACCGTCCCGCGCATGTGAGTATTCATGATATGGTAATCATGCCCGCCGCTCAAGCCAGTTCACTCATCATTCACAAGCAATGAAAAACTATTTTTGGATCATGTCCCTCGCGCTGTTCAGCGCATGCCACTTTACGACCACTCAAGTGGACATGATTGTGCACAATGCCACCATTTATCAGGTGGATGATATGTTCAATACCGCTCAGGCCATGGCCATTCATCAAGGAAAAATTGTGGCCATTGGTGCGGAACGAGAGATCATGAACGCTTACAGTTCGGATCAAATCGTGGACGCGCAAAAGCAGTTCATTTATCCGGGATTTATCGATGCGCATTGTCATTTTCTGTATGATGGTTTGTTGGGTTTGCAAGTAAATTTAGTGGGTACTAAAAGTTGGAAAGAGGTGTTGGACAAAGTGGTATTATATGCCAACGAGAAGCCAAGAGATTGGATCATCGGAAGAGGATGGGATCAGAACGATTGGCCCATCATGGAGCTGCCGGATAAGCGAGCATTGGACAGTTTGTTTCCGAGCACACCTGTATGGTTGACGCGCATCGATGGGCATGCCGGCATCGCCAATCAAAGAGCGCTGGACTTGGCGGGGATCCATGAGGGAAAAGAAATCTTGGGAGGAGAACGAGTCGTGAGAATCAACCGATTGACAGTGGTGCTGATTGACAACGCCCTGACGGAAGTACAAGATGTTTTGCCTGCCTATACTCGAGAA
>CANHWU010000080.1 GCA_947464415.1 Flavobacteriales bacterium
CCTCGTATGCACAGCTCGCAGGGCAATCACATCACTGAATATAAGAAGTGGAGTAATTATCACGATTGGAATAGCCCTGCTGGAGAAGAAAAAGTGCGCAGAAAAGAAGAAACCATCCGTCAAATGGAAGGCGAATTGAATCAATCCAAATCCAAGCAAGAGTTGAATGTGAAATTGCGCTCCTTGGATCGATTGTATGATGAAATGAAGCCAACGATGATGGAGGATTATCGTTTCATGATGTCCTATCAGATCAATTGGATGTATTGGAGATACTTCATGTGGAATTTTGCAGGTCGCCAGGATGATGCCCAAGGCCATGGTGATTTTATGGATGGCAACTGGATGTCTGGATTCAGCATGATTGATGAAGCTCGATTGGGCAATATGGAAAAATTGCCCGAGATAGAAAAGAACAACAAAGCTCGTAATGCTTATTATTTCTTGCCTTTTGTACTAGGACTTATTGGACTGGTGTATCAGCTAGTGAAGCATTACAAGGATTTTATTGTAGTTGGGTTGTTGTTTGTTTTAACTGGATTTGCGATTTTGATTTATTTGAACCAAACGCCTTTTCAACCCAGAGAGCGTGACTACGCTTATGCAGGATCTTTCTATGCCTTTGCTATTTGGATAGGTTTGGGAGTTTATGCCTTGTATTATGCTGCCACCCAATTGCAATTGAAACAGCTTTCAAAAGTGATGATATATGCAGGTGGTTCGGGCGTGGTGATGTATTTGTTGGAGTCCGCGGTCTCTGCAGAACATGGCACATCTTTGACAATCATCGCCTTGGCTCTTATCGGTGGAGTTTGGTTGTTGGTCAGTTGGGCCAGTCAAAAGTTGAATCTATCTACGCAGCTTAGAGCCATTGTAGTGATTGGCTTGACGATGCCTGTTCCCTATTTGATGGCCAAGGATGGTTGGGATGATCATGATCGTTCCAACCGCAGAACTGGCTTAGACATGGCCATCAATTACCTACAAAGCCTGGCGCAAAATGCGATTGTTTTCACCAATGGGGACAATGATACATTCCCTCTTTGGTATGCGCAGGAAGTGGAGGGAATTAGGACGGATGTCCGTGTGGTAAATATGTCATTGTTGAACACAGATTGGTACATTGATCAAATGAAACGCAGGGCCTATGAAAGCGCTCCCGTGCCATTTAAAATGCCCGAGCAGAAATATCGCCAAGGAACGAGAGATGTGATTTACATCGATAAGAAGGATGAGATCAAAACGCCGATGTTTTTGAAAGATGCCATGGAATTTGCCATGAGTGACAAGAAAGAGGATATGTTGGATTTTGGAACCAGAAGCGTCAATTATTTACCTCACTACCAATTTTTATTGCCTGTGGATTCTGCATCAATGGAGAAGTTCAGAGGGATGATGAATCCTGGAGATAGTTTGGTAAAAACCATTCAATTCCAATTGACCGATGAGCGCAACCGTCCTAGGAGATATCTCACCAAATCACAAATGATGATTTTAGATCTATTGAACAACATGGATTGGGATCGTCCTGTTTATTTTGCCGTCACTACGGGTAATGATGCTTATCTTGGATTAGAACCGTATTTTCAATTGGAAGGATTGGCCTATCGTCTCACTCCCATCTATCACAAGCGCTCTAAAAATCCATACATAGATGGCGGAGTGAATGCGGATATCATGTATGAGAATATGATGACCAAATTCCAATGGGGAAATATGGACAAGGCCAATATTTATATGGATGAAAACAACCGCAGAATGTCCACGAATTTGCGATTGCAGTTCTCTCACTTGGCACAAGATTTAATTGAAAAGGGAGACCTTGCGAGAGGGGTTCAAGCTTTGGATAAATGCGTAGCAGTAATCCCAGAACAAGTGGCGCCTTACGAACAACCCCAAATCTTATGGAGATTGGCGGAGTTGTATTATGATGCAAAGGAGAATGCCAAGGGCACAGCCCTCGCACAACGTCTGGTGGAGTTGAATAATCAGGAGATTGAGTATTTCAAATCTTTGGATCAAACACGTCAAAATATGATGGAGCAGGATTTGCAAATGAGGGTGCAGTTGAATGACAGAGTAATAGAACGTGTGTTGGAGGCAGACCCTCAAAATGCGGCTTTCATAGAATTGAAATCTCAAAATGAAGCCACTATGAAAGAGCTTGGTTTTGAGATACAGACCCAACGTCCTGTGGTGAAAAAGCCTAAAATGCCTAAGGATTCCACAAAGCCGATCACCGCGCCTGAAGCCAAAAAGGACTCAGTGAAATTTTAACAATTGCAGTAGAAGCAAGAGGAGGATGTCAATTCCTCCTTGTTTTTCTCCCTATTTTGTTTTAATTTTATGTAAGAAAATAGATGATAAGATTATGAAAACACTTCGAGTACTATTTGTTTTATCTCTCATTTCTTTGTTCTCTTTTCAGGATCCTTCATGGATCAAGGAAGTGATGAGGAAGCATCCCAACGGCAAGCCATATGTGATCATGTATTTTGATAAGGATACGCAAAAGATGATGCGCGAAGAGGTGTATTTTTCCAATGGGAAATTGCAGTGGGAAGGAAATTATAAGAATGATTTAGAAGATGGTAAATGGGTCTATTACTATGATACAGGTGTGGTGAAGTCGGAGCAGATGTACACCAAAGGAAAGGAAAATGGTGTTTGCTTGGATTATGACGCCAAAGGGAAATTGATCAAAGAAAGCCATTGGAACAATGGTAAGGAAGTGAAAGTCATCAAGCATTGAATGTTCTATTCAGAGAAATTGAATTCAATGAACATTATCCTGTGATAAATGTTTGAAATCATGTCTCTCGCTCAGTACGGAACGAGGTACTTTTGAAGCGATATTAAACATTATGATTGAAACAGATATTATCATCATTGGGGCGGGTCCCTGCGGTTTGTTTACCGTCTTTGAAGCGGGTTTATTGAAATTAAGATGTCATTTGATTGACGCACTGCCTCAGGCGGGAGGGCAGTTGACAGAAATATATCCCAAAAAGCCTATTTATGATATCCCAGGTTTCCCCGAAGTGTTGGCAGGTGATTTGATCAATCATTTAATGGATCAGGCAGCTCCTTTTAAACCAGGATTTACTTTAGGAGAACGAGCTGAGCGCTTCGAAAAAACGGAGGAAGGTCATTTTATTGTAACTACTTCCCGCGGCACTCAGCACAAAGCTCCCATTGTGGCCATTGCAGGCGGTTTGGGCTGTTTTGAGCCCCGAAAGCCGCCTATTGCTAATATCGTCGATTTCGAAGACAAGGGAATTGAGTACATTGTCCGAGACCCTGAATTTTATAGAGGCAAGCGTGTAGTGATCAGTGGTGGCGGAGACAGTGCGTTGGATTGGTCGATTTTCTTAGCGAATGGAGTAGCAGAGCACGTTACTTTGATCCATCGCTCTACCAGTTTTAGAGGCCATTTGGACAGTGTCCAAAAGGTAATGGACATGAGTGAGAGTGGAGCGATGAGATTGATTACTAACGCGGAAGTTGTGGGAGTGGCGGGAGAAGGAAGATTGAATTCGATCACCGTCAATGTGGATGGACAAGAGCCATTGCAAATTGAAACGGATCATTGGCTTCCGTTGTTTGGGTTGTCTCCCAAGTTAGGGCCTTTGTCGGAATGGGGATTGAACATTGATAAAAATTCCATTGAGGTGAATACCTTTGATTATTCCACTAATGTTCCCGGCTTATATGCCATCGGTGATATCAACACATACCCGGGAAAATTGAAATTAATACTCTGTGGATTTCATGAAGCTACCCTCATGGTGCAAAGCGCTTTCAAGAGAATTTATCCCAACAAGAACTTGGTGTTGAAATACACCACAGTGAACGGGGTAAACGGTTTCTAAACATGCGAAAGGCGGTTGTCATCGGAGCCGGTGTGGGCGGAATGGCGACAGCAATTCGATTAGCGCACCAAGGATTTTCTGTTTCACTTTTTGAGGCAGCCCCTCATTGCGGGGGCAAGCTCAGTCAAAAGAGAGTAGGGGATTACCGTTTCGATTTAGGACCGAGTTTGTTTACTCTTCCAGAGTTGGTAAAGGAGCTCTTTCAATTGTGCGGTGAGGATTTTGAAACGCAATTTCCTTTGATACGCTTGGATCCTGTGGCGCATTATTTTTGGGAGGATGGGGTTGTATTAAAAGCCAATGCGCAGGAAGAGAGGTGGATCCAACAAATCGTTCAGCATTTGGGAGAGGATGCAAATAATGTGAGAGAATATTTTGCACAAGCGGATTGGATGTATGAAACGACGAAACCCGTTTTTTTGGAGTCCAGTCTCAAAAGTTTGCCTTGGAGAACAAGGAAGTTTTGGAAGGCGTTGTTTTCCATTCCTTGGTTGCCGGTGCTAGGGTCTTTACATTCCAGAAATCAACGCTATTTTAAAAATCAAAAAACGGTTCAGATGATGAATCGTTATGCCACTTATAATGGTAGCAACCCTTATCAAACACCGGCCATGATGTCCATGATACCCCATTTGGAGCATGGTATAGGGGCATATCTGCCGCAAGAGGGAATGCATCAAATCACAAGAGCGTTGGAAAGGTTGATGGGGAAGAAGGGAGTTGAAGTTCATTTGCAAACCAAGGTGGAGGAGATTGTTTATCAGCAAAATCAAGTGAGGGGAATAAAGGTAAATGGCGCCTTAGTAGAAGCGGAAGTGGTGGTTTCCAATGTGGATGCCTACTTTACCTATCATCAGCTGTTACCGAAATTTCCCAAGCCAGAGAAAATATTAAGGCAAGAGCGATCCTCTAGCGCGATCATTTTTTATTGGGGAATGTCACGTGAATTTCCTGAGTTGGATGTGCATAATTTGTTCTTTGCGAATGATTATAAAGAGGAGTTTGAGGGGATTTTTCGAAAGGCAGAATTGGCAGACGATGTAACGGTGTATGTCAATATCACATCGAAAAAGGTGGCGGGCGATGCGCCAAAGGGTGGAGAGAATTGGTTTGTAATGATCAATGCGCCAAGGTACCAAGGAGGGGATGAGACGGAAGTGATCAACTCCGCTAAAAAGGCCATTTTGAAAAAGCTGAATGCCATTTTAAAAACAGAAGTTGAGCGTTATATTGAAGTAGAAGATATTTTAACTCCACGATTGATCCAAGAACGCACATCTTCCTACGCGGGGTCTTTATACGGCACCGCAAGCAACAACGCCTTTGCGGCTTTCAGAAGACATGATAATTTTATCTCCGGCCTCAAAGGTCTTTACTTTGTGGGAGGAAGTGTCCATCCTGGCGGAGGGATTCCTTTGTGTTTGTATTCAGCGAGGATTGTTTCTGATAGTGTAATGAATGTTTGATTTTTTTTAAATGATAAGAAAAAATATTATATTTGAAATCTATGAAAAATATATTTTACGCTAAGCTTTCTATTATTCTATTCATTCTCAGTTCAGGGTGTAAGCAGAAAGTTGTTCACTATTCTTATTATAATCGTACGGCTGAAATAGGAGCGAATTCAATAACTCAAACTCCTGTTGTATGTGATTTAGAAGTTGATTTTACTAAACGCGTAACGGCTACTAGTAGAGCGCATTTAGGGAAGGATCGTGAAGAAAGGGCGCGTGATGAGGCTTACTTTAATGCTTTGATTAATAATAATATAGATGTTTTGGTCTCGCCGGTTTATCAAATCGAATGTACTCCAAAGGAAGCAACTGCTACAGTTTATGGATTTGCTGGAATGTACATTAATCAGCGGACAAAAAGCAAAGCATTAGAAGAAGTGCAAGTACTAGATTCATCGGCATTTTATAAATATGAATTGGTTTGGAAAGGAGCTACCATAGCAGCAGGCAAAGATTATATTGTGGCCTCCAAGGCAACTACATTTGGGGGGAAAAAAATGTCTGATAATGACAATGGAAATACGGTTGTTTATACAGAAGAGAGAGTCGTATTTAACCCATATGGCCCTGCTTTAGACTATGATTCTGGACCTGTTTATCGAAGAGAAAATGGTTTTGGTGGTATCCTGCCAAACGTCTCTAAGAAGAAATTGAAAATTCCTCGCTTACGATAAAGTGTTTTTTTATTTTTCATGAAATTCCGCGTGAGTCAATGGTGTAAATGTTTGACTTATGCTTGCTTTTTATTCTGTTTTGTGTCCTGTGAAATTTGGACTTTTACAAATTCCGATCCAGTTAACAGAATTGTAGAGATTGGATCCAATGAAATTGTGTCTACGCCTTTGGTGGTTGATTTATGCATTGATTTTGACCGTATCATTCAATCCGAATCAAATGGTTTTTTCTCAACCCCTACTGAAGCTATTGAGAATGCTGAGTTTTTAGCGCTTTTAGACAGCGGAAATCATGTACTCATTGCTCCTATTTATGAAATTAGTCAAGAGGATATAACTCGCTGGTATCAGCGAAAAAGGCATTATCAATTCAAAGCGAAGATCTTTGCTTTTTCCGGGACTTATTGCAACCAGTATTCCATGATGGAGGCATTGGAGAAGGGTAAGAATTTGTCTATGTCTGCTTTTTATCACGATCGATTAAGCAATGGTAATGTTGGATCTTGGCTGATAAGCGCTCCCGGCGAAGCTGTGCTTATGTCTGGTGAGGTGAACATCATCAAGGATGGAACAATGCATGCAATGAGTGAAACTTTGTTGACCTCGGAATCTTCTAATCAGCCAGGTACAGATCAATTGAATCAAGGCCTAACCGAAGTATCCATAGATTCTATGGTTAAGAAAATGTTCTTGAATGAACTCTCCTCACAAGATGCATTATTGCATAATGATGATTATTTGATGACTTGGATGAAAGAGTCTTCTGCTTTTAGGGATAAATTAAATAACGCTGAATTAATCATTCAATTAGAGGAGGAATTGTTGAAAAAGAAATACCTTCCTAATAGAGATAGTATCATTAGCCTGCAGTTGATTGATATTGATTATCGACTTTTAGAATCAGAATGGTTGAATCGAGAGGTGATCAAGTTTTACTCCAATTTTAATTTGTTGCGTGCAAAAAAATTAATGGATGATGGATTGTTATCGTGTTCCATAGATGAAATGGAGGTATTATCCAAGTACAAGGAAATGGGAGATTACTGGGTCCAAAAATCATTAGATAATTTTTCCATTCTTCAGTCCAATAAACAACTTTACAAAGATGCAATGCCTTTTAGGCGACAAATTAATTGCGAGTTTTATGCCGCCGAATTTTATACCAGGGGATGGCAAGTTTTTGCAGATGAAAGAGATGATTTGACATTTAATACTCAACTAGTTTCCACCGATTCGGATCCTTGGAATGCTGAAAAAGGAAATAATAACTCCTCGAGTAATGATATGCGAGATGACTTTTCTCCAAAGTTGGACTCTACTTCATTATCAATTAACAAAGAAAAGGCAATCACCAAATTCAATGATGTGTCAAATAAATATGACAATCAGCAAGGCCATCCTCTTTTTATTTCAAAATTCCCATACGGCTCATATAGATACTATTGGGAGCTTTCTCAAAACTTACCAGACACCTTGAAAGAGCCCATTTTTGCCACCTTTTCAGGTACTGAAATTGCTTCAGATGAGAAGATTCACGGTCCAGTGCGGTATCCCCGAGGAATCGTTTTTGTGGTTCAAGTTGGAGCCTTTCGGCGAGATTTACCACTTTCTTTTTATCATCAATTTGCACCAGTAATAACTGAAGAAAAGGGGCAAGGTATTCATAGGTATACAGCAGGACTTTTTTGCACCTTTATTCAAGCCAAAGAAAGCCTTCAGATAGTTAAAAAATTAGGATTTTCAGATGCTTTTATTGTGGCTTTAGAGGATGGTAAACGAATTCCCCTAAAGGATGCCATTGATAAAAGAAATCATTGATTTAGGAAGAAACGTCCTCTCCCTCCTTACTCACCGCCATCTTTCGCATGGCCAACTCTTTCGCAAAGTCAATGAACACCCGATGGGCTTGTGTAAAGATGAATCGATCTTCAAAGGATTTGTGTACGATGTTTCTTCGTGCCATACCATTGATCAAAGTTCTTCGTCCATCCTGATCTTTTAGGGCCTTGTTGCTTTCAATTAAATCAATGAATGAACTGTTTTCAAAGAAACGATCCACTTCCTCATAATTGAATTCATGATAGTCCATCATCTCCATAAAGTTCTGACCATCCTTGTCCAGTTCATAGCAAAGAACAGCTACAAAAATGCAGACATCGCGGGAGAAATTCTCTTGGGTATCTTTGGAAATAAGATAGCAGAATTCGGGCTTCATGACCATGTCCAAATCAAAGGACAACTTGAAAAACTCTTGGTAGAATTTGTCATTTTCCTTTAACGAGTTGTAATGGTCTTCATTGCTTAATATGAACTTTCCGCCCATTAAGTCTTCTACAATTCTTCTATGATGTGTTGGGTAAACCATGGTTAAATTTTTGGAGCGTTTTCTATTTTAATTTTAGGTACACTGATGCGGGAATTCAAAGTTTCGATGACTGTTCTTTCCTCTTTCTTCGGGAAGTCCACATTCAAATCCTCATCAAATAACAATCCAGTGATGGCAAAGAATTTTTCTGTTTCAATATGAGGAAAATCTTTGAGCAGCATCTTAGAACACCAGCCGAAAAAGTCTTTAACAGGCAAATCGGCATTGAGCTGATTTCTGAATAGCTCGCGGTCAAAGATCCATTTGTCAAATTGTAAATCGGTTTCTTCATAATAAACCGATTCTTGATTTTCAAATTGCTCAAAAAATTCTTTGACTTTGAATAACATATCTTTGGCATACACCATGGTTCTCGAACCTTTGAGCAGGGGAGGAGAGTCCACTTTATAGGGATTGCGCAAGAACTCGATGAATCCAGTCAAGATCAAGCTTTCTGTCCGGATGCGTTCTAAAAGGGGCAATAATTCGTTGGTCAGGATCTTGGATTGACGCAACAAGTCTTGATTGGTTTGGATCAATTGCCCATAGAGTTTTTCAAACTCAGAGCGAATGGTCTCATCACCAAAATCCAAGCGTTTTCTATTGGCGTATTCACTCACCTCAATCAATTTACTGGTGACAGATTCGGAGTGGTTGACATCCAAAATTTTATTCAAAGGAAGGATGTAGTACTCTATCCAAAATGAAGCTTTGTGCACCTTCTCGCGGTATTCGACACGCTCAATGTTGGATTTTAAGTCGCGAGTTTCACTCAATAAACGAAAAGCATTTCTTTCTACCAAGTCCACAAACTCCCTGATTTGGTGGGAGATGTTTTTGATGCGCTCTTGCAGAATTTCTCGATCATGATTTTCTCCCAATCGGATTTTCATGTATAATTCTGAAATGGCACCTTTGTATTTCTCAATGGTTTCAGGAAGCAACGGTTTGAATTCAAACAACAAGAATTCCATCATTTTGAAATACACATCGCGCATTTCATAATCGCTTCCAATATTTCGAACAATGCGATATTCCTTGAGCTTTCCAACGATGTTTTGCTGACCATGTTTTTTCACGATCATGTCAAACGCTTCTCGAGAAATCAATCCGTCATGTGCTTGAAACTCAAACAGGTCTCGCACCACATCAAAATAGGTGTGCAGGAAACTGAGAATGGTCCGTGGTTCTGCCTTAATCATTTTCTTTTGTTTCCAATGTATCTATTAAATGAAATTTTAATTTGACCTCTTGGATCAATTCCATTTCACAAGGGATTTCAATGTTATCAATGCTAGGGTACATTGGTATTAGTTTAATAAGTTTAACTCTTCTCTTCTCACCGCATGTTGACGGTCGTTCAAATTAATCTTGCCTTTGGAGCGGAAGATGAAATAGTATTTTGAGAATCCATCATAGGGCTGGGGAGCCGCAAATATGGGCAAGTAGTTGTGGTCTTTGCAGAATTGCACCAATTGCGGACGGTTATGCTCGTCAATGGTTCCAATCTCGTCAATAAACAAGGCAATTTTGTTTTGAGGGCTGCTGATGGCCAGGCGATTGATGATGGCCATTACAATCACCAAACGAATCATCCTGTCCGTTCCGTCTGACTCCACTTGTTCTTTCAAATCCACTCGCTTCAAAGTACCCTTGATATTCAAATGCAATTCGATATCAAAAAGATCCTCAAAATCGATGGTTTTTCCATTGTCTAGATAGCTGTTCAGAATTTTTAAATCCTCTCCTTGCTCAAATTCAAAAGCCAATTGTGAGGTTAAATTTTCAATAGAACTGATACGCTCTAAATCGAATAAAATGCGTTTATTATCTACGAGCTCTATACGTAGGCTTTCAATGTTGGAAATGCGGGTTTTGGCCAAACTGTCATTGAATTTGTTATAGACGAACGCCTTGAATTCTTCGTACCGCTTTCTCAGATTGTAGGCGGGATTGGCGAATTGAGTGGAGATAGAAGCCAACAATCCATCGATACTTTTCTCTTTGTCTTGAATACAAGCAATTTCATCTGCGATGAAACTGATAAATTCATTTTCATCGGCAATGGCGGAATTGGTTTTAAATCTCAATTGATCAAAAGAGCGGTCTTTGGTAGCTTTCAAAGTCTCACGATCTTGACTTACCAATTTAATCTTTTGATAGATATCATCCAAGGATTCCGTGGTTTCGAACGGAGTAGGAATGATGCCCAGCATTTCAATCTCTTGTTTTCTGCGCTTGAGCTCAATCAATCTTTCTTCTGACTTGCGAATGTCCTCTCTCCAAGTTTCGAGCGCCAATGTTTTTTCATTGATTTCTTTTTTCAACTTGCGCAATTCATCTTCCAGTTTCTCTTTCTCTCCTTTGATCTCGCGCAGTTGCTTTCCTAGGTCTGAAATCTTCTTTTCGATGCTGGGCTTCTCTTTCAGTTTACGGAGTTTATCTTTGGTGGTCTCGATATCATCATTGATTTTTTGTAGCTCCTTTTGAGCTTTATCCAAGTGCATCGCTACCGCCCAGATTTTTTCTAATTCCACCTTTTCATTTTGCACCTCCAATAAGTCTTCTTTCAAGGCTTTGACAGAGGGAATGTCTTTGGTTGGAAGGTCTTTGGGCAATTTAACTTCTCCATCAAACAAGGTCATGGTAGCGCCGGCTTTACTGACTTTCTTTTTTA
>CANHWU010000081.1 GCA_947464415.1 Flavobacteriales bacterium
GAAGACCCGTTAATACAAAACTGCCATTGGCATCTCTACACAATCGATTGGCCACAAGAATAGCAGAGAGCCCCGATGAATCAATATATCTCGTTGAAGATAGATCCAAGATAAGATTTCTCACGCCTGCCTTATTTTGAAGTAAAATTTCACTTTTCAATTCAGGTGCTTGCAAGGCATCCAATTTTTCCACATTGGTGGAAACGATGGCAACCTTCTCGCGATTTTCAACAATGAATTTCATAGTCAGCTCTTTCTACAAATATAAACGAAATTTCAATTTTCCAAAATCTTTATTTAGAACAATAAAAAGGGCTGTCCATCATGAACAGCCCTTCTATTTCCAAATGATCAAACTCAGTGACTCGCTAAATAACTGGCCACCCCTGCATGATCTGCTTTCATGCCGTCTTTGCCCTTGCTCCAGTTGGCTGGACATACCTCGCCATTCTCCTCAAAGAATTGCAATGCATCCACCATTCTCAAAGCTTCTTCCACATTTCTGCCTAACGGAAAATTGTTGATGATCGCATGTTGAACTGTGCCCGATTTGTCAATCAAAAACAATCCACGATAAGCGATCATTGGACCATTGGCTGTTAAATGACCATTCTCATCATACTCGTACTCACCTGCCAACACGCCATAAGCATCCGAAATTGCTTTGGTGGTATCTGCCACTATTGGATAGGTAATCCCCTTGATTCCACCCTGCTCTTTGGCCATCTGCAACCATCCCCAATGACTTTCTTCTGTATCGGTTGAACAAGCCACCACCGCTACATTGCGATCGTGAAAATCTTGCAGACGCTCTTGAAAAGCATGTAATTCTGTTGGACAAACAAATGTAAAATCCTTTGGATAAAAGAAGAACACTACCGCCTGTTTCCCTTTGTATTGATCCAATGAAAAATCACTTACGATTGTTCCTCCATTAGTCACTGCACCTGCCTTGAATGAAGGTGCTTTTTTTCCTACTATTGATCCCATAAATTAAAATTTTGAGCAAAAGTAAGTACGGACGCTGAAATAAACTTTAAACAAATCACAAAGAAATTCATTTTCCTCCGCATTTTTGCGCAATGAAAAATATTCTCATCACCGGAGGTAGCTCCGGTATTGGCGCTGCCACTGCAAAAGCACTCCAACAAAGAGGTCACCAAGTGCTGATCATGGGCAGAAATCAAGCGAATCTTGAAAAAGTATCAGAAGGGAAAATGCACGTTGCCGTTGGTGATGTTCGCAATATTGAAGATTGTAACGCAGCCATTGAAAAAGCAAGAGCGAGCATGGGCGGAATAGATGTTTTGATCAACAACGCAGGTCTAGGATTTTTTGACCCTTTAACCCAAGCCAAGCTCGAACAATGGCATGAAATGGTAGATACCAATATCAAGGGCATTCTCAATATGATTCACGGTTGTTTGCACGAAATCATTGAACGCAAGGGTCACATTATCAATTTGGGATCGGTGGCTTCGCACCATGTTTTTCCCAATTCTGGAATTTATTGTGCCACTAAACATGCCGTTTTAGCCATTAGCGAAAGCTTAAAAGTGGAACACGGGAAAAACATAAGAATCACCACCATTTGCCCAGGAGCCGTCAATACGGAATTTATCCATGTTACACAAAACGAATCATTATTGAAAGAATACATCCCTAATTTTGAAAATGGATTATCCGCAGACCATATTGCCGCTCAAATGGTCCATGTAATCGAGGCACCCACTGGAGTCAATATCAGTGAAATCATCATCCGCCCTGGCGTTTAAACCAATCGTTTCGAGCAGCCAAATCATTGACATTATCCACCCAATTTTTTTCATTCAAATGAACGGATTGGGTGGGTAGTTGATTCAAGAATTTTCTTGGACAACGAGAAACCCATGACCATTGGTGCAATGGACCTTCTACATCATTTTCCCAAATCGCCGCCAATGGCTCGCACCAATTCTTCTCTTCATTAAAAAAGGCCGTAGCTCCTGCCTTGGCGTTTCGGTTTTTTATCAATTGATTCATGGCATCCGCATTCCAGTTGGGCATATCACAAGCCATCACCAACCAGCTGTATTCAGGATGTTGTTTCATCGCACTGAGTATGCCCGCTACGGGTCCCATCGACTGAAACTCATCCACCACTGTATTCAGGCCTTGTTCCGTCCAAAAACCTTGTTGTTCTTTGTTACAACTGATATAGAAGGGAAGTGACAATGATTCACACTGCCTTTTCAGATATTTCCATTGGGGAATTCCGTGATACTCCAGCATTGATTTATCCGTTCCCATGCGCTCACTTTTCCCTCCCGTCAGAATCAAGGCTGCCATAGGCGAAATTGAAATCTCTTTCTCCACCCAGTGGGCAATCCCTGAAGCATCTGCAGGCGACAAACAAACAGTGTCGGGGCTTACCACCCCCCAATCCCACAAATGCGGCGGAATGCCTTCTTCAGAGAGTACTAAACTCAAATGCGTCAATTGATTTCTTCTTTTAAACAAAGAATCTATTTTCTTCGGATCATGGATAACGATTTGCTTTTCTGCAGGAAAATGATTGCCATTGATCCAATGAATTTTCCAAGGGCTGGGCGATTTAAATATACTATTGCCTTGAGCACCCTTCAAACCCATTGTTTGTTGATTGCACACTACCCCATCTTGATGTTCAGCATCTATGTACGAAGAAATACGAGGAGATAGTTGCATCAACACCATCGCCAATTTACGGACTTCCTCACATGTTGTGCCGTAAATCGACCAAGACAAAGATTCTGCAGCACGATGGATTTTAGGTAATTGAATATCCATGTTGCTCTACAATACAATATTCAAAACGATGAAAAACAAAAACTGAATCAAGGCCAATAAAACAGGAAAAGCACTCTTGCTCTTGGGAACATAGGTCATGACAAATGAAAAAATCAAACCTAACCATCCCCAAGCTAAATAATTTTGAATAGGCACACAATTCAATTGAAACATCCAATAATCCAATGAAGGAGCGACAGGCTCCATCAACAAATCCATCACCACCATGATGATTGCCGCTGTCCAAGCCCATTGCCATCGACTCGCACCAGGGAAAGCCCATCGGCAGGTTTCCAGTGCTGTCCATGTCATGAGCACCCAATTAGCGCCAATGATCAAAGGAATTTGATCCACCTTTACACCCAGGCCTTCTCCATACTGATAAATCCCGAAAGGCATGCCTGTATGCACGCCCACCCATTCCATGCCCCAGCCCAATATCGCGACTACTAAGAAAGTAAACAGCTTTTTGAGATGGAAACTATCCAAAAAAAGCAGACCTACCATCAACAAAAGATTCAAAGCACTCAAAGGAATAAAACGCTCTGGTTGGGTAATCATCCCTGTCAATCCCACACAATAAAAAATGATCGCGATCCAAGAAAATATCGTTAATCCCTTGATTTCTCTATTCCATTCTTTAGTCCCAATCATAGTAAACCCCTTTTGCATTGATGGTAATGGGCTCAATGGTATTGAGCTTATGCTTCTCCAATGGCGCTATTACACGAATGTAATTGTCTGTATATCCACTCATTTTTCCGTCTTCCTTGCTATACTCCCACAACACACTTCTATTCTGTTGGTCAAACTGTAAATAAAATTGGCGCTTTAATTTCTCAGACAACATGCGCAGTTGTTGTGTCCTTTCTTGGCGTTGTTGAATTGGCACAATATCATCAATGCGCAAAGCCGTGGTGTTGGGCCGCTCACTGTACGTGAAAACATGTAAATAAGAAACAGAAAGCGATTGGATAAAATGCATTGTATTTAAGAACAACTCATGAGTCTCACCGGGGAATCCCGTGATCACATCAACACCAATACAAGCATGCGGAATTTTTTCCTTGATAAACTCAATGCGCTGGCGATACAAGTCGGTTCGATATCTCCTGCGCATGGCCCTTAATATTTCATCATCTCCACTTTGCAGAGGAATATGAAAATGCGGCATGAACTTCTTGGAGCTGGATACGAAGTCAATGATTTCGTTCGAAAGTAAATTGGGCTCAATGCTTGAAATTCTGAATCTCTCCACCCCCTCTAATTGATCCAATTGTTGTATGAGTTGAAAAAAACTCTGTCCATGCGCTGTTCCAAAATCACCAATATTCACTCCAGTCAATACAATCTCTTTTGCCCCGGCCTCCACCGCCTTTTTGGCTTGCTGCAACGTTGTAACGATGTCAGCGCTTCTTGATTTACCTCTGGCCAAGGGAATGGTGCAGAAGGCACAGAAATAATTGCATCCATCTTGAACTTTTAAAAAGGTTCGGGTTCGATCTCCAGATGAAAAGGAAGGAACAAATGCCTGCACCTCTTTGATATGCCCTACCACTACTTTTTCTCTCTCCTCCTCCTTCTTTTGAATATGCTGCAACAAATTGAATTTTTCATTGGCCCCCAAAACAATGCTCACCCCTTCTATCTGTGCTATTTCTTGCGGCTTTAATTGTGCATAGCATCCAATCACCGCAACAAAAACATCAGGATTTTGCTTGATAGCACGGCGAACGATGTTGCGGCATTTTTGGTCTGCTTGATCCGTTACGCTACAAGTATTGATCACCAAAACATCGGGCTGCTCATCTATCTCCACCTTGGCATATCCTGCCGCCTGCAATGACTTAGAAATTTCGCTGGTTTCTGCGAAATTCAATTTACAACCCAAGGTATGAAAAGCAACTCTAGGCCCTGCGTTCATGAGTTTTCCAACGATAGTAAATAAAAGCGCTACCTCCTATTACCATGGCCACCGCGATGAACATGGCTTGCGTCCATTTCATTCCCAAAAAGTCAATGAAATTATTCACTCTGATCTGCTCAATGAAAAAGCGCTCAATTCCATTGAGAATGAGGTATAATCCGAAAATGATTCCTGGAATCTGAATGCGCTTTCTCAGACTCCAAAGTATAATAAAGATAACAGTGGCCAAAATCGTCTCGTACAAGGGAGTGGGAAAAACGGGAATTTCCAAATGCGTTCCGTATCCGGGAAAGATAACGCCCTCCGTAATATCTACTCCCATTCCATTGACATTATTCGGATAGTCGTAAGACCACAGCCATTTTGGCAAAAAAGACAACGCATTGGGAATGGGGTGAGGATTATCGATCCCCCAATCGCCATCGCCACTTACCTGACAACCGATACGACCAACACCATACGCCAGGATCATTCCCGGAGCAGCGGCATCGGCCAGCGGCAACAATGCAAGCCCTTTTTTCTTAGCATAAAGAAGCACCACAATTGAACCTACGATAATACCCCCGTAAATAGTCAATCCGCTGATAAAACCCTCCAAGGATGGATGCGTAAAAAAATCAACCAACTCACGGGGATTTTCCAAAAGATGAAACAATTTTGCTCCCGACATACCCGCCACGGCTGCTACAAATGTGATAGAACCCACCAAGGCATGAGCGGGCTCCATGACCACCTCTTTCTTGGGTTGCGGCAATTGTTTCTTTTTATCTTCCCAATACTTCCAGCCACCCAATACCAACGCTAATAGTAACCCTAGCCATACATACCCCTCTGAGGAGAACAATGCTTTTTGCGCCATCCCGTGTGCAAATAACTTTTGCCCATTGATCAGCACAAAGATGATCTTCCAACCCAAAATAAATCCAAAAACGCCATTAGTGACAATTTCTCCCCATTGCGGTCCCGCTCCTGTAATTTGTTGCACCGGATAAGGCAAAAACACCCCCTTCTTCTCCATCCTCTTCATCTCCAACTTGAGTAAGTAACTCGCCGTAACGAAAGCCATGGCTACAAAAAAACCAAAACTATTGAGCAATTTTAAAAACGGCCAATCCCAGCCGAATGCATCAAAGAAAAAATGATAGAGAGTTGGATACATGCACCAAAGATACAAACAAGAGCAAAAAGACTATTGCAACAAATTGAGCCATTCTTGAACACAAGAAACACCTTTATCCTCCGCATACCACTTATGAATCATAGGATTGAATTCATCCTTGGTTAATCCCTGCTCTTTCCATCCCTGGATCAATTGCACCAATGAAGCTGGACGAGGTCCCCAACGATGGATAACCTCATAACGATCGTTTAAAAAAACGATGATCGGAATAGACCGTGTTCCGTTGGTCAAAAACATATCCATGACTTCTGGATGATCATCACGAAGGATCACCCTCATCTCACTATTCAACCGGAGAGATAAATGATATAAGTAGGGGGTAATCTGCGCACTATCCCCACACCAACCCTCCGTAATCACCAACCACATTGCAGAAGAAGCAGCATTATGTTCGACTTCAACCGAACCATGCTTTATGATTCGATCCATCCGTTTTTCATTGAGCCGGCTATACTCCAATAAAGCCGCCGTTTGCTGATGCCCTGTCACTTTGCTTTCGGCATGTAAAGACTTCACTGCTTGCAAAAATTGGGGAAATGACATCCCAGATTGCCATGAGTGTTCCATGATTTCTTTCATGGCACAAAGGTGGCACTTTCCCATTTAAAACAATGAAACAAAAGTTACAATTGAAAAAATATTTGGAATTTCAATTATTTCGTTTATATTTGTTAAGTCTACATAAGTAGGCATTAATTAAAATTTTTTATTTACATGAACATTTTTGTTTCCGGCTTACCCTTCAGCCTTACAAGAGAAGAATTAGAAAGCGCTTTTTCAGCGTATGGTAATGTTACCAGTGCACGCATCATCAAAGATCGTGAAACCAACCGTTCACGCGGTTTTGGATTTGTTGAAATGGACAGTGATGAAGCTGCTCATTCAGCAATTTCTGCATTGGATCAAAGCGAATTGAAAGGTCGCCGTATCAATGTAAAAGTTGCCGAGGAGCGTGCTCCAAGATAATCGATACGAATTATTTCTAAAATCCGCTTCGGCGGATTTTTTTTTTCCTATGAAACACAAAATCACAAATATCCTACTTATTTCTGCCGTATTCATCCTCGGATTCCAAACACATGACTGGATGTCCAACCATGCGAAACATGAACATTCAACAGGAAGAGTAACGGGTATTGGCGGTATTTTTTTTAAATGTCAAGATCCTAAAGCCGTAAGGACCTGGTATCAGGAACATTTAGGCATCATCACCAACGAATACGGTGCCGTTTTCGAGTGGAGACAAGGTGCGGACTCTTCCCAAAAAGCTTTTTCGCAATGGAGCCCTTTCAATGAAAAAACTAAATACTTTGCTCCTTCCACCAAGGATTTCATGATCAATTATCGTGTTGAAAATATAGAAAATTTGATTGCGCAACTAAAAGCCAGTGGTGTGGTTATTACGGACAGTTTAGAAAGTTTTGAATATGGAAAGTTCATTCACATTTTGGACATCGAGGGTAATAAAATTGAATTATGGGAACCCAATGACCATGCTTTTGAACAATTGGGTATTCAAATGGGCGCACCAACCAACAAATAACAAGGAAGAGATTTAATCTTTTTCTAAGTGCATTCTTTAAGAAAAAAACATACTCGAAACTTACAACAAAAGTCAAATCTCCATGCGCACAACCGGGAGGAGCTCTTCGTAGTGAGTTGTTTCTCCTTCTCAATAAATGGACAAATCGATAAGATACCTATCCCGTTTTCATTTTCAGAATGACTCGCGAGCAGATCCTATCTTAAATCAAAAAACCGATTAGCGCAGACCCCATTACGATTCATTTTTTGATGCCCCGTATCTCAAAATTAAAATTCTTGTATTCGCAACAAGATGCATCAAGGTTTCGTAATTGAAACGATCATTGAATGATTCTACGGTAATACTACTTGATTGGTTCCTATTCCACCCTCAAACTCCCTCACAAATGAATAGTCACTCAATCGATATTGCTCAATCTCAGAAGCATTGGTGAAATCAGGAATTAAAGACAAATAAGCTTGACCATTATCGTCCGCATCCACTGAATAGAAATCGCCCAAAATACAATCTGCGCAAACCAAACCTAAATTACTTTCAAATACATCGAGATGAGTATTGGCCAATAGTAGTGTGTTGTTCTGGGAGTTGATGGCAAAAGATCTTGGATGTTCTCCAACCTCTCCAACATTCACCGAAATCGGCATATTAAAGTCAACAAACTTAGACAAACTTGCTGATGTATGGCCTATGATGTTCCAATTGGCGTCGTATTGAATTTCACCACCAGAAAGGACAAATACGGCTCCTTCTGTGGGTTCATACTCCACATCTATTGGCCTATCGCCAATGGTCCAAGTATGATCAACTGTCATCGTAGATGGATCTATCGTCTGAACCCTATTATCTGTCAGCCAACCCCCACTATTCAAGACCCAAATTCGATTTTGAGCATAAAGTAATCGCTCAGGACCATTGCCCACTTCTACCTCATTGATCCATTGGCCCGTACTGGTATATTGCGCCACTTTTCCTTGCATTGCTCCTTGAGCTATGAATATCTTTCCATTGACTACTACCAGATCTCTCGGATAATCTAACCCATCAATTTCTCGGATCAAAGCAAAAGTTTTCGCGTTGAAAACTACCACTTTATTACTATTATTCATGACGGCATAACCAATCCCATCTTGCACTACAACGCGTTGTAATACATCGCCCAAAGGAAATCCATTCACCGCCTGAAAAACATCCCTGATGATTTCGCCATTTGTCATCCTAACATCGATACTGGCGTTGTTTCCATTAAATGCACCCTCGTTGATGAACCAAATCCCCGTAGAATAATCTTTCCCTTCCAAGGGGGGCTCTGTCTCTTTGCACTTGTCGCAACTCATCATGGTGATTACCATAATAAAAAAAATAAATGATTGTTTTTTCATTTTAGGGATTGATTTGATAATTAATTTGAATGTTCCATACTCTTCCCGGTATGGCATAGGAACGAACCTCTTGATATTGTTGGTTCATTATATTTTCGCAGCGCATCTGCACAGAGAATAGCTGATCGCGCAAATGAAAGCTTTTCGACAAATAGATATTCCATAATTGCACCGCTGGTAATTGCATACTCAAAGCATTGCTTTGATCTGTATAACGCTCCGAAATCCATCTTTGACTCCATCCTCCACTCCAATCATTGTAGACAATATCCCATTGATGACTGATCTTCCAACGAGGTACATAAGGCAAATAGAATTTTTTGCGCTCTTCCCCGAGCTGAAACCCTTGTGCTTGATTCCATTCAAAAAAAGATGTTCCCTGAAACTGCCAATCCCCCCAGTTATAAACGACCAAAGCCTTGCATTCGGCATGCCAACTTTCCACTTGTTGCACATTAAAAGGACGCCACAATCCATTGTCTTGAGGAATCCACTGTATCCAATTTTTTACCCATCGATGTTCCACATTGCCCTCCACTCTGAATCTGCGTTGCTGATTTCTCTGATATTCCAAAGTACCATATAGCGCAGAGCCCCATGACTGTTCCGATTTTAAGTGGACATTTCCACTTTGTGGCCAGTAAAGCTCATTAAAATCGGGAGCCCTTTCCACCCATTGACCTTGAAGTTTGAGTTGATTAAACCAGCGTCTTGATCTCATCCAGGAAACGCTTCCAAGCGCAGACTTATTCCACAAAGATTCAGGTCCCTTTGCTCCCTTGACGGCAGCATTGAAAATCCATCGATTGGACGCATAATTCGTGAAATGTGCAATCCATTGTGGCATTTGCGCCCATCGATGGAAACCATTGATATTGACAAATACCGATCTCCATTCCGCTCTTGAACCAAAAAATAAATTTGACCTCCCCCCATCTAATTCAGAAAAAACAAATGATTGATGAGAAGTAATTTCACTTGCATTGGAGTACATATTCATCCAATATCGCTGACGATCTAACAAGAAGGTGCCACCCGTTTTCCAATTTCTCAACCACTCATTAGAAGTATGATGAAAAAAAACAGTAGCTCTATTTTGATTGTCCCATTGCCTTTGCCGCTGCTTATTCGTTGCTCCAATAATGGAGGGCAACTGAGTGGTTCTATCCACCGTCCAATACTGAGCCAACCAATTTCCTTTTCTCGCTGTCTTGAGCATCTGCCACTGTATACCTCGAGAGTGTGAATTATTCTGTGACTGCTCTACCCAATCTCGTTGGGCTGAATAAGGATTCTGATATTGATACTGATTGAGATTGTTGGAGGTAAAAGCCCTTACCTGAATCAAGACTGGACAACCCCATCGGTCTTGTTGTTTTATTTGACAACCCACACCGTTCCAAAAATTGCGCAAAGAGGAACTCTCTGAAACAATCCAAAACTTAGATCGATTAACATGTTTCACCTCAGAGTTCAAGTGAATGGCACCTCCGATACCCCCATTAGCATCCAAGGTAAAGTAACTCGGTGAGGAAACACGAATCTGATCCAAAAAGAACATCGGAATAAGCGACAAATCCGCTTGCCCTAGCGTCAAAGAGTTCAATGAAATATTGTTCCACAAGACTTGCGTATGGTCCGGTGCTAATCCATTTGATCGTATCAGGCATGCAGTACCCGCTGGTCCGTATTGAAACGCATTGACTTGTCCACTTTGGATAAGTGCTCTTCCCAAATCAGATGACTGAAAGCGATAAAAAAATAAACTATCGTTGACCGAATTAATGACCGAGTAAGTCTTAATTTCAACAGTAGAAGTAACCCAATTGGGCAAAGAATCACCTGGTTCCTCATTAGCAAGCAACCCTCCGGGCATGAACATCCCCATTAAAACTGATATGAGCACACGGACTCTGGTCATTTTGCTTATCAAGTCTTTTCCCGGACTTGTTGGGCTTAGTTACTTATGGCAGGTCTTCTGACTTCACCTTATCATTTCCATGGCCTTCCCACTTTCGCAGTGGCCGTTGAGATGGAAACTTCCCTGAGGAAAGGTTTACAGCTGCGGGTACAGTTGGTGCTTTTCACACCATTCCCTTTTCATTTTTCTCCTTGGAGAAAAAACCAAAAGCGTTGCAAGGTACACAAAAATTACTACAGTAAACAAAAAATGGAGGCAATGCCTCCATTTTTTTACATTTATCTTCAA
>CANHWU010000082.1 GCA_947464415.1 Flavobacteriales bacterium
ATCCAATGAGGCATCTTCTTTGGGTAAGTTGATTTGATTTCTGATAAATGAAAACTGGCCACTCATTGAGATACTCAGTCCCTTATAGACACGAGCATCCACAGACAGCGAAAGCGAGGTACTGTTTTTAGCTAAATCATCCAATAAAAAATTACTTCTTAAACCGCCTGAAATGCTCCCCCATGATTGATTGAAGCTGTAAAGTGCATTGAATTGTCCACTGGGTCTCCACTCTCTTGTTTTCAAGTAAATGGTAGTATCAATGTATTGGTTGTAGAAACCGCCTGTGTACGCGGAGAGAGTAAATTGTTTGGTTTGCGATTCTTTGTAAGGAAAAAGATTGTACTCCACTGCCAGGTAACTGGAAATAGAATGTTTGTAATTGGAATAGGTGCTTTGATCGTAATTATTATAAAATCCTGCTGACCAATGGGAGTTCAATGATTTTGTGTGCAGCAATTGAGCACCAAAACTTTTTATTTGATAAATGGATCTTTCACCGTCGTAAGTGTAACGATCGATATCATTGGAATAATAGAAGGAAATTTGATTTTTGTGAGTCTCTTTGATTTGGGAGGTATTGAACCCTCCCGTGATCGAAATGCTCTCACTCACTTTTTGTCCCCTACCGTTCATGAATACCCAAAAATTGTACACCCAAGCATTGAAAGGATCTTCCTCTGGATTGGATCCTTCGCCAATTTCGGCATTGTCCAAGCTGTCTTGGCTGGCTAAATGCAATTGAGTGTATTTGTTGGCATAAATAGCGTAGCGAATCAATCCTAACTGCACGTGTTGCAGCAATTGATCTCTTATTTCATTAGTCGTATTGATGGCATTGGTGTGAAAGGTTATGGTATCACGCAACTGCTTCATATCTTTCAATCCCTCAAAAATTAAATTGTATTCATCGCCACCGCTACCGGTAGATAAGGAATTGATGCGCAAATTCACATCAGCCACAAATTGATCCTGTACAAAGTACACCCATGTAGTTTGGGTTTTTAAATATTGATTGTAGCAATTATAGGAGCTGCAGTTGAGATAAACTTTCAAGCTTTTGGAAGCGCTATCTGATTGAGTGAAAGCATCATGCTGTATCAAGCAAAAAATGAGCGTGCTGTAAATTATAATCTTATTCATCATTTTATTTGCCCAAATATAGTGGTGATATACTCAGTCTATCTGTTTTTCTGTACCATGTCTTTTCATGGTAGTTCAAACAAGGGAAATCGAGTGTGGATGGTGTGAGGCGGAATTTCAATAAATCCAACACAAGCCTCAATTCCATTTACATCTCCGCTGCCGTTAAATGAAACAGTAATCCAATGTTCATTGAGAAATTGAACGGGAATCCATTGTGTTAAAGAAGTTTTGTTTTCTAAAGGAGTGAGTAGCTCTATCGTAGGGGCGGGTAAAAGAATATTCAATTGGCTCTGAAGAAAAGGGGTAATGTATCTCCTCGCACAAAATAGAGAGGAGAGGGGGTTACCCGGTAAACCAAATAAGAGTTGATTTTCTTTCTTGCCGAAGTACATCGGCTTGCCTGGTTTTTGGCTTATGCCGTGAAAGATCTTTTCGTACCCCAGTGTTTGCCAAATGCCCGGTAGGTAGTCTTTTTTCCCTTTCGAAACTCCTCCTGTAAAGATCAGTAAATCAAAGGTAAGTGAGACTGAACGGATCCAAGATTCAATGACTGCGGGCTCATCAGGAAGATGAAATTTTTGAATATTAGAGCTGAATGCACTGAGCAAGGCCTCTATTGCATAAACATTGCTCTTCCTTATTTGATGAGCAAGTGGGGTGGCATTTACTTCTACCAATTCATCTCCTGTGGCCACAATGGCGATCGTAGGTTGCGATTGTACGCAAATATTGTTATATCCGTTAGAAGCCAGGGTGGCGATGTGATGTGAGCGCAAGTAAGTGCCTTTGTCAATCAATCTTTCTCCTTCTTTACTGTCCGTACCTCTGAAATGAATGTGCTGCTGAAATTTGACATTTCTGGATTCGTCAAATTGGACCTGTTGTTGGGAAAAGCAGGTAACTTGCTCCACTGGAATAATGCAATCAAATCCTGCCGGCACCACCGCTCCTGTCATGATTTCGATGCATTCTTCTTCACCGCAATCTTGGGGTGGTTCTCCTGCGCTTTGTGTTAAATGACAACGGAAATTCCGTTGTCCATTTTGCCATTTTTCAAAGGATATGGCAAACCCATCCATCATGGCACGATCGAAAGGAGGAAAGTCGTGATCAGCATTAATAGGTTCCATGAGCCTCTTCCCATGAGCAGATGAAAGCTTTACCATTTCATTGGTGAATTGCATGGTTTGGTTCATCACAAGCTCCAACGCTTCCATTACGCTGATCATATTAACCTCCTATTTGTGCCATACTGGCCAATTGTTGTTGATTTTCCTTTTCTGCCTCAAAACCGTTGATGGCTTTGCCTTTTACAAAAGCGGATACCTCTTGGGTGATATATTCAGAGCTCAATCCTTCCCTTATTTTTTTTAAAAGCGGATAGGCCTGGTGGCTGTATAGGCAATGATGCAAATTACCCTCTGGAGTTAAGCGAAGTCGATTGCAGGTGCCACAGAATGTTCTGCTGTAGGCGGGGATAATGCCCAAACTTCCTTCAGAGGATTTTATTTGAAATACATCTGCAGTGCTACCTGGTTTTTTCACTTGCTTGGTGGCATCAGGAAATTGTGATAAAATACAATTCTCCACTCGTCGCCAATTCCAATGCCAATCAGGGGTAATACCTTGTCCATTGAAGGGCATCTCTTCAATAAATCTAATGTGAATATTCTTTTCTAACGCCCAATGCATCATATTGTGCATTTCTTCCTCCGTTGTATCGCATTGCAAAACGGCATTGACGCTTACATTCATACCTAATTCAAGGGCCTTGTCAATGGCAAACAATACTTTTTCGATATCGTTTCTGCGAGTGATTTTTTCAAAGCGCTGCCCATCCAATGAGTCCAGTGAGAAATTAAGGTTTTGTACATTCCACGCTTTCAATTGGGCCAAATGGGGGAGAGCCAATACACCATTGGTAGTAATGGCAATGTTCTCAAAGTCCATTTGCTGTGAAATATCCACAATGGACATAAAATCTTTTCGGATGAAAGGCTCACCTCCGGTGAAACGAATTTTTTTGATTTCCCAAGAGCGGAACAATTCAAACATGTGTTGGTACTCACTCAGGCTGGCGAGCTGCTTTGCTTCCAGCCAAGGCAATCCATCTGCGGGCATGCAATATTTACACCGTAGATTACATCGATCAGTGACGCCAATTCGAATGTATTCGAAAGTTCGTTGGTGGTGATCAATGAGTTTCATGCGGACGCGTAAAATTACGCGTTTCTTCTCCCAATCGATGCTCGCAAGGATAATCTTTTTCGATGGAGATGCGCAAAGTACCATTGCGATATTCAATGGATTCTTGCTGGGTATTGACCCATTGAAGAAAAACGGGTTTCGGTACTTGAATGCACCAAATATGAGTTCCGACATCGGGTATTTGCCAGTGCTCGGCTTCGGTAAAGCTCAACTCAATTTTACAATGATGATGGATCCAAGGAATGGACAAATCTACCTGTCCAGACTGCTGCCATTGGGAAACATCGTCGAGATTCACTCTGATACGAATCAAAGATTCACTCAATCGAACTTTCATTTTTTCAATCCAATTTCCGCAAGCCTTTGCTCTAAATATTCACCTGCTGAGATAGGCTCCCAAAGTGGAGAAGTTCCAGCAGGAACACAAGCCGATAAACAATCCAACCTCATCTCACTGCGGGGATGCAAGAAAAAAGGGATGGAATAACGGGGGGTATGCCACTTTTCTCTTGGGGGATTGATCACACGATGGGTAGTGCTTTTCAGTTTTCCATTGGTGAGCCTTTGCAACATATCCCCCACATTGACAACAATATGATCTGGCAAGGCCGTTACATCTACCCATTCACCTTGCATGTTGAGCACTTGTAATCCTTCTGCGCTCGCGCCAATGAGTAATGTAATCAAGTTGATATCCTCATGCTGTCCGGCGCGCACTGCGCTTTTGGGTTCAGCAGTAATCGGGGGATAATGGATAGGACGAAGGATACTATTGCCATTGTGAATTTTATCGTCAAAATAAAGTTCATCCAATCCTAGGTGAAGGGCAATGGCACGGAGCATAAAGCGTCCTGTATTTTCTAAATCACGATAGGCCTGTATGCCCACTTCGTTGAAACCAGGCAATTCATCGGTGAACACATTTTGGGGGTATTCCTTTTCAATGGAATCTCCGTCGGTTACTTGTTGACCAAAATGCCAAAACTCTTTCAAGTCGCCAGCATTGGAATCTTTTGCGTGTTCCTTTCCAAAGGAGGTGTAACCTCTTTGTCCTGCTAGCCCTGGAATTTCGTATTTCAATTTTGTTTCAACCGGCAATTCAAAAAATGCTTGTACTTCCTTGTAGAGGGATTGAACAACAGTATCACTGATGAGGTGATTTTTTACTGCAACAAATCCGATATTCTCGTACGCATGGCCAAGGGCCGATACAAATTTTTGTTTTGTGTCGTGGTCTCCATGAATAAAATCATGAAGATCTACACTGGGAATGCCCATTTCATGTAAGCTCATAACCAAAGATTTTTACAAGTATAATTTACTTTGACCGTTCTTTAGAGGTGGACCAACTGAATTTTATCAGTGGAGGAATGTTAACGATTGCTCTCTAATTTCTTGTATTTGTTGAACTCTCCTCCAACTATCTTCGCCTCATGATTACCATTGTATCAGCCACTCATCGAAATGATAGCGCTACATTCAAAGTAGCCCATAAAATAAAGGCAATTTTAAGCGAGCAGAATATCCAAAGTCAGATCTGGGATTTCCAACAATTGCCTCGAGACTTTTTATTCAATGAAATGTTTGGTGAACGTTCTCCAGCTTTTCAAAATGAATTGGATCAATACATTACTCCGATCCAACAGTTTATTTGGGTGGTGCCGGAGTACAACGGATCTTTTTCTGGAGTCACTAAATTGGTGTTGGATGCAGTGCCGCCTAAGGTATGGACCAACAAATGGTGTTACTTGGTGGGCGTTGCTTCGGGTGCCGCAGGAAACCTGCGTGGCCAAGAACATCTCACAGGAATCATGCATTATCTCAAAATGCACGTGCATTATTTCAAACCCAAGTTGAGCGGCATTGCCACCTCTTTTGATGAACATGGAAATTGGATAGAGGGACGAAACCTAGATCAATTGGTTCAATTGGTGGAAGAGTTGAAAAGTGGTATTTAGTTACAATTTCCGGTGTAATCATAACATCCTTTCCAAAACCCCGTTTCTTGTTGGTCTAAGTCCAATATTCCAGAATTGAAGGGGCCACCTACCATTCGCGATGAATTGGTGCTGATATGAAAATCTTTCTCATAGACATCGCAAAAGAAGGGAGGTTGATTGATGATATTATCCCAGTGATTGGCGTCAGCCAATGATTCGTTGTAATCCACTAGACAATAGGAGAAGAGGTAGCTTTGATTTTCTTCCTCTTTTAGATCCACCACTAGCTCGCTGAAGTCTGTGAGATTAGCGCTATTCCCATAGATGATACAGTTATTGAATTGATTTTGATACAACGGTCTCACTTGAATTACGTCATTGATATCCTTGTAATAATTATTCAAAGCAAGGGTAGGGGCGGTTCTGTTAGACCCTGTCCAATAATTGGCAAATGTGCAATTTTCCATCACATATTTACCTCCGATGGAGAGATATGCACAGCCCTCACCGCAATTGGTGATCAGGTTGTTTACCCCTTTGATATGTGCGCCTTGTCCCCACAATCCTACGCCCGCCATATTGTCGATTTTGGTATTGGTTAAGGTCAAGGCAAAATCCGAAGTACCTGTGGTATCTACTTGAATACCCGTGTTGCCATTTTTAATAATGGCATAGTCAATAACACTCCCTGGGCTTTTATATATCCAGATGCCTCCTCTGGAAATGGTAAAAATATCTGGACCTTGATTGGTCCCTATTTGAAAATCCAATTCTACGCCCCATTGACCAGGTAAATCGGTATAGGATCCGTCCAATCGGTCTCCTTGAAAAACCACTTCCATGTCCTTTTGTCCCTGTACCATTAAGGTGCTTTCATTCACCAAAATACCCGCGCCTTTGTGCAGATACACTTGTGTTCCCGCATTGATGGTCAATAAACAATTGGGTGCCACTTCCAACAATCCATACACCACGTGCGGCTTATCATTGTTCCAAATTTCATTACAATTGAGGGTGGTAAAGGCATCAGGCCCGCCATGGAAATAGGCGTTTTGTCCCCATGCTACCAAGTAAACCTCCTCTTTAATTCCGTTGTATTCAAAGTCAATATGATCATCAGCGATGAATGGGAAGTTCTCATCGTTGGGGTCAACGGTTACCTCTACAAAGACATAAATAGAGTCGCCGCTGGCCAACTCTATTTCTTGGAAAGCAGTGCCATTATCTCCATCCACCGCTATTCTAAAGGGAGACTGCGATCCGCCTCTCAATTGGATTTGATCAATTTTTATGATTCCGGAATGATGGTTATACAATTTCAATACTTGGGTAACACTTCCTACAGAAGTAAATACGGTATCAAAAAACACGGTATCGGTAGAGTAGGAGAGGCGATCTGAAGTTGACCCCATTTGATTTTTTTGACAACTGACCATTGTCAATACCAAAAGCGTAGTGACGATAAAAAAATGGAAGATTTTCTTTTTCACGATGCGAATTACGAGAATTTTATTGAAATATTGTGGTGTCGAACGAATAGATTGTAAAATTAAATTGGATGGTGTTTAAACATTGATTTATATTGGTGTATGCAAAATGCATGGATACTTCGAATATTGCTCCTTTTGACAATCACAGTTGGCTGCTACAGCGCTTCTTTGGGTCAATATTTCATAGATGTCCTTTCCGCCAATGCGCAAGTACATCGATCTACCCCCAACGAAGGTGGCTTTGAGCAAACGGGGGTCAATACTTGGACCAATTTATTTGTTCCCGTTGTTCGTCCGAGTGGGAATACCCTCATTGTCCGGGCGAGTGCGGAGCAATTAACGCTGACCAATGAAAGTACGTCTCTTCGCTTGCGTTCATTGACACTTCCTTTGGGAGTGCAGTGGAAGTCCAAAAATCCCAAATGGCGGCATACGACCTTGATCATCCCAAAAATCGCAGGGGCCTCCAATCTCACTTTGAACGATCGCGGGCAATTGGGATTGTATTGGTTGAGTCAATATTCTTTTTCTGATTCTTTAAGAGTCAAGGTGGGACTCTATATCAATCGGGAATTCTTTGGCAATTTGTATGTCCCGATGTTGGGATTGGATTGGAAGGTGAATTCGAGGTGGAATTTATATGGCACACTCCCCAATAGTTTTCGTTGCGCCTACTCAATCAGACCGGGGGTACTGAACACGGGTGTGGGTTTTAAATCCATGGTGCGATCCTTCCGTGCTTCCAATGCGCAAGAGTACATTCGTTACAATGAAATTCAAGTCAAATATTTTTTAGAATGGATCATCGCCAAGAAATGGGTTGCTTTTTGCGAAATGGGATATTTCATGGGAAAAGCCCCATTGTTGTATCAGAATAATGCTGCCAAAAGCGATTTTCAGAATAGCGATTTATTGAAAGTGATGAGACCGTTTCCCTTATTGAACATTGGAGCAGCTTGGAGGGTATTTCAATGATTACTCTTGTTTAAAAAACGAGATGTACTGAAAGGGAATGATCTTCACATTGTGATAATAAAAATGAATAATATCTTCATAATTGTATCCTAGTTGAGCCATTCTAATGGATCCTTCTTGGCACAATCCCACTCCATGTCCAAAGCCTTGGCCAATGATTACCATTTCCTCGCCATCTTGGTGAACTGTAAAATAAGTCGATTTCAGTTTGAGATCTTTGCGCATTTGCACCAATGGAATTTTGGTGGACCCTTCTCGATAAAAAACTTCTTTTTCCGTGGGGAAATAAGCATAGTTGGCACTGTCGCTGGCCGATAAATTTTTGCTCCTGATATAATTTGACCATTCCGAAATGGGGATTCTTTTTTCCCAATTGCTATTGGGCATTTTCATGCAAAAGGTATCCACTGTTTCCACGCAATAGGGTAACTTCTTTGACCAGACATATTCCGCGCTATTGGTTCTCCCACCACAATTGGAATGAAAGGCAGAGGTAATAAGGTTTACATTTTCATCAACAATCACCAAGCTTTGGGTTTGTTGGGCGGCGTCTTGCATGATTTGCTCGTTTCGTGGCCAACCGTTGTAGGCTTGGCAGTGTGTTTGGTCGCACAAGTTGAAGTTATCGTCAATGTGTTTATGGTATTGACTCAGCACGTAGGTGCGGCTAATAACCGCTTGCGCCTTGTAATACTCGAGTTCGTGTTTAGGACCGCCTTCTGCCTCTACCACACCTGCGATGTAGTCATCCATGGGTAGGAGGTTGACCAACCGAAGCCTTCCGCCCAAATTATGTACCTCAATGTTATGGCTGTAGCGTTGTTTTCTTCCAGTGGGGGCAATAGGAATGGCTATTTTACCGTCGTGATGCAGCGATTGTAGGGTAAGTTTAGGTCCAGGACAATCCAAAGTAGAGTCTGGAAAGGTGATGCGAAAGCCATTTCCAAGGGGGGCGATTTGGACATTCCAATTGGCCTCCATTTTCCATTTATCTTCCGAATTTACTAGGAGAAAATTCGATTGCTCCACTTTAAAATCAAAGCCATTAGCGCATTTGTTATCTAAAATCCCAATGCGCAAAGTCTCTTGACCGAAAACAGCGGTGGGGGAGATGAACCAACAACAGAATATCAGGAATTTCGCCATGAGGCGAATATAACGAGGCGAGATACCCGTTTATTTTTGTTCATGGGGACTTATCAACAGGGCACTTTCAACGATGCTGTTTTAGTGGCTATTAAAAATACTGCGATTTATTCTTTATGGGATAATGTAAAGTTCATGAACCAAAAAGAAAAATCCCAAATGAAATTGGGATTTTCTCTTGCTTTGCGGAGACGGAGAGATTCGAACTCTCGATACGCTTTTGACGTATACACACTTTCCAGGCGTGCTCCTTCAACCACTCGGACACGTCTCCTTTATTGGGATTGCGAAGATACTAAACTTTGTTTATTCTTTGAGATGAATTGCAAAAAAGCCTAGCATTGATTGATAAAGCTGTACACTGTTGTCCTCTCTTTGAAAACCATGTCCCTCATTGTACTTAACCATGTAAGGTACGTTGATTCCTTTTTCTCTTAAGGCCATTACCATTTGGTCTGACTCTGCAATGTTTACTCTAGGATCATTGGCTCCTTGAATGATGAATAAGGGTTTAGTGATCTTTTCAATTTGGTTTACCGGAGATACTTCCCTAGCAATTTTTAATTCATCAGGATTATCCAAATCATACCAAATCTCTTTCATGATATCCTTGTAAGGTTTCCAATATTCCGGAAAAGAGGCGAAAAATGTTTCAATATTGGAAACACCAACATAATCTACGCCGCAACGATAAAGGGAAGGAGTCTTGATCAATCCCATCAGTGTAGCATAACCTCCATGGCTGGCCCCGTATATGGCCATTCTGTTGGCGTCAACCCAACCTTGTTGAATGCAATAGTTCACCCCATCTTCAATATCTTCCATTGTTTTTCTTCCAATTTGTTTGAAACCATTTTTCAAGTACTGCTTTCCGTATCCTCCGGAAATTCGGAAGTTTACATGCAAGGTGGCATATCCTCTGCTCGCAAATAATTGATCTTCAGGATTGAAACCCCACGAATCTCGGATGCCTTGTGGCCCACCGTGAGGATTTACGATCAAGGGGAATTTTTTATTTTTGCCAGTAGATTTAGGCAAAGTGATATAACCATAAATCTTCATTCCATCTCGTGCCTTGAATTCAATCGGAATCATGGGGGCCATGTCCTCTTCTTTTAACTGCGGCATTAGATCGTATATCAGCATGATCTCACCGGTAGATGAATTAAAATCATAGTATTGACCGTACAATTGATCGCTCTGAATTACCAGCAAGAAATGATTTTCATGGTCATCAAAGTCAACTAGGTAGAAAACTTTATCAGGAAATCTTGCCTTTATCTTCTGATGAATTTCTTTGAATGTTTTGCTCATTGGAACCATCTCGTAATGTTCTCCATCAAAATCAAAGTAATCTACTTCATAATTTCTCTTTTTTGAAAGATGCATACCGGTCACATCAAACTGTTGATGGGCAAAAACTTCCTCTAGTTTTTCTCTTTTCAGAAGGTCGTACCGGATAATCCGCGATTTGTCACTATCTACATTGGTGAGAACATAAGCTTCATTGGGGTTATTGGAGGCATAATTGAAGCTGACAATAGAGAATGTTTCTGTCCAATCACTTTCTTGGATCAATTTGAATTTTCCAGTTTTTAAATCTTTGTAGTAAAGCTCTGTATTCACGCCATTGATCAATTGGACATAGCCTCGCAACACACCATCTTTATCAAAAATGAAATTTTGAATGGGTTTACTGATGTCGCTATTCTCGAATAATAAAGTCAGCTCCCCTGTTACAACATTTAGCTTATAAGGTTCAAATATCTGCTTATTGTTTTTATTCATTGAAATGATCATGTAATCCTTCTGATCTTTCAACAGATGTAGCACACTCGCTGTAATACCTTTAAATGGGGTGAGGTCTTTCAAATCCTCGCCATTCATTTTTGCAGAATAAATATGATAGTTTTCATCGCCGCCATTGTCCATCGTGAAATAAATGCGTTCATTATTGATCCAACCGTAGTCCTGTATCAACTCATTTTTTTCTTCAACCGCTTTCATGACCACCCCTGAAGAAATTTCTTTGATCATGATATGGCGCTTATTGGAGGAATCCTTTTCTTTATAGGAAATGTACTTACC
>CANHWU010000083.1 GCA_947464415.1 Flavobacteriales bacterium
TATCTCCAAGACTTTTCGCGCACATTTGGCTGGGGAGGGTATGGACCTGTTCATTTTTGGTCACTCGCTGTAGAAGAACATTTTTATCTTTTTTGGCCCCTTATCGTCTATTATTTACCCAATAAACACTTTGTGAAAGTCATCATATCCCTCATGTTGATTGCCCCTATCTGCCGCTTCTTTTTGACATTAAACGACTATGAAACCTTCTTTTTCACTTTTGCCAGAATGGATGAATTGGCCCTTGGTGCATTATTGGCTCATTGGGAAATGAATAATCAATTGAAGACTACCCATCGCCGTTATTTCTTCCTCGGTACCGTGAGCATTGGACTCTTGGCTGCTCTTTTATGGGTGAAATTTTCAGGAGCTCAAAACTTTTGGATGCAAGTGATCAAATATGATTTCATCGCGCTTATTTATTTTTGCTTGATTGGATGGATGATTCTTTTGGAAGAAAACCATTGGATTTCCCGATTTTTCTCCAATCGTTTTTTCGTATTTTTAGGTTCCATTAGCTATGGACTTTACGTGTACCAGGGAATAACACTTCCATTGACCTGGAATTTGGTTCCTTCCCACTACCCTCTTATTATTCACTTCTCATTCACCATGACATCGACTGTCCTTATTTCATATTTGAGCTTTAAGTTCATAGAAAAACCGATTACCGCATTAAAATCTAAATTTCAATATTCATGAAAGTTATAGGTATTACTATCGCATTGTGCTTTACTTATTTTCTGCACTATGCACAACAGAAGTCTATTCAGGTTAATACCCAAATCTCCACTTTAGGATATGAATTTTCAAAACAACAACTGCAAAATTGGTTGGCCGAACATAATTATCATATCATCAGCCAGAATGATAATGATCAACAATTGGTGTTGGTAATGCATTTATCGGAAGCTCAATTCAATGAATGGAAATCATGGTCTTTATCATTAGGCAATTTGGAATATCAAAATGTTGAAACGATGGATAACTCTGATGAGATAGAGCAAGTGGATTTAGAACTAAAATTCTTAGAGTCTAGAATATTAGAATATACGACAATGCTGGAAAAAATGGGAGTTCAATCAGAAGGCTATCAAGCATTGTGGAGAGAAAAAATGTCCATTGAAGAGCGAATATTCAATTTGCAAAAACGCTTGATTACTCTTAAAGAAAATATGGAACCTTATCGGGTTAATTTTACTCTGACGGAGGAAATGACGAGTCCACAAGAAGGTAAAGTCAGTTTTGTTAACATGCCGGGTTTTGAATATTCCTATTTCCAGTTAGAATCGCCGAACCGCCATTTTTCTGCCTCCAGTTTCCAAGGTTATTTTTTAAAATACATGTTTACCAAAGGTAAAAGTTATGCCTCTATTGGAGCCTATCGTGCCAACGACCAGCCCTCAGATACGGCATTAACTGAGTTGTTTGTGTTTAATTTTGGACAAGATTTTTATTCGCGACATTTAGGAAGAGGCAATAAGAAATTTGGAAACCTGTATTCAGGATATACCGTAGGTTATATGATCGCTACCAATGATAACAAGAAATTGGATATCGGATATCTAGCTCCCTCGATTGGTTTGGAATTGTTTAAGAATAAATACTTCTTGTGGGATGTAAAAGCTCAATACATTGTCCCATTCACATACAATAGAGATTTACGGGGTGTTTCATTCAACACCTCACTCAATTTCGTTTTTTAATCACAATAAAAGGAAACTGCCCTCGTTATGACTAAAAAAAAAGCTTATGGCAGATTCTACATCTTTAACTGCTCGGAAACCGCAGTCTAAACCTTCCCTTCAACCCTCTGAAGAAACCATACAAAAAATCTTACAGTTCTCTTTATCGTTGAAGGCCTATTCTTCGAAAGATCTAGGAGTCTTTGTACAGATCCAGAATTGACGATTATCTTACTTAAAGTCACCTCTACATCGATAAAGAAAATATCTTTACTGAGCCAGAGGTGGCTTTTTTTCTTTGATCGTAAAAACTCGCGATATATTGAATCCAAATTGAATATCTCCTTTACTCCACTCCCCAGTAGTTTCTGTAATAAAACCCTTTTCATTCATAGAGGCGCTGTTGGTGATGTGCAATTGAAAGACATGTCCTCCCGTTTCTAAATCTACCCCCAAAGACAAACTATTCGTATTCCCTGAGGGCAAACGATTGCCTAAAACATGAAAATATTCAGCATTCACCGCCAGACGTCTTGTCAATTTATATCTTCCGCCATATCCCATGGCATAAATATCATGGAAATCCGCCTTTGTTTCTACCAAATTACGGTGAACGAAAGTAGGTGTGAGTTGAATGGACAATTGATCATTGAATTTTCTCGCTAACAAAAGTTGATGACAATAAAATAGCCGAGAGGTAAAATAATTATCTCGGTTGGGATCGGCCCATGCGGTGCCTCTCATTACCATCGAGGCAAAATACGAAAGAGAAATGGGCATTTTTCGGGGTCCACTTTCCACTTGTTTGAATATCTTTATTTTAGTAAAGGCATCTACCTCTTCATTAACATTGGATCTCCCCAATCCTACCATCACCCTATCATTCAAGCCATACTCTAATCCAAGACGCATAGAGGCAATATCAAGTCCAAACATCTTATGAATACCCGAATTAAAAGTTCCAAAGCGATGACTCACTCTAAAGTCCATCACCCCTCCGGCTACATTTTCAATGGACTGCCCGTTGATCACACGGGTAGATTTGAAGGTAGCTGAACTGTAAATTATAGGATCTGAATCACCCAACAAAGACAATAAATCTTCTCCATTCTCAGGTTGTGCTGCACTTAACAAAGTGAACAAAACGGGGAAACAAAAAACAAATATCCTTATCATTGATTATTTCTTTAATTCAGTCAAATCCGCTTTTGCATTCACATCAATGGACTCGGCAATGTTATTTTTTAAACTTGACTCGATTTTAATGTTGTGGTCGGCACATTTCACTTTAAAATTAGTTTCGGCCAACACATGCCCACCTCCTACCTTGAAAACGGCATCTACTGAATATGGTTTGGTTACCCCATGAATCTCCAAATTTCCTGACACCTTGGCGTTGTATACCCCTTCCATTTTAAAATTAACTTTAGACATGTCATCAATCTTGCCTTTGAATATGGCTTTCGGAAATTTAGAGCTTTCAACATAATTCTCATTGTAATGCTCTTGCATCAGGGCCTTTTCAAATTGAAAATTGGTTTGTAAAGCCGAGATGTTGATCTCGCCTGTGGACAAATCCATTATGTAGGTGACACTCTCATTACTGGCTTTGATGTCTTCCATGTTGGTCTTAGAGAAAAATCCCAAATGTCCATTACGAGTAAAAAATTTCTGTCCCATCATTTGGAAAGAGGATAAGACAACGATGCAAAAAATAATTAATGACTTGTTCATGATGTATATTTTTAGTTTACAATGATACCTTGATTCAATTGCACTTCACCACCCAATAATCCTGTATCATCGGGGATGTAACCCGCACACAATCCTCGGATATGAACAGAATCCCCAATGACCGGGAAACTGGCTATCATTTCGTCTACCAGCGTGATGGTAACAATACCACCATCTGCACTCTCTGTTCTTAAGGTTAATTTGGTTCCAAGCGAATCCTTTGAAAATGCATCCATCACTCCTCTCACTTCTATATTTCGTTGGTTATAAATCTGAAAGGCCCCGGTGGGATCAGAGGTAAATTCCATATACAAATCCGTGGCATTCCGATGAGCGAATACTTCTTCTGAGGCCGCCGATTTTTTGGGCTTATTCCACTGGTAATAAGCAAAACCCAAACCCAAAAGAATGACAAAAAAAACGATAGGGGCGATTTTCTTCATGGCTTTCATTTTACCACAAACTTAAGCGAATTTGATTAAAAATTGCCATTACCTTTGTTCTATGAGAAAAAAATCAATCAGTCTAATTTCTTTTCTGCTTTTGGCCCAATCCCTTTTTAGCCAAAATAGCCGTGTCTTATTTGTAGGAAATAGTTATACTTCGGCCAACAATCTTCCCAATGTATTTCAGCAATGCGCTAACAGTGCGGGCTTTAATGTGGAGGTGGCGAGCAGCGCTCCGGGGGGATATACATTTCAACAGCACCTCAGCAATACTACCTCTATTGGTTTGATTCAAGAAGGGGGTTGGGACTTTGTAGTCCTACAGGAACAAAGTCAAATACCGTCTTTTCCTATTGGGCAAGTTCAAAACGAATGTTTCCCATTCGCCGCTTCGCTCAATGATAGTATTGAAAAATACTCGCCCTGTGGCGAAACCGTTTTCTACCAAACTTGGGGTAGACAAAATGGCGATAGTCAGAATTGCGCCAACTGGCCACCAGTTTGTACTTACGAGGGAATGGACAGCTTGCTTTTAGAGCGCTATCAGACGATGGCCAATGATAATGATGCCATCGTTGCAGCCGTAGGAGCGGTGCGAAGGTATTTGCGTGAAAACTATCCTACTATGAATCTTTATCAAGCCGATGGCTCTCATCCTTCCGCACTTGGCACCTATGCGGCTGCATGTACCTTTACTTCCTCTTTGTACCGAATAGATGCCAATCTTATCACCTTTACTGGAACTTTTACTTTAGAAGAAATCAGTGCTGTAAAAGAGGCCGTTAATGCCATTGTATTTAATGATTTAATCCAATGGAATATTGGAGCTTTTGATTTGGATGTTAGCTTCACCTACGAGCTGATGGGAGATAGTTTGATTACCTCCGGTGAATGTGTAAGTTGCGATTCCATTGTTTGGAATTTTGGAGATGGCAGCACTTCTCATGAGTTGAGTCCCACTCATGTTTACGACCCTGGGATATACATGGTAAATATGATTGGATTCCATTGCGGAGAAGCAGTAAGTCAATCTGCGGAGATTTTAGTTGAACCAGAAACCCTAATCCAAGAGCGATCTCCAGCCAAGTACATTGTATTTAATAACAACTTGATTTTCAACGAAAGTATCACCAATGGTGAATGGAAATTGATAGATATTGCGGGAAGAAGATGTCTGTCTATTCAACACCAGCAAACAAATCTCGGCATTTTAACGCCTGGCGTTTATTTTATTTCCAATCTGAAAACCGGTGAAAATGCACGCCTAGTTATCAACGAATGATGTTGATTAATTTAACAAAAAAAGTATTTAGTAGGCCACATCGCAATAGTAAATTTGCGGCCATCGACTCACCCGAAAGGGATTTTTTTCATAGGTTTAAGAGTCTTTAGTTAAGGTAAACAGTAACCCGGAAACGTCCGGGTTATTGTTTTTTAATACAACCCTAAATTGAAGATGTTTTCTATAAAAATGAATGGAGAAAAAAGAAGTGGGCCGTACCGGAATCGAACCGATGACCTCTACCATGTCAAGGTAGCGCTCTAACCAGCTGAGCTAACGTCCCAAGGTGGTGGCAAATATAATACTAGCCAACCACAATTAAATCATATTATTGAACAATCCCATGATCAATCTTTCATCATTGGCCAAGCCTTCATCAATAATACGATCCATCCATACCGCATAATTGGCCTTTTCCATCAGGGCGTGTGATGACCGGATGAATTTCCTCTTGGGTCCGTACATCGTTTCAGCTTCATAAGTCAAATTGAAACCTAGCACCATCACTCTTTTGCCAAAAAAGTTCACTTTACTCACCAAATGCTGCAATTCACCATCACCTCCCATGATAACCAAAACATCAAATCGGTCTTGCGCAGCAGCAGCAACAGCTTCTGCGGTAAATTGAACATTTATAGATTTATCCAAGGGTTCTTGCGTTTCGTTGTCCAAATGAATGGGGTAATAATGCAATTTCACACCATGATAAACGAGAGAATCCTCTGTTTTCCGTTCACTATTGACGGCATCAATGCGCTTTTGAGGATCTGGAAACCTTGACTCCAACGCATTGGCGGCATAACGCCCCTTGAACCAAATAGATTCAACGACAGGGCAATGGACATATTTGGAGTGCTCTTGATGAGCTACTTTGTGACGGATATAATCCATGAAACCTGAAAAGAAAAAGCTCTTACCTACCGAGTGGTTATGCTTGTAAAAGGAGTTTACTTGCAGAAAAAAAGATCCGTCAAAAAAGATCGCAATGCGTGTTTGCTTGGTGTCCATGTTCATTAGGAAGTAATTAATTCGTTTTATTTTTCTTTGATAACAATAAAGGAAGTCGTTTGTTTTTGAATTCGAAAAAATCATAGATTACGAGCCCAACAATCAGAGGAATTACCACAAATACTCCCCGATTGAAGGAAGCTGCCTTCTCAAACTCACCTTGCAACATGCACATTGTGCCCCTTGTCAAACCACAACCGGGACATTCTTTGTGAAAAATTAATTGCGAAATACAGGGTATCGCTATGTCATAGTGAGTAAAAATCCCCATTGCCATGGCCACCAATTCATATCCTATCAATAAGGCCCAAATCCATTGCTCCTTGACATAGGCCAAAATAATATTCAAAAAATTGTTCATGCTACGGCTTCAAAATTAATAGAACTTCCTCCAAAGTGACCATTGTTTGCTCTCCGGTTGTCAAATTTTTCAAATTCACTTTTCCAAGCTTCATCTCCTCTTCACCCATTACGGCCATGAATGGAATTTTCTTATCATCGGCCCACTTAAACTGCTTTTTCATTTTGGCCATTTCCGGATATACCTCGCATCGAATACCTTGGGATCTCAATTGCTCCGCCCACAATTGTGTTGGTATGATGGTGGACTCAGAGAAATAGGCCATTCCCAATTGGGTAGATGCCGATGCGTCTTCACCAAACATCTGAAGCTCTTCCATCACATCATAAATGCGATCAGCACCGAAGGAGATTCCAACGCCTGATACATTGGCCAATCCAAAGATTCCAGTTAAATCGTCATATCTTCCACCTCCTCCTATGCTGCCCATATTCACTCCCACTGCTTTCACTTCAAAGATAAATCCCGTGTAATAATTGAGCCCTCTGGCCAAGGTCAGATCCCATTTCCATGATGCGCATCCCAACCCCATCAGTTGAAGTGAGTGACTTAAGAATTCCCATTCCTCTACTCCTTTTCTGCCGATTTCCGTTTGAAGCAAACATTTAATGAGTCCCGGCTCATCTGTTTCCTTTAATAGAATTAATCTCTTAAGTTCAAGTATCGATTCAATACTAAAGTTTCTTTCAGTCATTTCCTTTTCAACCCCCTCCCACCCTATCTTATCTAATTTGTCCAGCGCAACGGTCATGTCTGTAAATCGGTCAACACAACCACACAACTCCGCTACCGCAACTAATAATTTCCTGTTATTGATTAAAATTTGCACATTATCAAATCCTAATTTCGCAAAAGCACGGTCATAGATTTTTATCAAATCAATTTCACTCCACAGACTATCGGTGCCTATAATGTCCACATCACATTGATAAAACTCCCTGTATCTTCCTTTTTGGGGACGATCCGCGCGCCATACCGGTTGAATTTGGTATCGTTTAAAGGGTAAAGTTAAAAGAGCATAATTCATGGCCACATATCGTGCAAAAGGAATGGTCAAATCATATCGCAATGCTCTATCACAAAGCGCGGGCGTCAACTTCTTGGACTCCCTTGTAGAGAGCCATTCAGCATTCACTTCCTTCAAATAATCACCATTGTTTAATATTTTGAAAAGCAATTGATCTCCCTCTTCACCGTATTTTCCCGTCAATGTCTCATAATTCTCCATAGCGGGGGTTTCTAGGGGCTCAAAACCATATAACTCAAAAACAGAACGGATGGTTTGAAAAATGAATTGCCTCTTTTTCATCACTGAAGGACTGAAATCTCGAGTTCCTTTGGGGATAGATACATTAACCTTGCTCATTGCTTGCAAAGATAGCCGTATTTTTGCCCCATGCATTGTGAAATTACCCCATACAAGCGTTGGGAGGGCCATCACGGTCCGTTGTACGCAATGTGCATGACCGATGAAGGCTTTTTTTCTGGTGGCGCAGACAAACAACTATTGTATCACTCTCACCAGCATCATTTGGCCATAGAAAAAATTGCTCAGTTTTCTGAGAGCATCTTCTCCATTCAGGTAATAGGTGAGCATATTTGGGTAGGTAGTTTCAGTGGATATTGCTATCAAATTCACAGGTCAAGTCAAGATGTACATAAATGGCAAGCGCACCAAGGCCCTGTCTTTGCTTTGATTCCTTTGAGTAATGGTTGGATGGCCTCTGGTGGTGGCGACGGTAAATTACACATTTGGGATGTTGACAATCAAAAAATCATCCGTTCCATTTGGTTGGGAGACTTTAAAATACGCTCACTGCAATACTCAAAAGAGGAAAATCTGGTAAGTGTAACTGGCGGAGATGGTTCATTGAATATACTAGATTTACCTTGGTTCAATACTCAACATCAGTGGCAATTAAGGGATGAGGCATGTTATTCCTCCGTTTATCTTTCTTCTAAGGATGTTTGGATTACCGGCCACAAAAATGGAAGTATTCAGTTTTGGAAAAAAAATGAACCCACGGCATTGGTTAAAATACCCGCTCACCTCGGTGCCGTTTATGACCTAAAATTGGATCCTAAAAACAATTTACTTTTTTCGTGTTCACAGGATAAAAGCTTGAAAATTTGGGATTTAACTAATTTAACCATGATGGCAAAATGGGATGCCTGGGAAAATTTGCCCTATAGATCAATCAATAAAATGGACATTTTTGGAGATAAATTGCACTCGCTCGGCGATAATGGGAAAATTGATGTGTTAAAGATTTGTATTTTCGATTAAAAAAATTATATTTGGAACTGACAAATTAATATTTAGTTATGCAAGAGGGAAACAACTACCGCGATGATGTTTATTCCAAGCCGGTAAGAGCAGGAAAGCGAACCTATTTTTTTGATGTGAAATCCACCAGGGGAAATGATTTGTTCATGACCATTACAGAAAGTAAAAGGACTGGAAGTGCAGAAAGTGGAAATGTCAATTATGAAAAGCACAAAATCTTTTTATACAAGGAGGATTTTGAAAAATTCATTGAAGGTTTGCAAGAAACCATTGAGTACATACGCCAGAAGCAAATGGACGCTCCCTCGTCATCTACCATCGAGCACAGCGCAGACGACGAGTTCAATAGCCTCTAATTTAAATTTTGATTATTGATGTCCAAAAGAAATTTGGGCCTGTATCTTATTCCCTCTCCACTTCATGAAGAGGGTTTTTCTTTTTTACCAGATGGTGTGTGGGAGTCATTGGAGGATATCAAACTCTTCATTGTGGAAAATGCTCGGGAGGCACGACGAGGTTTACGGCGGATGGGATACAAAGGAGATTTCGATTCATTACAAATGTTGGAATGGAATGAAAATTCAACACCAGGAGATCACTCCAATGTTTTCAGTGCTTTAGCCAACGAGAAAAGAGCCGTTCTGATGAGCGATGCAGGACTTCCTTGCATTGCAGATCCTGGTAATGTCGTAGTCATGAAAGCCCATGAACTCGGAATACCCGTCTTTCCATGGGTAGGCCCCTCCTCTATTCTACTCACCTTAATGGCTTCTGGTCTGAATGGTCAACAATTTCGTTTTCATGGCTACCTGCCTCGGGAAAAAGCAGATCGCGCTAACACAATCAGAGAACTTGAGAGAAAGGCCAAGAGCGGTGAAACCCAACTATTCATGGATACCCCCTATCGAAATCAGACTGTACTTGAAGATTTGCTCAACTTATTGAGCGCTGAAACCATGATTTGTATTGGAAGAGAGGTACACTCTCCGAAACAATCCATTTTAACAAAAAGCGCTAAAGAATGGAGAAAAGGTGTTCCACAAATTCAAAAAATTCCCGTTATGTTTGCAATCGGTTTTAAAAAATGAAAGTACTTTTTGTTTGTTTGGGTAATGTTTGTCGATCCCCTATGGCGGAATCTATTCTGCGTTTTAAACTAGGAAGTAACGCTCAAAATTGGATCATCGATTCTGCGGGACTTATTGGTTTTTTAGAAGGTATGGCTCCAGATGTTCGCGGACAAGAGGTAATGTTGAACAAAGGCATTGACATTAGTCATCTCCGTTCCAGGAAAATTCGTGAAGAAGATTTGGCCAATTTCGATGTAATCATCGCCATGGACGGAAGCAACTACAAGGATTTAATGGATATGGCGTCAGAAAATCAAAAGGCAAAAATTCGACAATTCACTCATCTTAAAACCGGTGAAACCATTCACATTCCGGATCCTCTATTAGACGAAAAATCAGCTTTTGAAAGGGTGTATGCCATGCTTCAACAAGCCATTGACCATTGGCTTATTCAACAAGGAATTACGGCCCATCTCGAAGTAGTCAATATTTAAAATTTAACTTCCTTTAATGTTTTTCATTTCACCAATGGTGCAATGAAAATCACTACATTTGTGTCCCTTATAAATGTTGAATATGAAGAGACGAATTTTATTGTTTACTGCTTTGTTAGTGTTCAGTGTCAATGCATCCCTGATCGCGCAAGACAAGAATGCCATTGTCCTTACCATTGATGGTCAAGGAACAACGGTGGAGGAATTTGAAAATATTTTCAAAAAGAATAACCGGGATTCTGCTATCACACCAAAGTCCTTGGATGAATACATGGAATTGTTCATCAATTTTAAGCTCAAGGTGGCCGAAGCCAAAAAAATGGGACTGGATACAGTCGATAAGTTTGTCAAAGAATTGGCGGGTTATCGAACTCAATTGGCTCGACCTTACTTGGTGGATGCTACCCTGCTCGATGGCCTGATCGCTGAAGGATACCAAAGATTATCCGAGGAAATTCATGGTTATCATATTTTGATCAAATGTGATCCAGGGGCAGCTCCAAGTGATACCTTGAGGGCTTATCAAA
>CANHWU010000084.1 GCA_947464415.1 Flavobacteriales bacterium
GGGGATGTAGTAATGGTCTCTGAAGACGAGGAATACAAGAGTGTTTCTTTTGATAAAATCCCTCAATTGAAACCAGCTTTTATTAAGGATGGTACCATCACTGCAGCCAATGCCTCTACAATGAACGATGGTGCTGCAGCATTGGTGTTGATGAGTGAAGAAAAGATGAATGAGTTAGGATTGACTCCCTTGGCGATGGTAGCTGGTTACGCTGACGCAGAACAAGCTCCAGAATGGTTTACCACAACTCCGGCTTTGGCTTTGCCAAAAGCTGCGGCAAAGGCGGGTTGGCAAGTAAGTGATTTGGATTGCGTTGAATTAAATGAAGCTTTTTCAGTGGTAGGGTTGGCCAATATTCAAAAGATGAATTTAGACGCCAAAAAGGTCAATATCAATGGAGGAGCTGTTTCATTAGGCCATCCTCTTGGTTGTTCTGGCGCTAGAATTTTGGTTACTTTGATACATGTAATGAAGCAAAACCAAGGAAAGAAAGGAGGAGCAGCTATTTGCAACGGTGGTGGAGGTGCCAGCGCTGTGGTACTGCAAGCATCATGATTGAATTTCCCAGAAATACAACCCCCCGGTGGATCATCTTATTGGTAGATCTATTGGGGGTTTTTTTAGCTTTTTTCGCTGCCTATTTGGTGCGTTTTGAGTTCCATCCTCCCGCAGATGAATGGGCGAGGGGAGTGGCCTTTTTTCTCCCCATATTGTTTTTTAGGACAATTACATTTATCATAGGAAAAACCTTTGCCGGCGTAATCCGTTACACCAGCAATCAGGATGGCATCAGAATTTTCACAGTGCTTTCTTTGGGCTCTGTTGTGCTATTAATTTTCAATTTTCTGAGCAAGAGGTGGACAGCGGATGGTTTGTATTATGTACCCATTTCAATTTTGGTATTGGAGTATCTATTTCTATTGTTTTATCTTTTGGTTTTTAGAGCCAGTGTTAAATATTTGTATCATCTGTATGTAGAACCCAAGGAAATCAATCAAAAAAGAGTGGTGATAGTGGGAGTGGGAGATTTGGGCAGAACGGTGAAACGGACTTTTGATCAGAATGCGATGGCGGGAAGAACAGTGCAAGCATGGATAGATCCTCATCAAAATATGGTGGGAAGTATTTTAGAAGGCATTCAAATCATGAGCGAGTCTAAAGGAATTGACTTCCTTAAAAACAATGCTGTGGACGAAATAATTTTGGCCATTCCAGAGGAGGAAAAGTTATCCCGTAAAAAATGGATGAGCATTGCGGCCAGTGTTGAAATCAAAATATTAGATGTCCCACCCCTCACGCAATGGATCAATGGTCAGTGGAGCGCAGCCCAATTGAAGGATATTCCTATTGAAGAGCTCCTAGAAAGGAATGTGATCAAGATGGATGACGAGTTGGTGGAGTCCGAAATTAGAGGCAAGGTGGTCCTGGTGACGGGAGCCGCAGGAAGTATCGGAAGTGAGTTGGTGAAGCAAATTTTGCATTATCAACCCAAGAAAGTGATAGCGCTGGATCAAGCCGAAACTCCTTTGTTTGAATTGGAAAATGAGATCAAGTCGCCATTGCTAGAATGCGTCATCGGTGATGTGAGAATAGCTGCTAGATTAGAAAAGGTATTTGCGGTTTTTCGGCCTCAATTGGTATATCATGCCGCGGCATACAAACATGTGCCTCTCATGGAAAACAATCCATCAGAGGCCATTCGAACCAATGTGATGGGTACTATTTTTTTGGCAGATTTGGCCAATGTATTCAAGGTGCAAAAATTTGTAATGATTTCCACGGACAAGGCGGTGAACCCCACCAATGTGATGGGGGCATCCAAAAGAGCGGCGGAAATGTATGTGCAAGCCTTGAATGGTCATTCTCAAACTGATTTTGTTACAACACGCTTTGGAAATGTTTTGGGAAGCAATGGATCGGTACTCAAGATTTTTAAAAAGCAAATCGAGCAGCGTGGCCCTGTCACAGTTACTCATCCTGATATCACTAGATTTTTTATGACTATACCTGAGGCAGTTTCTTTGGTATTGCAGGCAGGAGCTTTAGGAAAGGGAGGAGAAATATTTGTTTTCGATATGGGAGAGATGATCAAAATTGCGGACTTAGCTAAAAAGATGATCAAGCTATCGGGATACAAATTAGGGGTGGACATGGAAATAGTATTTTCTGGTTTAAGACCGGGTGAAAAATTGTATGAAGAAGTGCTCAGTGATGCGGAGCAGACCTTGCCTACTCTCCATCCTAAAATTTTGATGGCTAAAGTGGCCGTTTCAGACTGGTCCATTTTATTAGAATGGAGAAACAACATGGAGAATATATTGAGCCAACAGAACAATGACAACCTGGTCATGGAGCTAAAAAAACTCATCCGGGAATATAAAAGTAATAATTCTGAATTTGAAAAACTTGATGACCATGGTGAAGAAAGTAAAGGATGAAAGAACTGAATTGCAAACGCAAATCAGTCGTTATATCAGCATTGGAAAGGATTATCTTACATTTAAGTTAGAAAAGAAAAAGGGTAGATTTGCTTTGCAATTAATCACTTTCAATCCCATTCATGAGCAATCATTTTTGTTTCATTCGACATTGGCAGATTCTGAATTGGAGGCTTATCGTCAAATGCTCAAATATGTGAAGTTTCACAAAGAAGAGGAGAGCAGTTATACCATACAATGGATGATCATCGGCGAGAATCAATTGCACACGAGTTATTTCAGAGCCAGCAATATTTTGGGTGCATTGGATAAATTATATTTCAAAAGAGATCCCAATTCTATTACTGTTTTCAGTGTTATGCTTAATCCCATCTCTTGATGGGGGATACCTACCGAACTATCGGCAAACAAGGTCATTCCGTTCATCGTGTATTGGGCAGTAAACATCTTGGATTTGCCATTCCTATTCACTCGGAAGCCGAGGCTAAGGAGTGTCTGATGACATTTCGAGATAAATACCACGATGCCCATCATGTATGTTATGCTTTTCGCTGTGGTAGAGTGGATGTTCAACGTAATTCAGATGATGGTGAGCCCTCAGGCACTGCAGGTAAGCCGATTGCAGGAGCGATTTTATCTGCAGGGATTACGCAGGTATTGGTGATAGTAGTCCGTTATTTTGGAGGTACCAAATTGGGAACAGGTGGATTGATCCAAGCCTATAAAACTGCAGCCCAAGAAGCGATAGAGGATGCGGGAGTAGTGGAGGATGAATGGTTAGATAAAGTTTTAATCACCTGCGATTACCAAGATTTACCTCAAGTAATGATGATGTTAAAGCATTTGAGCGCGGTTAAAATGGACCTCCAACAAAGCGAAAATTGTCAGTTGTCTTATTTATTATCTCCAGGTAAAACTGAGCAGTTGATGGCTCATTCTGTAGCTTGGAAGAGCGCAGAGGTGACGATTAGCCCTGTTATTTAATTATTGAATTATCAATTTTTTTACCATCGACAATTGGTCATTCAAGTATACTTTCAATAAGTAGTTTCCTTTTTTCCAACCTCCATATTTGATGTTCTGTTGAAAGCTTGTGACACTTTCTCCGCGCTCATCACTGAGCAAAACCAGGTTGTCTTGATTAACAACTTGTAATCGGAATGATTGCGGATGAGCAGTACTGAGTTGGACTTGTAATGTGCGAAGCTCATTGTCTGGGATAAAACTGATGTTCTCAAATCCACCATTTACATTGACTTCATCTTTCAAAAGACCCATTTCATCTTGAGGGTAATTCTGAATATACAACTGTACGGTATTCGCGTTACCATTGATGATTTGTACGCCATTTTCATTAAGCAAGAGCTGCATGGAAGAGTCCGTTTGATTTTGCCAGTCAAGTTCGTAATCCAAATTCAATTGGCCTTGATCATCTAATCCTTTTTCATTTTTGTAGATGCGCATCCCATCTTTGATGATGATAGATTTTGCACCGAAAACGCCTTCCAGCACAATGGTTTTTTCATTTCTGATTACGGTTACTTCACAACGAGATTCAGGTTGTTGTTGGGATACATAGTTTCTCAATTCATCAAAATTTGCCAAACTTGTTCCATTGATGGCAATGATGACATCGCCTTTCAGAATCCCCATTTTTTCAGCAGCAGAGGCTTGAATCACACTGTCCACCTTCACGCCTGATGCAGAAAATTGATTATCGGGCATCACGCCTAAGAATGCAGTTTTACTTTCGTTGGAGAATGGCACATCTTGCCATTGAAATTGTTCAGGAAATCCGGGTAATCCAAAATTGGGCATGATGAGCTGACCTCCACCGTTTTGACCTACCCCAAGGCGTACAGTTAATTTGTATCTTTTATGACCTCTCTTCACTTTAAGATCAACCATTTCGCCTGGTTTTTTGGTTTGAATGTATTCTACCAAATCATTGGCTCCGGATACTTTATGATCATCAATTTTCAATATGACATCGCCTGGTCGAACATTGGATTTTTCCGCGGGTGACATTGGATTGACTTCTGTTACAATCGCTCTTCCACGATCATTCTTCAGCGTAATGCCGAGGTAAGGTCTTGAAAACCCATCGGGCATAGTTTCAAATGGAAATCCGATGATGTCAATGCCATGATGTATGGGGGAAGATGAATTATTTTCGATGGAAATAGAAAATTCTGTTGCTCCATTTTTATCGATTCCATTTGCTTTTAGGGCTTCTTCTAAATCTTGACCCTCCTCTAAAACAAACTCTTTCTCTTCGGTAACAATCTGACCATTCAATTCCTTCTTCATCTTGACTTTCACGGTGGCTTGTGACCAAGTAAAAGTGAAAATGGCGCTTATGCTAAAAAATAATATTGTGAAAAATGTCCTCATACCCTCATTTTATATTCTTAAAAACGAAAGTATAAAAGCTTTGCTTCAGCAGAGTGCAAAGGAATGATAAGGAATGTTAATTGAAACCCTTATTGAATTTGAATATGCAATGGTAGATTGAACTGAAATGTATCTGTCGGCTTATCAGCGGTGGGAACATTGAATAGACTCAGTCCAGAAAGCAGCTCATTTTGAATTTCTTTTAGCAATTGTGGATGGTTTTCGCCTCCTCTCAAAACGACCACGCTTTTCACTTTTCCTTTTGTATTAATTTTCAATTGGACATATATCTTGAAAGATGGTTCTTCCTTTTCCCATTGAATCCTTTGCAAGGCGCGTTGCACACAGTTTTTGGCGTCTTTCAACAATTCTTGTTCACCTTTCGAATATTGCGGTTGAAACTCATAGGATTCGAAAGCTTCGGCAGAGGTAGGAACTTTGGATTCCCCTTTTTGAATTTCTTTTTCGCTGAGTTGAGGTACCGTAGCCGATGGAACATCACTGTCAACAGCTTCCGTATTCAAGGGTTCCGGGGCATTGGATGCCACTTCTTCCTCTTCCGTTATTTCAATATCGGTGATTTGAATTTGTTCTACCAACGGAGGTTTAGGCTTAAGATCTGGGGGGGGAATTTGCGTTGTACTGTTTTTTTCGATCTCTGGGTCAGACTCTTGAACAGGGATATTGGATGATGTTTCTGCCTGAGCAAAGGTGGTTTCTGTTGGGGCGGTTGGCCAAAAAAACAACAAAGCAATCACCAATGTCGCGGCTATTCCCGTTGCTGACCAAAATAGAGGAGAGCGAAAGAATGGAATGATAGGAGTTTCATCAGAGGCAGATTCAAACAAGGCATCCAAATCTCTTTTTACACGGGGATCTGGCTCTTGCCAATGCTCGTCTTCCTGGCTTTCTTCAATCATCTTAAAAAGCAAGGAGCGCATTTGCGAGTACTCCGTCTCATTGGTGATATGTTGCAGGACAAATGTTTTTTCATCTTCCAACAATTGCCCAAACTCTTTTTGCAAAAGCAAGGTTTCTAAATCCTCTATGTGATACATCGGCTGTTTCATAAAATGGAAGAGATGAGGATGAAAAGGGAGAGAATTTCTTTGTACACTTTTAGTTCATTTTGAAATTCTTTAAGAATATAGAAAAGTCTCGATTTTACCGTACCCTCGCTACACTGCATGGTCTGTGCTATTTCTGGCACACTGAGCTCTTGAAAAAAGCGCAATTCAATGGTTTGTTTTTTCACCTCATCTAATCCTTGGATCAAACGGTGGAGATGTGCTTTGAAATGGGCCAAATCCAGTTGAGAGGAGGCCATGTTCTCTGTAGCGGTTTCAATTTTCATGGTAGCTTGAGAGCGCACCGCGTGCTTGGCATACTCGTTTTTACACATGTTGTTGGCAATGCTGTATAACCATGTTTTAAACGGACGACTACGATCAAATTGAGCAGCATTGAGCACTACTTTGGTGAAAATTTCTTGACACAAGTCATTGGCGAGTTCTTTATTTTTCCAGAGCATTCGGTAAAAAAAACTGAACATAGGCCTGGAGTATCGGGTATAAATGACATCGAAGGCGCGCTTATTACGTTGAGCAATTTCTTGCATCAGCGCCTCGTCTGTCCAATGATGATATTCTTGTTTTAAGTTCAATGTGAATGCTATTGATAGAGCGGTACAAGTTAATGTTATTTTCGTTCAATTTTGGATTAACGCATCTCAAAATTAGTTTCGTCCACTGCAGACACTTTCCGCAGCAGGGAAAAATTCATGATATCTTCATGAATTAATAAGAACGCAATGCTTGTTTTGTTTTAATATATTAAGTTTGTGTGGATGAAATTTTCCTTTTTAAAATACATGTTCTTGGAGTAAGAAGAAATAAGTGAAACTGAGAATTGGATATATCAGTGATAATTATCCGGAAAGACGGAATATCATTAGTAGAGTGCAGGGGGTGGCATATATCAATATCGCGCACTCCAATTTTTATGCTTACATCAATAAATTGAATTTTGTATTAAAGCGAATGGTAGGAAGGATTCTCTTCCGCACTGAGTACTATAGATATCGGCGCATTCTTCCAGCTCGTGTCGATGGCATGCATTTTTTTAATAGTTTTTCGTTTAGCTCGTTTCCAAATGTCATCACTTTTGAAACCCTGCTTCCTTACTATTGGGTAGTGAAGAATGATTTCAAAGATTTGGGGCAAATAGATGCGGTGATCAGTAATACCTCTGTGAAAAGGGCGCTGGATAGTATTTCGGGAGAATCTTGTAAAAAGTTAATCGCTTTATCGGAGAATACTAAAAATATGCAATTGAAATTTTTAGAACTTTTTCCGGATCACCGCGCGAGTATTGCGAACAAAATAACGGTGTTACACCCCCCTCAGCAATTATTTGGAGTGCATCCCTCCAAGAAACAAGATCCTGATTGTTTTGAATTGGTATTTGTTGGTAGAGCTTTCTACAGAAAGGGAGGATTGGAATTGATCAGAGCGCTCGAAATGGTCAGAAAGTCCATTAATATCAAACTATATTTAATCTCATCTTTAGACCCAGAGGCGGGATGGTTCAATCTGGAAGAGAAAAGAATTGGGGAAGATTTGGAATGGATATCCAAGATGAATTGGATTGAGCATCTCAGAAATATTCCCAATACAGAAGTGATTGAATTGCTGAGAAGGTGTCATTTGGGTTTTTTACCAACTTGGCAGGATACTTATGGCTACAGCGTGTTAGAAATGCAAGCTTGTGGATGCCCAGTAATTTCCACCAATATTAGATCATTGTCTGAAATCAACAACAATCAGTGCGGTTGGTTAATCAATGTTCCAAAAAATGAATGGTCTGAATGGGATTTATCAACTTTGGGCGGAGAACATGCCTCTTCAGAATGGTTGATACAACAGATAAAAGAAGTGACGATCGAAGCTTTGAGTGATACTGATGTACTGGGTCAAAAGAGTTGTAATGCAATACAACGAATTGAACAAGAACACGATCCCATTGTTCATGGATTGAAATTAGCCGAGATTTATCAGCATTCGTTTTTAAAAGATTAGTAAATTGAACCTATGAAAGAACATATTCACTCGCGGAAGGATTATCAGAAGGCCATATTGCTGGAAGAAAATAGCGCATCTCATCCTGTTGATCAACTTAAGATTTGGTTAGCAGATGCCGAAATGGAGGGTCTTGATGATTTTAATGCGTTCACGTTGGCTTCGCTTGGTGAGGATGGTTTCCCCGATGCAAGGGTAGTCCTTTTGAGAGAATTGAGTGTGGACGGTTTGGTTTTCTATACCAATTACAATAGTAAAAAGGGAAAAGATCTTCTTCATCATGTAAAGGTTTCCGTCTGTTTTTTTTGGCCGAGTTTGGAAAGACAAGTGCGCATCCAAGGATCAGTGGCCAAATTGCTTGATACCGAGAGCGACGAATATTTCGCTTCTCGTCCCCGGGAAAGTCAAATTGGGGCTTGGGCTTCACCTCAAAGTCAACCGATAAATGACCGAGCTGTCTTGGAGAAACGTATTGAACATTTTGAAAATGAATTTAGCAATACAGTCGTCCCCAGGCCTCCTTTTTGGGGAGGTTTTCGTATCACTCCGGTGCGGTATGAGTTTTGGCAAGGTCGTCCTTCTCGTCTGCATGACAGGCTGGTGTATCATGTAGATGCCGATATTAAATGGTGTCGATTGCGAGTGGCTCCCTAATTGAAAGGTTCAGCATCCGGCTAAAAAACTTCCTGCATACAGCAAGAGAATGGTGCTGATGGTGCCTTTGACAATAAAAAAAAGGACTGTCGCCCAACCTAACTTTTTCATCGCGTTTTTAATTTTAGGTAAGGAATCAGTGCTCATTCTTTTTTGGGGTATTTCAAAAGTACAAAAAGAGATGCATTGAATCACAATTAAAGATGTTTCGAATTATGTGATGCTGCTGCTTGATTGGTGTATTCTATTTAATAATCTGATAAAACAAAATGAATAGCTTGCTTTTTTGATGAACAATGAAAAATGCAATTGAATGTGATCAAATCATGGTGCTTTATAAATATTCCATCATTTGCTTTCGCAAATTTATATTCAATTCGTGCGGTGAATAGGGGATGGATGACCCAGTCTACATTGGCACTGTAGGCCATTCTATTTTTCCAAGGTGTAAGATTGTCTGTTAAAATGGTCGATTGAGGATCCATCATTTTTTCCCATCTTATGGCACTTCTAAGCTTTTGATTCCATTTTTTTGCAACAATTATAACAGGTGATTGCCACCGATTTATTTTGTCTTTTATGCCAATATCATATCCCATTATGCATTCATAACTTTTCCATTTGGCTTGCATATAAAAGTTGTGGTAGGAATAGGGAAAGGCGGTAAGATTATCCAAATTGCCTTGAAATCCATTGTACGCCAATTTCCAATCAGTACACGGATGCCAGTAGGTGGCCCACCCGAATGACGGATGTTGAACAGGCCATTTCCATTGGCTTTGTTGCCATCCGCTCAGGCAAAGTGCCTTGAGCCCCCATTTTTGGTCAGGGCCATTCCAAGAGAGGCTTATGCCGCTTTCGTAATAGGGGCTGTTTTCGGCGAGCATGCTTCGCGTCAAAGTGAGATTATCCGTATTCCAAGCACTTTCAAAACCGATGTGAGAGGGAAAGATGCCGGCTTGCAAGGAAATATCATGTCTTTGAAAGGGTAGATAATGTATATTCGCTTGTGAAATCAAGCGATTGATTAAGGGCTGTGAGGAATAATTGGCCTGCACATATCTCCCGTCTTGGATACCCACATCTAATCCCCATCGTTTCTTTTCAAAATGATATTGGATACTGGTAAAATTAATTCCAGGAGAATTCAGTTTTTGATGATTGTAATAAAAGTCCTCTTGCTTATTGCGAGCCTCGGTAGTGGACCCTGCGAAATATCCTTCACAAAAAAAATGCAGTTCTTCCTTTTTTACGGTATCTCGAAGTTGGCTGATTTGTGCCGCTGCAAGGGAAGTTGTAACCAATAGGACCAAGGATGCAATATGGTATTTTAAAATGGATTGTAAAGCCATTATTCGGAATTTCCTTTTTCCCAAATTAATTTAGACGATACATGTTGACGGCAAAGTTCCATTTTTTTCATCATGATTTTGGCCAGTTCTAGAGCCTTGATGGGCCGATATTTTTGGGGTATTAAAATTGCAAGCAACGGAAGCAACAATTGCCCTATTCCTTCGGCCCATCTTGTTTCGTTGCGTTTTCCAAGCAACAAGGAAGGACGGAAGCAAACGATTTGAGGGATAGAGGTTTGAAAAATCTTGTGCTCAATTTCGCCCTTTAAGCGGATATAAAAATTCCCGCGACGAGCGTTGGCACCAATGGCAGAGATGAGTTGATATTGTTTGCAACCTGTATTTTCCGCCCATTCTGCTGCATGGACGGCAATATCATGGTCCACTTTGCGATAGGCGTTTTGATTTCCCTGTACTTTTTTTTGCGTAGTGCCTATTGCGCAAACTACCACATCAGTGGGGGAGAGGGAGTGATATTCCTCTTGGTTAAATGCAAATGGAACCTCTCTTATTTTAGAATGTTCAATATGTAAGCGACTTCTAACTGGAATTTGTATCAAATTACAACTTGGGTTAAGTATTAATTGTTGCAACAGATGTTTTCCGACCAAGCCGGAGGCTCCAAAGATCGTAACAGAGAAATTATTTCCTTTCATCCAAGCAAATATAATCGTTGAGCAATGAGTCTTTTGATTTCATTTTGGTGTAAAATACAATTTCATAACTCATTGATAAAGTGAATTTAAGATAGAACTCAAGAAAATAGTAGAACAAAAAACTTGCACAAGTAAAAAAAAGAATTACTTTTGCACCCGCTTTGAAAGAAGCATGTTCTGGTAGATTATGGGAGATGGGAGATAAGGTAGCTTTAAAAAAGTA
>CANHWU010000085.1 GCA_947464415.1 Flavobacteriales bacterium
GATCAGGATGGCGATCTTTGAGAGCATTGGTGAGCACGATTCGGGGCTGATACTTTCTGATTTGATCAATGACCAATCGCAGGGACTCCTCATTGTACTGAAAAAAACCATCCTTTAGTTTTAAGTTATCTCGATGATGAATGCCCAAAATGGCTCCAGCTGCTTCGGCCTCTTGCTTTCTGATTTCCGCGCTACCTCTGCTACCCAATTCCCCTTGCGTGAGATCCACGATGGCCACTTGATGACCTAAAGCGATATGCTTAGCGACGGTACCACCAGCCGAAATTTCTACATCATCAGGGTGCGCAGCAAGAGCTAGGATATCTACTTTGTAAGGATTCATTAGACAAAAGTACTAGGAATTTTGATTAACAATAGAATGAAGGTAAGTTAAAAGAATGTCCTCATATCTACATGCCACTAAGCTATTTTTGCAAAGATGAGGAAATGGATCATGACCATCATGGGGACACTCTATTTGTGCACGGGGTTTGCGCAAGTAGAATCCGCATTGAATTTGATGTCAGACTCATTGCGGTGGCTTAACCACTGTACCACCTTGATGGTAGAACCTGAAGATGAAGATGAAGATTCACTCATTCAAGTAGCTGGAATTAACCCAGCGCAATTAATTTCCGAGGTGGATTTAAATTTATTTGATCATATCTATACTTATGAAGCCGCGCCTGAAATTGTACTGAATTTAAAAACTTTCGAAGATTCAGCAGATGTAATTCCCGGTTACATCATAGATGGAAAATGGGATACAAAGAAAATTCATGAGGTAGAGGCCTTAGAATGGGATGCAGATTCACTGCTCTTTTTATTGACATTTGATACCTGCGATTTCACCTTTCCCACCCAATACCCCAGAATGACCTCACCCTTTGGACCTCGATGGGGACGAAATCACAATGGTTTGGACTTAGGACTCCGGACGGGTGAGCCCGTTAAGGCGGCCTTTGAAGGAATGGTGCGCATTTCGCATTACAGCCAATCGTATGGAAACGTCGTGGTGATCAGACATAAGAATGGTTTGGAAACCTTGTATGCTCACATGGAGGCTAGATTTGTGCAACCCGGACAATGGATTCAAAATGGACAAATCATTGGTTTGGGCGGGAATACAGGGCGCTCCTATGGGGCACATCTTCATTTTGAGATTCGTTATTTAGGCAACGCTATCGATCCTTCTCTGGTAATGGATGTTCCATCAGCAAAATTGAAAAATCCTATTTTTTATCTGACCAAAGAAAATTCCAAAAAGCCCGTTTACACCTCCAAAAAGAAAGGTAAAAGGGATAAAAAGAATGGTAAAGGGGGAAAATACCACAGCGTAAAACGTGGCGAAACACTCTCCACCATCTCCAGAAAAACAGGCACCTCTGTATCTCAGCTGTGCAAACTTAATCGCCTCAGGCCCAGCTCTGTTTTGAGAGTGGGACAAAGAATTAGGTACAGATAACCACCATTGTGAACAAAACCCCTTCTGTTTTGTTTAATGGTTAGTGAGTAATGATAAAACAAAACATATCGGTATTGTCGGAAGTGGGTTCAGTGGTCTAGCGGCTGCATGCACCTTGGCTGCTGCCGGGCACAGGGTAACAGTGCTGGAAAAAAACAACAAAGTGGGTGGTAGAGGAAAGAGCTTTGAGTCCAACGGATTCACCTTTGATATGGGTCCGAGTTGGTACTGGATGCCGGAGGTGATGGACCAATTCTTTGAGCGTTTTGGCAAGAAAACCAGTGATTATTATGCGCTGAAACGTCTCGATCCTGCCTATCGTGTTTTCCTCCCCCGGCAAGTAGAAGACATTCCCGCCGACTTCAATGATTTGCGCAAATTATTTGATCGGTATGAAAAAGGAGCCGGGGAACAGTTGGTGAAATTTCTAGAAGAGGCGGAAGAAAAATATGAGACCGGAATGGGCGAATTTGTTTGGAAGCCCTCGCACAACATCACAGAATTTTTTGAATTGAAAATTCTTAAAGCCCTGTTCAAAATACAATTATTTACCGACATGAGATCTCACTTGAAAAAATACTTCAAGAATCCCATTCTCATTCAGTTGTTAGAGTTTCCGGTGTTATTCTTGGGAGCGAAGCCTTCTCAAACGCCCGCCTTGTATAGTTTAATGAATTACGCCGATCTTAAATTGGGTACTTGGTATCCCATTGGTGGAATGTCTAGAGTACCCGAAGCCATGCACACACTCGCATTGGAATTGGGGGTGAACTTCATTACCAATGCAGACGTAAAACAAGTTGAACTAAAAAACAACCAAATTCAATCTCTTCATTTTGAAGGTGGCCGCATTGAAGTGGATGAAGTGGTCAACTCCGGAGATTATCATCATTTTGAGCAGAATGTACTTCCCGCTTCGCACAGAATGTACACAGAGCAACAATGGGATAAAAGAACCATGTCTCCGTCCTCTTTGCTATTTTATGTTGGACTCAATACAAAAGTGGAAGGCATTGAACATCACAATTTATTCTTCGACACCTCCTTTGATGAACATGCTTCAGAGATTTACGATGAGCCAGCATGGCCTCGGCATCCATTGTTCTATCTGTGTTGTCCCTCAAAGAGTGATGACTCCGTGGCCCCTGAGGGTAACGAGAATTTATTCTTCCTCATTCCAGTAGCACCGGATATGAAATCAGATGAGCCAACCAGAGAACATTACTGGAATCTATTGTGCGATCGTCTTCAATCCAGAATTGGAATGGACATCAGACCCCATGTTGTGTACAAAAGAAGTTATGCGCATGAAGAGTTCATCGCTGACTATCATAGTTACAAAGGAAATGCATACGGCTTAGCCAACACTTTGATGCAAACCGCATTTTTAAAACCAAAATTAAAATCAAGTAAGCTCAATAATCTGTATTATTGTGGTCAATTAACGGTACCAGGACCTGGAATGCCTCCCGGCATCATCAGCGGCCAGCTTGCTGCGAAAGAAATCATAGAAAAGAATTAACTAGAAAAATGAATAAGAAGTCCTTATTTGATCAGGTTTCCGTTGAGTGCAGTAAACTGACAACGTTGTCCTATAGTACAAGCTTCAGTTTAGGAATCAAGATGCTATCTAAAAAACATCAAAAAGCCATTTACGCCGTATATGGTTATGTGCGTTTTGCGGATGAAATTGTTGACACCTTCCATGATTATGACAAGAGAAGGTTGTTGGATAAATTCAAAAGAGATACGGTAGAAGCCATCGCCGATAAGATTTCCTTGAACCCCATCTTGAATGCATTCCAGCAGGTATATCACGACTACAACATGACCTGGGATCTTGTGGAAACATTTCTAAAAAGCATGGAAATGGATCTTGAAGACATTCAGTACAATGAGCAGAATTATGAGGAGTATATTCTGGGCTCTGCACAGGTGGTAGGATTGATGTGCCTCAAGGTGTTTACCAATGGCAACCAAGAAATGTATGATCGATTAACGCCTGCTGCCATGAGATTGGGATCGGCCTTTCAAAAGATCAACTTCTTACGAGATTTGAATGCGGATTACCGTGACTTGGGACGTGTGTACTTCCCCAATGTGGACATGAAAGAGTTCAATTGGGAAACCAAGCGCAAAATAGAAAGCGAAATTGCCCAAGATTTTGCGGTGGCTTATCAAGGCATTCTTCAATTGCCCAAAGACAGCCGATATGGTGTTTACCTGGCCTACACCTATTATATCCGATTGTTTGACAAAATAAAGGGATTGGATCCAGAGGTAGTGCTCAACAACAGAATACGAATTGCCAATCCAAAGAAGATCGCCTTGATGTTTGGATCATTTTTAAAACACAACTTGAATATGCTGTAATGAAAAAGCATTTCTTTTTTTTACTTCTCGTTCTTTTTGGTTATGATACTTTGGCACAAAATGAATTGAGTCAATTACGAAATCTGTTTTTTCAGCCCCAGCAGGCCCAATCATTCATTCAACTTGGAACTTCGGTGGTTTCCCAAGATGATATTGTTATCGGATACAAAGGGGCTGCCACTGCCATCTCCGCTCAGTACAAAGATTGGCCGCATGAAAAACTATCTGCATTCAATGAAGGTAAAGGATTGATCGAAAAAGCCATTCAAAAAAACCCTTGGAATGCTGAGTTGCGTTTTATTCGCCTAACCATTCAGTGCCAAAGCCCTTCTTTTTTGGGCTATCAATCCAATATTGCCGCTGACTGTCAACTGATCAGCGATCATTTTTCGATGAATTACGTACAAGTAAAAGATGCTTATTGGCAAAACGTGATTAAATTTATCTTGCAGCAAGAACTAATCGAAGTCGCACAAAAGAATAAACTACAAGCTTACTTAATATGAACCAAGTGATTTTGGTGGATAGTGAAGACAATGAAATTGGGGTACTTGATAAAATGGAGGCCCATATAACGGGACAACTTCACCGCGCTTTTTCCATCTTCATTTTTAATACCAAAGGGGAAATGCTCTTGCATCAGCGAGCTCATGAAAAATATCACAGCGGGGGACTTTGGACCAATGCCTGTTGCAGCCATCCTCAGCCCGATGAAACCATTCATCAAACACTCCAGGACCGTTTACACTTTGAGATGGGAATGGAATGTCCACTGGAATTTGCGTTTACCTTCCTGTATCAAGCCAATGTTGAACCTAATTTACTTGAGCATGAATTGGATCATATTTACATTGGCGTTTCAGATGTAATTCCGCAACCTAATGCAGCAGAAGTGGCCAATTGGAAATACATCTCCATTGGTCATTTACAACAAGAACTGCGCGATCATCCAAGACAATTTACAGCCTGGTTCAAACTCATGGCGCCCAAGGTTATTCAACATTTTATTTCAAAACAATGAATTCGCTGATTACTATTGCCACATTCTTCATCATGGAAGGCATGGCGTGGGGAACGCACCGTTTTGTGATGCATGGCTTCATGTGGTATTTTCACCAAGATCATCATGAACCCCATCAACATATTTTCGAACGCAACGATGTGTTTTTTTTGATTTACGCCGTACCGAGTTGGTTACTCATCATGTTCGGTATGATGGGTGGAAACGACTTTAGACTTTACATTGGTTTAGGAATATTGCTTTACGGGATAGCCTATTTCCTTGTGCATGATGTTTTGATCCATCGCAGGTTTAAATGGTTTGACAATACCGATAATTGGTATTTCAGAGCTATCCGAAAAGCCCACAAAGTACATCATAAGAATCAAGGAAAACATGATGGGCAATGTTTTGGGATGCTCCTGGTTCCGTTGAAATACTTCAAAGAAGCTCAAAAGTCACAGCAGCTAAAACATTTATGAAGGGCTTTCCATTTTATTGGTTAGTGTTGTCCATCACATTCATTGGGCCTTTTATTCTGGGGTTTCATTCTAGCTTGTACTTTAATCGTTCTTGGCGAAACATACTTCGTGCGTGTGTGCTCATCATGACCCTATATATTCCATGGGATATCCTCTTCACTCATTGGGGTGTTTGGCGTTTTAACCAAGCGTTCACCTCTGATCTTTATTTCGCAGGATTACCCATTGAAGAATGGTTGTTTTTTATAGCCACTCCCTTTGCCTGCCTGTTTGTATGGCGCTGTATATTATACTATTTCCCGAAAATGGCTCAATTGGGTAGAACAGAAGCACCACTATTGAGCATCATTCTATTTAGTTTCCATGCAATACTTGCCTTACTGCTCCTGATTCGAAACCCCACAGGGGCCTATACCACTACCGCAATCATAGCTGGTTTGGGACTTACTGCCTACCATTTCTTCTTTTCACCCTCTCAATTCGTAGGGAAAATCATCACCTGGTGGATAATTCTCATTCCTTTTTTTATTTGTAATGGAATTCTAACGGGAATTCACTTTTGGGAATATCCTATTCTCCATACGCATGATGAATGGATACATCATGCTGTTGTATTCTATAACAAAGCTGAAAACAGTGGTATCCGCATTTGGAGCGTTCCCGCTGAAGACTTTTTCTATGGATTAGGATTTTTTTGGTTGGGTCTATTGGGTTACGAAACTCAAAAGTCTAATTGATTTCTGTCAATATCCTCCATACAAAGGTGTTATTAAAATAAAAAAAGCAAAAACAGTCATCAGCACGGACAACACGATTAAAAAGTGCAAGGGAAATACTCTATTATCACATGCTCTATACCACTTCTCGTTTTCGTTAAACTTGCGATAACTCCTCAAACCATCTGATAACGATTGATAGGGTTTCTTCCATAGACTCCGGAAATTCAAAAAAGTAAATAGCATTAAGACGTAAGCTACTATCATACTTAAATACAGGGATGAGGAATAGATACTTGATGATTGAGAGAAGGCAACCTGCAGCCCCACCATCGCAGCAAACAACAACCCTGTAACTCCAAAATATCGATTGGCGTACTTTTTTGATTTTTTAAAATGCTCTTCCAAAATCGCCGGGGTTTCGCTTTGATTGGGCAGATCCACACGATTACCCTTACTTCCCTTGATTGTCGTATCTCCAACTATTTCACTCTCCATGCTCCGATTTTGTTTTTCACCAGAATCTTGATCCGTTGCCAATACACTTGAACTCAAATCATCCATCATGGGTTTTGAAACTTGGTTGCCTTCGAGGAAATCTATGCAAGGGATCTCCGTCATCGCTGAAAGGCTGGGCGAAATAACCGTTGAGGTAGGGTCTTTACAACAATCCAAATAATGACCGTGGGTGTACTTCCGTTGTTGGAATCCACAACTGGTAATCATAAAGATTCCAATTACAGCTAGAACTAGCAGAGTTGAATGTTTCTTCATATACACCAAATTAATTGAATTCTTTTCAATAAAGAAAAAAATGCTAAAAATCATCTAACGCTCTATTAAAAAAGCAAATTCAAGAAGTACATCAAAAAAGGAAAGCTCAATAAAAGCGACAAGCTTAAAGGTCCAGTGGACAAAATAATTCCCAATTCCAAATCGTTCTTTTTCTCCAACAACCAATCAAACCAAGCTTCCCTTTCATTGGAATCACGATACAAGTCGAGGTTTCTGTTCAATACTGATAACGGTTTCTTCCACTTGCGCCGATAATAAATAAGCGAAGTCAATAAGAGAAACGGCAAGACCAAAAAAAACCACCAAAGATTTTCCACTTTAGAAGAATTGAGCATCAAACCCAGTAAAATGAAGGCGATTAAAGAAATTACAGCTCTATTGATAAGCGTTTCCGAAATACTTCTGCTTTGACAAGAATCTCTTCAATCATTATACCGTGACAACTAAAATAAAATCACGACCCGAATAAATTCTCTAATTCATCATTTAACGAACATGAATGAAGGAATCCTTGTTGAATACCCAATACCCGATTCAAAATACTGCAGAACAAAAAATCCTTGACCTTCCGGAAGCATCACCTTATGTGATGCTTGTACCAAGTCCCAATGAGCTAATCTTTTACCATCAAGACTCATCAGACTTACTTGTTCGATCGCTGCATCACTCCACCAATATTCACTATCAAACCGCACGGGACTCGATTCAAGCTCACTCACACTCACCTGTCCCGTATGAAAAGCCCAAGTGTAGGTTCCTGGTAATACTTTACTCAAATCAAATCTACCACTACCACTGGTGGGTGAACCCATATTATTGACTGTATAATAAGGATACTCCTGCCACTCGGTATCATGAAAACGCTTGTACAATAAATGCACGCTGTCTTCCACTCCATTCATGGCCCACAACATCGCAAAAAAAGCACTATCCCAATCAGCAGCGCTCGTTGCATTGAAATTCAATCGAGCGCCAGTCAATAATTGAGTTGTGTCTAAATACAACTGAACAAATCGCTCTGGACTTATGTACCAATCCGTACCCATGATATAAGGACTATTCTCCTCCCCTACCAAATGATTCTCGGCTCTGAACCAAGCACTGTCTGCATTCAATTCATTCACCAACAATGTCACTTCAGGATATGACAAAGTTTGAATACCCGTGTTGGTAATCCACTTTTCATCTCCTAGGGCTGCGTGATGCAGTGCATTCTCACGATTGACCACCACATACAATGGACCATTGGGAACATGTACATCATGCTCCGAGCTGCTTCCCAATTGAAGAATTGAAAAATCATACCATTGACCATCATCACAGAACACAGAAACTTTAAGAGGCATAGAGGCTGCCGTTTGAGAGGCCTTTCGAACATGCTGCTCCAGTGTGAGATGCACTAAAAAACCTCCGGCAAATTCAGGATAAGCCTGCCATTGAGAGATGTGAAATCCCAAAAATCCTGGTTCAAAAACATGAGTTAAAAAAAATGACGTCAGATCTGCGTTGGTATAATTCTGAAAGAAATCTCGCAATTGCATGGAAGCATGGCCCTGCCAACTGCGCTGTAATTGATAATCGGAACAAGCCAAAAAGAAAGCACTATCTCCCATCACCGTTCTCAGATTGTGCACCACCCATGCTCCTTTTCGATAAACCGTTGTACCATAAGTCAACGAATGAGGAACTCCACTCACCGGCCAATAACCATTGTCCTGGACATGTGCTTGCGCAATGACCTCCTTATGCAAAGCCTTTTGCTCCTCCCAATACGCTGACTCGCCATACAAGGCCTCCAATGCCAATGACTCACAATAGGAAGCCCATCCCTCATTGAGCCACATATCCTCTTGAGTGGAACAGGTAATGGCATCGCCCCACCACATGTGACTCAATTCATGAGCAAACAAAGTCTCATACGTCAATGCGCCGTCAATGGCAAACAAGGGGTAGGCAATATTGGTGGCATGCTCCATTGCACCGCCACTAAAAGGCACCGCCACATATCCTACTCGATCAAACGGATATGGCCCGAACGCATGCTCAAAGGCGGTTAACACTTCCGGTAAATGAACCAAACTATTTTTAAATTCCGTTGTATCACTCGCACGAGAAACCAACCAAACAGGCTTCGATGATCCATCCATCGATAGAAAATTAGATTCATGTCGGACATATTGAGCTACCGCCACGGAGGCCAAATACGACGGTACGGGCTGATTCATTTCCCAAACATTCAATCGATGCCCATTGGGAAGAATAGATTCCTGCACTAAAATCCCGCCTGCATAACCGGACATATCACTCAATGTCTCCACACTTACTGTGTATTGCACACGATCATTGAAGTCGTCAATACATGGATGCCAAACCCTACCGAAACAATGCGGATCTGCATCAAATCCCACTCCCATATTGTAGGCGAATTGACTGTTGTAATAAAAACCACCCCAAGTAGCATCAGAGATAGGATGGCCATGGTAATAAAAATCAATGGTTACAGTATCTGCACCCACAAATCCGACATTGGAAATGACCCAACAATGAGCACTGCCTTGATTAAATGGCATGGACATCCCGTTCATCAGGATACTGTCCATGATCAATCCCTCAAAATCAAATAGCAAACTATCTACATCTTGCACTACCGCCAACTGCGTCTCACAATGTGCCTTCACCATTTGCTGAGCAAAACCTGTAAAATCCAGGTAGATATGCTGGGTGACAATATCCATCGTATCCAATCGCGATTGATGACTCGACTTCAAGGAGGCAATGGAATGTCCAAAATGACGACTGCACTGTGCTTGGGCCATTGCAACCAGCAAAGTAACCCACAATAAAAGACTATATTTTTTCATCGATTTGAAAAGTTTGCATCCATTTTTGAAAAACAAAATCGATTGCCGCATCACTAGGATGACAACCATCCGTTTGATAATAAGCGTAATCTCTGAGCTCATCCGTAATCCATTCATAAGAAGGGAAATAATGAACAGATTCTCCCTCTTGCAAACGATGACAGAGCTCTACTAAAATAGCCTTGGAGCGTGCATTTTCCATTACCCCTAATTTCTCATGACGTACCGGACTTACCGTGAAAATAATTTTCAAATTTGGAAATCCGTTTCGAATGATGGCCATGGTTTCATTCCAATATTTTTCTAAATATTCAAGCGAAATCAACTCACGCTGAAAATCTTGTTGTTGTAATCTTTGACAATTTCCTACCCAACGGCTCGTAGGAAGATATTTCCATGCATAGGCCGTTCCGAAGGTTATCACCAATAAATCCGCATTTTTCATGGAAACCGCAATTTGTTCCTTTACTTGCTCAATCTTCGTGAGGACCTCTTTAGTGGCCATGCCATTGAGCAACTTGCCAGACATTAAACATTTGACCTGTTCCTCATGTTGGATGCAATGCTCCTCCCATTGCATCACCGACTCCCCGATGGATTCGCGGATCCAATCTGCGATGACCAACGGTTGAAAAAGCGTTCCCATGGGATTAGACACCACTTTCCATCCACAGGCGGCAGCTCGTTTGGCAATTTCAGTGGAGAAACAAGACCCCAGAAATAGAGCTTGGGGTGAACTTGACAATTTTCCCCAATTGACTTTTTGCCAACGTCTGGATAACAAATCGCTCATACAGGTAATGAAATGTTACCACAGGCAAAATGACCCAATGGACATGCGCTCTTTCCATGCATACCACAAGGACGACAAGAGAGATCTTCTTTGGTTTCTAATACAACTTTTACTGAAGAAAGTGGTCCAAAACCAAATCCTGGAATCGTACTGCAGAAAAAAGCAGTTACTGGGGCATCCATCGCAGAACATAAATGCAGGGGTCCGCTATCATTGACATAATTCATCTGTGCGCCTCTCATCAGGGCCGCAGATTGTAAAAGACTCAATTGCCCTGA
>CANHWU010000086.1 GCA_947464415.1 Flavobacteriales bacterium
AACGAAGTTGAATTGTTTTTCTATCTCGGCAAAGCTTATCAACTGAGTTACCAATTTTCAGAAGCTTCTTCCTACTACGAAAAGTATTTAGACAATGCCAATGACAAGGAGAAAGGAGAATACGATGCCTTGAGGGAGATTCAAATGTGCATATACGCCACTAAATTGATGAGAAACCCCAAGGAACTCATCGTGAAAAAGAAGGCAGAAGCAGAAAAGCAAGGTTTTTTTCGACTAATGAACCTCGAGTCGGTTGGTGGCAAAATCATTACCACGCCCAATGAATTGCTCAACGCAAAAGACAAAAGATCCACTAGTCCACATTTGGTTTACCTCAACGGAACTCCAAAAGTGCTTTATTTCTCAAGCTACTCGGATTCCTCGGGTTTGGACATTTGGCAAGCGGATATCAAGCCCGATGGATCTTATGGAGTTCCCAGCAGAGTACCTGGATTAGTGAATTCATTGTATGATGAAGATTTTCCTTTTTTCCATCCCAATGGCAAATCTTTATACTTCTCTTCCACCGGTCACAACTCGATGGGAGGATATGATATCTTTAGATCGGATTTAGACTCTCTCACCAAAAAGTGGAAGAAACCAATCAATTTGGGATTTGCTTTCAACACGCCCGACGACGACATCTTCTTCATTTCTGATGCCGCCAATCAATCCGCCATTTTTGCCTCCGGCCGAACCAGCGATCATAATCACTACACACTCTACCAAACCTCTTTTCTAGGAAAAGATATCGAGGTCATTTACGCTAAAGCTAATTTTTACTCCTCACTAAATCCAGAGAATGCTTCGGCTCAGATTGTGGTAAAAGATTTAGAATCGGGCGAAATCATAGGTGATTTCAGCGCGGACAACAAAACTGGAAAATTTGATGTTTATTTCCCAAAACCGGGTAAATACTCCTACACCATTACCGTACCCGATCAAGAGGAAAAATACACTGTAGAATTTGATGTACAACCGGGCAGATCAGGATCCGTTTATTTTCCTCAACAAGTAAACCTCATGACGGATGATAAAGGGAAAACATCTCTGGTAGTCCGAAACGGAAGTGATGCAACATTGGACAGCTCTATGGAAACTGCTTTCGCAGGTCTTTTGCGAAGCAAAGCGGCCTTAGATGTCTCCAAAACTGAAACGGATCCATCCACTTTAGAAAGAAGCATGACCAACGCTCCAGCATTGGCAGGATTCTCCAAAGGAAAGTCGGCTCAAGATATCTTGAATGATATGAAAGCCGAAATACAGTCTTTGAACAATGCCAAACCGTTGATGGAAGAGCACAAGAAAAAAGCATATCAATTGGCCAATCAACAATACGGACTCTCTCAAAAAGCATACGCTGCCTCTGACTCCATCGCAAAGGCCATCAATGAAAAAGTGGAAGCCGCCAAATCCAAAGGCACGCCCTATATCTTCAATGATCAAGACAAGCTAGCATTAGAAAAATCTTTAGAATTAAGAAGTGCAGGAGATCAAATGAGAATCAAAGCCGATGCGGCCCTGCAATTAGGGGATCAATATGCCACTTATCAAGCTAGCATCGAACCTACCTTAAAAGAACTTAATACCCAAACCACCAAGCTTCAGGCCTATATCAAAGAAAACAATGTGGATGGCACTGTTGATGTGCTCACACAAGAAAGAAAAAGACTACTCGCAGAACAATCGCGGCCCAAAAAACCCAGCAATGCCCTTCCTCAAAATGCAAAATCTACTGCCAAATCGCATGAAGCCAATGCCAAATTATATGATGAAATTCTCAACGACATCAATGTATTAGAAGCAAAAGTCATCGAAGACAGGAAGGCCAACAGCCCTTCGCTTGCCCAAACCCAAGCCGCCGCAAAAAACAAAAAGACAGAATTATTGACCATCGATCCAAAAGTCAAGAAAACTTATGATGAGGCGGCTTCTGCAAAAAAAGCCACTGAAATTTACGCACAGATCAATGCCAACGAGAATTTGGGTTTGGCTGCGGAGGATCAAAAAGATTTTTCCAGTAGCGATATACAAGATTTAAAATCAAAAATACAGGGATCCAAAACGAAAACATCGGAGCCCTATGCCTACACTTTGCTGTTCGATCAGGCGAAAATCGCTCCTTATCGGAATTACAACCTCGACGAGAAAGAAAGCCCCACCAAAATTGATTTAACAGCCGTTAATTCCCCCACAACATCCACTCAAGAGGAAGTTTCCACCAACAAAAACTCACCATCCCAATCCACAGAATCCAAAAAAACCTCGACAGAAAATACCAACTCAGAGAAAGCCAGCTCCTCTACCTCTGAAAACAAAAAAGATCCTTACCAACCTCTCCCCACAGATAATCCCGATGCATCACTCGCACTAAAGTCCTCTAAAGTGATGAAGCAAGTCATCGACTCTGCCAACTTCAAAGAATATGATTATCGCTACGCAGTGGAGGAGTGGAAATTTTATGACTTGTTAAAAAAATATCCAGAGATCAGCGGCACATTCAAGGATAGAGCCAAAGCCGACAGTGTGAACAAAGCCATTGTAGAAACAGAAAAAGCCCTGAAAGCAGAGGGAGATCCTGCCAAAAAATCTGTTCTCCAAAAGAAACTTTCGACATTAGAAAACCAGAGGTCGAAGATTGAAGTGGACAATAAAGATATTTTCAGGGCGCTCGCCAAAAGAGAACTGGATGGAGAGAAAGACAAAGCACTCAAAAACTACAATCTGAATATTGAGAGATTCAAAAAAGAACCTCTCCTCAACGGATTTATCAATCAGTTGAAAAACGATGCCGATTCGATTGCAGATTTAGCCGTGATAGAGAGAAAAAAGGCCGAAAATGCCACCGATATAAATGAGAAAGACAAATGGATTAGATCTGCCTTCGCAAAAGAAATGATGGCTGCCTCAATCTACCGCCACATGAATAAAGCTATTGATGCACTTCCGATATTTGAACTCTACGGAGCAGCAGAGGAAAGCTTCCTATTAGCTTCTCCTCCCGATGCTATTCGCGCAAAGTACACTACTCACAGCGTTACTGCGCAAAACCCAAGTACCAACCAAAATGATGGCCAAAATACAGCTACACCGAAGCAACCGGAAGAGACGGTATCAGCTGATGTCATCAAAGATCTTCAATCATTGAATCTTTCGAACGACGATAGGCAAAAATCGGGAATTCAAATGGAAACTCGCAAATATGATGAAAGCGAGGTCAATCAACTCTTGGGACCAAGACCTGAACGCATCGATAAACCCTTCTTCGTTAAAGTGAACAAGTCTGCCTATGGAACCAACTACCCTATCCCGGTGGATGAACCCTTGCCCATGGGAATCATTTACTCCGTTCAGGTAGGGGCATTCAGAAACCCGATTCCCAATAACACCTTCCGACAATTTGCACCTGTCATGGGGCAAAAGGTGTCCAATGGCTTTACCCGCTACATGGCCGGATTATTTAATGACAAAAGAGATGCAACCAAAGCGAGAGATGAAATTCGGAATATGGGATACAAAGATGCTTTTGTGGTGGTGTATAAGGATGGAAAACGCATCAGCGGCGGCGTTGTGGAAAACAACAATATCAATAGTGCTTCCAGTAATAACGGGACTAACAATGGCAGCAACAGTAACTATTACACCATTCAGATTGGTGTATTTGGAAGACCTGCCACACCTGGTGAACTTAAAGCGGACAATTTGACGATGTTCTATGTAGCCGATAAAAATTTATACAAATATGGGTCAGGAAAATATTCCTCAAAATCAGCCGCTACCAATGACTTAGCTAAAGTGAGAGCCCTGGGTTATCCCGATGCCTTCATCACCACTTATTTCAACAGCACCGCACCCACCGCACAGTCCTCTAACTCCACGCCACCGGCTCCAGCAGTAAATTCAAATAACACTGCACCCCAGAATTCGACAAATCCCGCTCCTGTCATTACCCCTCCACAAGAGGCAACGGCAAATCAAAATGCAGAAAACGAAGATGATCCTGACAAAATATATGAATTCAAATTATCCGAGATTTATGGAATTTATAACTGTTGTGAGGAGTTTGCTGCTGAATGCAACAATCCAGATTTAAAATCCGCTATCAAGCGATTTACCCTTATCTCCAATGGCAGTGGTGTCGCAATTGATGGGAATAATAAAACCACTAACTTCCAATGGAAATTCGTTCAAGGCAGTGACACCCCCATTCAAGGAATGGAAGAAATTTTAGGTCCGAGTTATTCGTTTTACTACAAAAAAGGAATTATTCACCTCGGGAAATTCTGCAAAAACAAGAATTGATGAAACTGGTTTATCCTAAATTAACCCTGTTGACTTTAACAGGGTTATTTTTTTATCTGGCCACCTGCGCACAAGAGGAAGGATGCGATCATCAGCCGCTACCCAAAGCCCTTAAATATTTGGAACAATCCAAGGATAAGAATAAAGACGCGCAAGAAAAAAAAGAAGCCGTCCTCAAATCCATCGAAATAGACCCTGGATGTTTGCCATGTCTCCATCAACTCGGTGAGATGGAATTTTTGAGAGCTAAAAATGGCTCTATGAACTTTACCGACTCCAGAGAGCATTTAAAAGCGTTGATTGAAATCTGTCCTGACTATCATCCAGAGCCCTATTATTATCTCGGAGCCATGTCTTATGCGGATAAAGAATATGAAAAGGCCATTGAATACTTTGATAAGTTCCTGCGCTTTCCTAGCGATGATCCTTCCAAGATAGATAAGGGATATGAGAAAAAATACAAGGAGGTAGAAGAAGCGTTGCCCCATGTAAAAGCTTACAAAGAAATTTATTCCAACAAAACGCCTTTCCAGCCAGAAAAAGTAATGGGGGTATGCTCTGATAAAGAAGAATATTTACCGCTTTTATCGCCGGACGGAGAGATCATGTTCTACACTCGTCAATTTCAAAAATTAGCGAAAGGAGATGTAGAACCCAAAATGGTGGAAGAATTGACATGGTCCAAACGCCCTAACATCAACAGCGACTTTAACAATGGGGAAGCTCTTCTCCCACCCTTTAACGTGGGAGATAATTATGGAGGTGTCACCATTTCTTTGGACAACAAAGAAATGATTGTTGCCAAGAAAAATCCAAAGCCCAAAAACCCTGGCAATTTTGATTTGTTCAGCACGCGCTACAAGCGCATTGTAACAGAAGATGGCGATAAGAAGTATGTTTGGGAATCATTACAAGATTTAGGACCCAATGTCAATACCGACAATGGTTGGGAAGGACAACCTACCTTGAGCGGTGATGGCAATGTACTGGTGTTTGCCACCATCAGAGAAGGATGTATCAAAGATGGCAGTGGAAATCCGAGTCACGATTTATTTTACAGCATAAAACAGGCAGATGGAACTTGGAGCGCGGCCACTCCGCTCAAAGGAAGTGTCAACACGAAAGGACAGGAAAAAGGTCCTTATTTCCACAGCGATAGTAAAACTCTTTACTTCTCCAGTGATGGGCATTTGGGAGTGGGAGGCCTCGATATTTTTTATTGTAAAATGAATGATGATCTCACCTTTACTGATGTTAAAAATATCGGCTTCCCCATCAATGATGAAAACGATCAAATTGGAGTAATCGTAAGCAGTGATGGAGAACTTGGATATTTCGGTGCAAAACGATACAAGGGCGAAAGAACTTGGGATGTATATAGCTTTCAAATCCCCCCTCCCGCCAAACCGGAGAAGGTGATGTTGGTAAAAGGAGAGGTGAAAAAGAAAGATGGCGAGCCCCCTGCCAATGCCGAAGTAGAAATCAAATATACGGGCAGCGGGGAAGTGGATAAGGTAAAAGTCAATGAGGACGATGGTAGTTATGCCGCCATCATGAAAGTGGGCACCAAAGAAGACGTAGTACTCAGCGTAAAAGGCGAAGACGTAGCGTTTAATACAAGGGTCATCGCTCACAAAGAAGATACGGTGCCTCCCGTGGTAGTGAAGCTCGACATGAAAACCGAGGTATTGCAGGACAATCAACCGTTCCCTATTGATGACATCCGCTATGGTACCAACAAAGCAGACCTACTGAGCTCTTCCTTTTTAATCTTGAATGAATTTGCTCAATACCTCAAAGACCATCCGAATATGGTGGTAGAAATCCGCGGACATACCGACGCCTCCGGAAGTGATCAAGCCAATCTTGCACTTAGCATGGACAGAGCATTTGAGGTAATGAATTACTTAGTGCAACAGGGAATAGAGGGCAAAAGATTAAGTGCCAAGGGATATGGAGAAACCCTACCCATTGCTTCCAATGATACTGAAGAAGGCCGGGCAAAAAATAGACGAACAGAATTCTTTGTCAAGTCACATTAACGTACCTTTGCGCCATGAAAAAATTGATTCTCTCTTTGATGGCCATTTTTAGCTTGGCATTTACCTACGGTCAGGGATGTTTTTTTGGTGAAAAGTTTCAAATTTCAAAAAAAATAGAGATTTCAGAAATGATATCGGCCATGGAATCATTGGATAGTTTGGATGCGCAAATAGAAGCTACCGTGGTTACCACTTGTAAAAAAGCGGGATGCTGGATGGAAATTCAATCGAAGGATGGCAAAAGTAAAATAAAAGTTTTCATGAAAGATCACGCCTTTGGTGTCCCACTTGAGGGTTGTGAAGGAAAAAAAACGGTGGTCAATGGCCGAGTTTTTCGCTACAAATTGAGCGTTGAATATTTGAGACATTTGGCGGAAGATGCCGGTAAATCTAAAACTGAAATAGAAAAAATTACAGAACCTGAAGAAGCCATCGCTATCGATGCCTTTGGCGTTTGGATGGATGTCCCATGTGAAGTAAAGCCGTAATTGCAATAGTATTTCGATCTTTGGAAAACATTCTACCTCCTTCAATCTTTCAAATCAGTAACGGAATCCGAGTCGTTCATCAACCAATGGCCCGCGCTGTGGGACATTGCGGATTGATGATCGCCTGCGGAAGCCGCGATGAACTCATCCACGAACATGGGTTGGCTCACTTTATTGAGCACGGCATGTTCAAAGGAACGAAGAAACGTAACAACACGCAGATTCTCTCCAGACTTGATGCTGTAGGTGGCGAAATCAATGCTTTTACTGCCAAAGAAGAAACCTGGATTCACGCCTCCTTTTTACATGAACACACGGAAAGAGCCATTGAACTGATTGCGGACATCGCACTCAACTCCACCTTTCCCATGAGCGAATTGGAAAAAGAGAAAGATGTCATCATCGACGAAATCAATGGATACAAGGATTCACCCACCGACATGATGTTTGAAGAGATGGATGAACATCTATTTCCCAATCATCCATTGGGACGCAGTATTTTAGGCACAGAGGAAAGCGTAAAAAGTTTCAAGCACAAAGATGTCATGAGCTTTTATCAGCGATGCTTTATTAGTCAGAACATGGTGTTCAGCTATGCCGGTCCGCTCAAATTGGAGCAATTGAAAGTATGGTGTGAAAAGTACCTATGTTCGGCACCAAAGGTTGTCGTACAATACAACCGTCCTAAATTTCATCCGTTCAAAAAGAAAAAAATTGTTCAACACAAAGAAATACATCAGGCTCATTACGGTTGGGGCGGATTGGCTCCTTCCTTACATGAAAAAGAACGCCATGGTTTTATCCTTTTGAATAATCTTTTGGGCGGCCCCGCGATGAACAATATTCTCAACTTAAAAATTCGAGAAAAACACGGCATCGCTTATCAAGTGGATTCAAATTACTCGCCCTTTTCTGATACGGGTGTCTTCTCCATTTATCTGGGAACAGAAGAGCATCAATTAGAAAAAGCCATCCGACTCATAGAAACAGAACTGAAGAAATTGAGAGAACAACCTTTGACCACTCGGGCTTTGAACGGATACAAGACCCAACTCAAAGGTCAACTCGCCCTTTCCCAAGACAGCGGAGCTTCTTTAATGTTCAACAATGGCAAAAGTCTTTGGGTCTATGATCGGATCAACACCATGCAAGAAGTTTTTGATGTGATCGATGGAATCACCTCACATCAACTTTGTTCTTTGAGTGAGCGTTATCTTAACTCCGCCCAATTCTTTTCGATGGCGTATTTACCTATCAAGGATTAGGATCAGCGAATGCAGGATTTTGAATAAACTCCCAATCGGTGAGTGTTTTCAGAAAGGACTCCACCGCTTGCATTTCCTCCATGGTCATACGTCCCTTTTGTGCCGTTAACAGATTGACATCTAAATTGGGGGCATAATGAAATTCTGTATTGTAATGCTCAATGCACTGCAATAATGTGGCAAAACGGCCATCGTGCATGTAGGGTCCGGTTAGCTCAATGTTCCGCAAGGAGGGCGTCTTGAATTTTCCCCGATCATTTTCATTCAAAGTAATCAAATACCTACCTGCATCCACCGCTATCGAATCTAATCCTGTATTCCGAAATTCAAAATCAGAGAAAGTAGAACCTAAAGAGTGACAGTGATTACAATCTCCCTTCATAGGATCAGTAAAAACCTCCAATCCCCATAACTCTTGAGGAGTCAAGCTAGTCTCACCTTTCAAGTATTGATCATATTTGGCATTGCCAGAAATAAGGGTTCGTTCAAATTGAGCAATCGCTCTGATCACCATCGGAACGGTGATCTCCCTCTCACCAAAAGCTTGATAAAACAGCTCTTGATACGCCGCATCTGCATTCAACTCCGCAATGGCATTGGGCCATTGCTCGTGCATTTCGATTGGATTCTCCACAGGCCCCAACACTTGACTTTCCATGTCCGCTGCTCCCCCATCCCAAAAGAAATTTCTTTGCCAACCCAAATTCACCAATGGCATGGCATTTCTCGGCCCAGCAAACCCATCTATACCGATGCTTCCTACTGTTGTGTCTGAAAATGAATACTGTACTAAATGACAACTGGCACAAGACTGGGTGTTATTGCCCGACAAAATGGGATCATAAAATAATTTTCTTCCCAATGCCACACCTTCTTGTGTCATCGGATTATTGCTAGGCACGCTGAATGGCACAAATCCATGAGGAATACTCAAGGAATAGGGAGTGGTATGAAAATCCACTTCCTCGCTTTCATGTCTGCATGAGAAAAGAAGAACTATTCCCATGAGCATCGAAAAAACGAATGAAATTTTCCTCATTTTTCTATTGGATCAAAGATTCTTTTACTTCCACAATTTGAAAAGCTCCCCTGAAATTTTGTTTCAGTGCATCTATCCAAGGATTATCGGCCGTTCCCGCACTTTGATGAACATTGTTATCCGTAAATGCAATACCTTGATACAAAATAGCCAAATTTAAATCGATGTGAATCTCATACGACTTTCCCTCTTCAATGTCCAAGTCAATGGGTAAATCCACCTCTACAAGGGCTCTATCCTGTCCATAGTGATACAATAAAGGCAGTGAGGCGCCGGTAGCATCGGTGAAGGTACCTTCATGTTTGAAAAAAATGTATCCCGTACTCCAAGTCCAAATCATTCCGTTAACGGGATCCAAATCGCCTTCTTGATTTCCAGAATGATTATGCAGCTCATCTACCCCCAATAAAAATCTCACATGCTCGCATCCACTCTTTACCTCCACCTCCTTTGAAAAAGACTTTTTCTGATTGATGGGGTCAATCAAATGATGATCATTGATCATCAAGGAATCGCCCGTACCGTCTACCAATGCAAAATGTGAAACATAATATTTCATCAGATCCACTTGAAATGATTCTCCACCGGGACGGTCAAAACTGACACCCGAAGCCACTTCAGCCCCGTTCACGGTGGTATGAAAAACTACTTTCACTTTGGGTTTGGCATTTTCAGGTGGCAAACACTCTTCTTTGCAACTCGTGAAAATCAAAGGTAAAACGGCAATAAACGTCAGGATTCTTTTCATCATTTCTTTTCTCAATCAATATACATCCAATTTCTCTCTGCTAATATAAGTCCATTTTTATCAAACAGTACCACTTTGTACACTCCGCTTTGCACAAGGGGTAATTCAATGACCTCCATCGCTGCATTCAAGTTCTCCTGGTGTATCAACCGCCCTGTCATATCCCACACCTCGCAGCGCTCTGCCGCGCCATGTTCATTTGATAGAGTAAATGCGGCAGTTGATCCAGGATTAGGGTATATCAACAACTTCGAAATAGAAGATTCCTCCACATTCACGCAATCATTCACCACAAAATTCAGTTGATCCGTTCCAAAACATCCAGAGGTGGTGACCACGCTCAAATTCAACAAATGATTCCCCACACCCCATTGAACTGGATCAATCACAAAATCCGAATTGTCTGAGCCATCCTGCCAATAGTAAATCAGGTTGGCACCTACAGGACCCTCCACTGTGGTAATGTCATTCAAACATAAATTCAAATCACTTCCTAAATCAAACAAATACTCATCACTACTTTGCAAAGTGTACTGCGTTTCATATACGCAGCCATTGTTATCGGTTATGATCAATTGATAGGCACCAGCAGCAACGTTATTCAAAATAGGATCCATGGAAGTAAAGCCATTGGGCCCTAACCACTGAAAAGCATATTCCGGAGTTCCCCCCTGCACCACAGGAGCCAATCCACCATCCGGCTCATCGCTGCATGAGGGCGGAGTGGCCTGCGGATCGATGCTCCACCAACTGGGCTCAGATACAGTAAAAAGCTGATTCATTACCACTCCACACGCTGTTTCAACCGTTAAGAAATAATCTCCCGAACCCAATCCTCCAATGATCCATTC
>CANHWU010000087.1 GCA_947464415.1 Flavobacteriales bacterium
CGAATCCCCGCAATCTTACCAGAACGATTGAGATACCGCCATGGTGGCTTGTTGAAACAATCCCTCAGCGGCATCACGCCGATTCAGTTTAAAGCAAAATTCGTCCAAATAAAGTTGTACATACTTTCCTTTGATCCTGTGGTAAATACCTAGTATAACTCTCCTTGCATTGGCAATCATGATTTTTCCCCATGAATTTTTGCTGGATTTTTCTTTAGCTGAGCAAGCTCCAATGTTGTAAGCATGAACATATTGAGATAAATCTACACCTTTGGATTTTTTGGATAACCCAACATAAATCTCCCCGAAATCAATGGATCGGCTATTATCTTTTTTCCGCACCATCGCATTCTTCACCTCCATTTTCCAATAATGGGTGATTGGTTTATCTTCATCGGTACGCAAAGATGCTAACGCAATTTCCTTATCTTGAATGTTTTGAGGTAATCCCTTGATCTTCCCTCTCTTGAGTTTTCTCCCATCTGGCTGCGCATGGAGAAAGTAGCTCTCATTGAATTGCACAATTCCTTGTAGTGTTACCGAGTCCTCTCTGTTTCCCATGGCATTGCGTATTCGGTGCATGAGCGACCAAATAGTATCGTAGCGTTTGTGTTGTAATTGTCGTTGCAATTCTTTGGCGGAGACCCCTTTTTTGGTGGCGGTCATAAAAGCCATTGCCAAGTACCATTTTCTCAAGGGAAGATTAGAACCTTGCATAACTGTGCCGCTTCTGATGGTGGTTCTGAAATTACATTGAGCACAATGCCATTGCGATTTGGCTTTGAGCCAATAATGTTTCTGCCCTGCACATTTTTTGCAAATTATTCCGTGCTGCTCACGGTTCAATCGAAAATGATCGATACAACTCTCCTCGTGGGGAAAGTCCTGGATGACATGTAAGATATTCATAACCTTCAAATTTTGTGCAAAACAAGAAAGTCACTTTGTAACCTACTTACAAAGTAAAATAGAGGTACGATTGCGGGGATACGGTCTAAATAAAGTTAAAATCAATTGTTTAGTAATGTTTTCAAAATCCGTTTTATGACAAAAGTCATATATTTACAACGCTAATGAAAACACCATACAAAGCCCTCTGGAAATCAGCCATATTCATTGAATCTCCTGCACTGAAGCGAATTCTTCTACTTTCCATTTTGGTCAGTGTTTTTCAACTGACTCTACCCTTAGGTTTGCAAAGTATCACCACCTTCATTGCCGGAGGGGAGTTTACGATGGGTGTGATCTCCATCGTATTGGTGGTAATGATTACAACCTTACTTTCTAATCGCTGGCAAATTGCATTGCTCAAAGAAGGTGAGGATTTGGAAGCTCGTTGGTTTGAAAAATTTTCCCGAGCCTATTATAAAAAATGGAAATTATATCAAGCCGATCAGCACTTAGATCACTATCAAGAAAAATCCAATTACTTCATCGAAATTACCAGTATTCAAAAAGGATTTAGCAAAAAACTAATTGAATGGATGAATGCAGCTCTGCAACTCATTCTTGGGTTGGTGCTCATTTCCTTCTACCATACTTTCTTTTTGGCCTTCGGTATTCTCTTGGTCGCTATTGTTGTCATTGTAATCAAAATCAAAGGGAAAGCTTCCATTCAAACAAAAATGGCCTTATCTGAAAGTAAGTACGACATGTACGGATTTTTGAGAAGCCCAACCATAGAGAAAAACGTACTTTCAGAGTACAACGATCAATATCAGGAGCGAAAAAAAGCGCATTTCTTAACGGTGCTTTTTCAAATCCGCTATTTCTTAGTCTTTAAACTGGTCATCATTGGAGGAATGATGTTATTGGGAACCTATCTCGCCATCCTTCAACAAATTTCGATAGGCCAATTTCTTGCCGCTGAAATTGTGATCGTTCTAATTGTCAATAGTCTTGAAAAAATTATCACCTCTATTTCCAGTGTTTATGAAACCATAGTGTCTTTTGAAAAAGGCCTAGCGATATTTGCTGATGAGTTTCAAACGAGTCAAGAATCAGATGATCCCGATAGCATTTGGTATCGTCCGGAATCCTCCAGTCCGTTTTGGAACCTCCAGCGAAAATTGACCATGTATCTTGGACTTTTAATTCTATTCCTTTGTTTGCCTTGGACACAAAATATAGAATCTGAAGGAAAAGTAATTTCCCTTTCTCCCAATCAAAGACCTCAATCCATACAATCCATCATCGCAGGACGCATCGAGAAATGGTATGTACAGGAAGGAGACTCTGTCAGAGCTGGCGATACGTTATTGTTTATCTCCGAAGTCAAAGATGAATATTTCGATCCTGGACTTTTGGAAAACACTGGTAATCAACTGCAATCAAAAGAAAATGCCGTAACCAGCTACATGGAAAAAGTGAAGGCGCTTGATCATCAAATTGACGCTTTAATTACCGCTAAAGAAATTAAAAAGCAACAAACCAAGACCAAAATTGAACAGGCCCGATTAAAAATTAAAACCGATAGCGTTGAATACATCGCGGTAGATCGAAATGCGAAAATTGTAGAAGAACAACTGAATCGATATCAATCCCTTCTTGAACAAAATATCATTTCAAAAACGGAGTGGGAAACCAGGCAAATGGCATTTCAGAATGCTGTAGCCAAACGAAATGATCAATCCAACAAGCTGAATATCGCCCGGGCCGAATGGGAGAATGCGGTAAGAGAATACCGGGGCATCGACGCCGAGTATCGAGATAAAATTGCGAAAGCAGAAAGTGATAAACACGCTACTTTTTCTGCCATGTACGATACCGAGGCTCAAGTAACGAAACTCCAAAATCAATATAACAACTACGACAAGAGATCTGGACTTTATTACATCATTGCTCCCCAAGATGGGTTTGTTTCTAAAGTAACCAAATCAGGGATTGGTGAAACCATCAAAGAAGGAGAAGAAGTTGTCCGCATCAGTCCACAGCATTTTGAAACGGCTGTAGAACTCTGGATTTCACCGGTAAATAATCCGTTGGTTCACGAAGGTGAAAATGTGCGAATCATTTTTGTAGGATGGCCAGCATTTGTGGTGAGTGGTTGGAGTCAGATGTCCACCGGACTGTTCGATGGAACCATTTCTAGCATTGATCCCGCTGTCCAGGAAAACGGAAAATTTAGAGTGTGGGTGACACCTCAAGAAGGTGCCAAATGGCCAACCATGTTGAGAATGGGCGGCGGTGCAAGAGGTATTTTGTTATTGAATGATGTTCCATTGATTTACGAACTATGGCGAATTCTCAATGGATTTCCACCCGACTTTTACACCCCTGAAAATAAAGAGAAAGTGGAGGCTAAAAAATGAGGTGGTGCTTAATTCTTGTTGTATTTCATGCTTATACCACTTTTGGTCAAACGTTAAGTATTGAAGAATATCTTTCTTGGGTAATTCAGGAACATCCTCTTTCTGCAAACGCAAAATTATTGTCCGAAAAAGGAAATGCTCAATGGCTTCAGACAAAAGGACTGTTTGATCCCGTTCTATCTAGCAAATGGAAGAACAAATTTTATGACGATAAAAATTACTATCAACAATCCACTACCACCCTTGAAATCCCGACACCCTTTGCCATTGGAATCAATGCCCAACTGGATTTTAACAACGGAGCATACGTCAATCCCAATGATGTGATTCCCAACAATGGACTTGCTTCTTTTGGCATTGCTCTTCCAGTGCTCCAAGGCCTGGTGATTGACGAAAGAAGGATGGCCAAAAGAAGGGCAGAACGAATTCTGGCGATGAGCGAACTTGAGACCACCATTGCCATCAATGAATTGCTCTACCAAAGCTGTGAGCTGTATTTGGATTGGCTCATCAGTGAGAAAAAAGTAGCCATTCAAAATTCACTTTTTCTAGCCGCCAATCAACGACACCAAGCCACCAAAGCTCGATTTTTAGGTGGAGATCGCGCAGCGCTAGACACGCTAGAAAGCTTCATTCAAAAGGAGACAAGAAGGCAACAATACCAAGATGCCAATATCGAAAATATCAAATTCAGAATCGCGTTAGTTGCTTTTAAAAACAACGGAAATAACTCTTCTATATTAAATAAAACCATCGTTCCAGTTCCCACTACCTTCAATGAAATGACAGCCATTGCTATTGTAAAGAATGAAATCGATAAACAACTGCAACAACATCCTGAGATTATCTGGTACCAAACCAAAGCCGATATTCTCAACATTGAGCAAAAATGGAAGAAGGAAAAGTTGAAGCCAAAGTTGAATCTCGAATACAATTTCCTAAATGAATCCACTCAAAATTCCGATTATTATTTCTCCACAGAGAATTATAAATGGGGAGTAGATTTTGCTGTTCCATTATTTTTGAGAGAAGCGCGCGGAGACCTCAAAATGCAACAAATTAAGATTCTTGAAAATCAAAACAATTTAGTTTGGAAACGGCAGCAGATTCTCCAGAAGATAGAGTACTTACAAAATCAGCAGAGCACCATGCGCGATCAATTCAGTATTGCGCAACAAAATAGTTTGAACGGAGAAAAATTACTGCAGGGGGAAAATATCAAATTCAACAATGGCGAGAGCTCTGTTTTCCTTGTCAATCAGAGAGAAAATTATTTTTTAGATCAACAACAAAAAGCGCTTGATTACGAAAAAAAATGGATTCAATCTCATTTAGAATTTCGATATCAATTGTACTTACCCTACACGATTACTCCCTAGTAACTCGTTCTCTATCTCCTTCATTTTCGCTTGGAGCGTCTTCACCTGATCAAAATAACTTGGAGCACCCAAAAAAGGTGTTTTCATGCTGAAATAAAACTTGATTTTTGGCTCTGTTCCACTGGGTCTTGCTGTAATAATAGACCCATCTTCCAATCCAAACTGAATAACATCGGACTTGGGTAATGTCAAATCCGTCTGGTTTCCTCGGAAATCTCGAGATATGGATAGTAAATAGTCCCGAACCTCCACCACCTTTACTCCTCCTAACTTGTCAGGGGTGTTAGATCTAAAATTACTCATCATCTCCTTGATCTTTTTAACACCCTCCAACCCCTTTATAGTAATTGAAACTAACTCTTCATGGTACAAACCGTAACGATCATACATTTCCATCAACATACCCCACAAGCTAGATCCCCGATCCATGCACCAAGCACCCATTTCACTGATAGAAACAGAGGACAACACCGCATCTTTATCTCTTACATCATCCCCTATCAGATAACCATAACTCTCCTCACCTCCGCAAAGAAATTGCTCTTTCCCTTCCAGTTGTTGGATAACAGAGGCGATGTATTTAAAACCTGTCAATGTTTGATAGCAAGGAACACTAAAACTCTTGGAAATCTCTTCTATCAATGTCGAAGTGACAATGGTACGCGCAGTAAAATAGGGCAATCCATTAGTATGTACTCTGCCTGCATTCTGCAAATGATAATAAACCAATAACGCTCCCGTTTGATTGCCATTAAGGAGTGCCATATTGCCATCAAAATCCCTAACACACAATCCCACCCTGTCAGCATCCGGATCAGTGCCCAACACCCACTGTGCATTCACCTGGTTGGCCAAATCAATAGCCATCTGCAAAGCCGCCTTCTCTTCTGGATTAGGAGACTTTACCGTTGGGAAATGGCCATCAGGCTCCTGCTGCTCTTGCACCACATGAATATTTTTAAAACCCAATCTTTGCAAAACCGTTGGTACCATGGTAATACCACTTCCATGGATAGAAGTATACACAACAGAAACATTGCTTTGGCGAGCAATGGCGTCTTTATTCTTCACCCACTTCAAGGCCATTACATTGTATTTTTCATCCCATTCTGCATGGATAATATTGAGCAAATCATCATTGCCTTTAAACACCACATCATTCAGACTTTCCACTGATCTAACCTCTTGAATGATTCCCTTATCATGCGGAGGCACCACTTGAGCGCCGTCTGACCAATACACCTTGTAACCATTATATTCAGGCGGGTTGTGAGAAGCCGTTATTACGATACCAGCCTGACATTTCATATCTCTAACGGCAAAAGACAAAACGGGAGTAGGTCGCAAAGAGGCAAATAAATTCACTCGAATACCATTACCCGTTAACACATCGGCCGCTGCCTTGGCCAATTCTGGCGATTGATTACGAGAGTCATACGCAATGGCCACACTGATCTCCCCACTGCAATTTTTTTTCAAATAATTAGCTAACCCCTGAGTAGCACTACCGATGGTGTAACGATTGATACGCATAGAACCGACACCCATAATGCCTCTCAATCCCCCTGTCCCAAATTCCAAATCATCATAAAATGCTTCTTCCAATTCTGTTGTATTATTTAACAACATTTCTTCAATCACTGATTTTGTTTTAATATCCACAGCCTCTACTAACCAAGACGCTGCTCTCTCTTTTGCATTCATAATTTCTTCCAATCTTCTATACATTCGTTTAATTGTTCTTCCCATGTCAGAGGAATTATCCCTGTCTTCTCCTCCCAAACTTTACTGCTCATTTTTGAATAGGCCGGTCGTTTTGCTTTTTGTGGAAATGCACCAGATCCCACCGCATTGATGTTTACAGCAGGATAAAACGCTTGCAAAATCGCTTTAGCAAAACTATTCCATGTTGTCTGACCTTGCGGCGAATAATGAAGAATTCTCGGAAAAACATCGGCTCTTTTTTTGCATACCGCTATCATTTGCAATAAGTCCTTTGCTAGTACTCTGGCATAGGTGGGAGCTCCATACTGATCATCCACTACATTTAGCTCATTGCGGGTACTCGCCAAACTCAACATGGTTTTAAAAAAATTTTTTCCTTTCGTCGAATACAACCAGGAAACGCGCACAACGGTAGTCTTAAGATTGAATTGCAACGCATTTTGCTCACCCAATAATTTAGACTGACCGTAAACATTCATAGGATTTACCTCATCTTCCGGAGAATAAGGAGCTCCTTTCTCACCATTAAAAACATAATCTGTGGAAATAAAAATCAGCCAACATCCAATCTTGCTGCATTCCTCTGCAATCCAAGTGGTGGCTTCTCCATTGACTAAAAAAGCCAATTCATCCTCCTCTTCTGCCGCTTCTACATTGGTGTAGGCGGCGGCATGCAGGAAAATTGACGGTTGATGAACCCGTATATACTCCCTCACTTTTGGTTCATCGGTTAAATCAAACTCCAACCTATCTGGAAACAAACAATCCCAACCTTTGTCGGCACGCTCTTTCCATAGATCGTGAATAGACCCACCCAGCTGACCAGTAACTCCCGTTACAACCATTTTGTTATCGTTCTTCACGAAGACAATATTAAGGGAAATGATAGATATTTCCTCAAATTTATAATCCCCGCTTTACATTTGCAAGGTGGAAATTCATCACGGCATTCCGTCACATCCTATCCCTTATCCTGTCGTTACGATGGGCACATTTGATGGTGTGCATCAAGGACACCAAAAGCTCATTGAGCAGATGGTAAACGACGCCAAAAGAATCAACGGAAATACTGTTCTCATTACCTTTCATCCTCATCCAAAACAAATACTATATCCCGATGCGGAGCCGTTAAAAATGATCCAAACGATAGAAGAGAAAATCAAATTTCTTCAAACTACCTCACTCGATCATCTCATCATTCTTCCCTTTTCTCTTGACATTGCTCGTTGGAGTGCCGATGAATTTGTTCGCAATGTGTTTGTCAAAGGTCTTGGAGCCAAAAAAATATACATGGGATATGACCACCGATTTGGAAAAAACAGAACAGGTGATTTTTCGCTGATGCAAGAATTGGGTAGTCTTTATCGTTTCGAAATTCATCAACTCGAAGCGGTTTTAAAAGAAAAAACACCCATCAGTTCTACTAAAATCAGAACCGCAATCAGCAATGGGGAGATTGCACTTGCTAACCAAATGTTGGGCCACCCATTTTGTCTCAGTGGCAAAGTGATACATGGGAAGAAGCTAGGCAGAACCATCGATGTCCCAACGGCCAACATTCAAATTCAATATCTCCATAAAATGATTCCAAAATATGGGGTATATATAGGATTGGCATCTATTGAAGGAGACTCTAAAAAATACAAGGCCGCAATTAATATTGGAGTGCGACCAACAGTGGACAATGAACTTAATCTTCATATTGAGGCACATTTAATTTCTTTTAACCAAGATATTTACGACAAAACGCTTACTTTAGAGCTAGTGGAAAGAATTAGAGACGAGCAAAAATTTGAGCATTTTGATCAATTGATTCTTCAGATAAAAAGTGACATTGCATGGGTAAAAAATTACTCCATACCTTCATAGGTGTACTTCTTTTTCAAGTTGCAATTAGTCAATGTCTTTTGTTGTCCGACTTAGATACTTGCAAAATTTATAAATCCATTTCAAGTATTAAGGGCCACGAGAATGAGGTCTATCGTGTAGATTTGAGTAAAAAAAAATTACATGAGATTCCGCAAGAGCTATTTGCACTACCGCACTTACAGGAACTTAGATTCAATAAAAACAATCTTAAAACGCTTCCTGAATCATTGGCTCAATGTAAGGAACTGCAGAGATTAGAAATACAATTCAACGAAATTGACTCCCTGCCGCCCTTTCTCTTCTCGATGAAAAATCTCAAGAAAATTGACTTCGGATACAATTATATCTCCACAATTCCCGACGCCATTAGCCAACTAGAAAATTTGGAGATCCTGGCATTGTGGGACAATCCGATCGAAAAATATTCACGAGAACTGCTCAGCATGGATCGGCTCCGACACCTTGATTTTTCTAATAATTTCATGAGTGAAACCATGCAGCGCGATATGCAGGAAGCCTTACCGAAATGCAAAATGTATTTTCCTATGCCTTGTCAATGTGATTTTGACTGGTGAGCTTTTGCTTACCTTTGAGGCATGAAATACCAACAACTTTCCTCTCAGCTTTATATTGCCAATCGAGCTCGATTGGCTCAAAAAATAGAAAAAGGCGGGCTCGCTGTTTTCACCTCCAATGATATTTACCCTACCAGTGCTGATGGTTCAATGCCCTTTAAACAAGCCAGTGATATTTTTTATCTAACCGGGGTAGATCAAGAAGAAACCATTCTGGTTATTTTTCCCAGTGCCAACTCATCCGCACACAAGGAAATTTTATTTGTAAAAGAAACGAGTGAACACATTGCCGTTTGGGAAGGCGCCAAGCTCACCAAAGAACAAGCGCGAAATCAAACCGGAATACAAAATATCCAATGGGTGCAAGATTTCGATAAAACCATGCGCGTGCTCATGAATGAGGCGCTTTCGCTCTATTTGAACGATAATGCCCATACCCGTGCTACCATTGAAGTAGAAACCAGAGAAATGAGGTTGTCAAAGAAATTACGCGCAGAATATCCTCATCACACTATTGCTCGAATAGCCCCTGCGATGCATCATTTAAGAGCGGTCAAACAAGAAGAAGAAATTCAACAGCTTCAAAAGGCCATTGATATTACTCGCGCGGGGTTTGAAAGGGTACTTCAATTTGTAAAACCAGGCGTTTTAGAATACGAAATTGAAGCTGAGTTTGCTCATGAATTTTTAAGAAGAGGTTCGAGAGGTTTTGCCTACACTCCCATCATTGCATCTGGAGCCAACGCCTGCGTATTGCACTACATTGCCAATGATCAACCTTGCAAAGATGGAGATATCATCCTTTTAGACGTTGGAGCCGAGTACGGCAATTACAACGCAGATATGACTCGTTGTATTCCTGTCAATGGAAAGTTTTCTCAACGTCAAAAAGAAGTATATAATGCTGTTTTACGAGTTATGAAAGCCGCTACCGAATTACTCCGACCTGGAACCATGATCGGTGAATATCATAAAGCGGTTGGCGAACTAATGACCAAAGAATTGGTGGATCTGAAACTGATTAGTATGGACGACGTAAAAAATCAAAATCCAACCTGGCCCGCTTATAAAAAGTATTTCATGCATGGCACTTCTCATTTCCTAGGATTGGATGTGCATGATGTGGGAGACTGGAACATTCCGATGCAGGTAGGCAATGTATTTACGGTTGAGCCCGGAATCTATATTCCAGAAGAAGGATTGGGTATTAGAATAGAAAACAATGTTGTCATTGAACACAACCGAACAAGAAACCTATTCGATGAATTTCCTGTGGAAGTGGAAGAGATAGAGAACTGGATGAACAAATAGTTCACCCAGCTCTTTGCTTCTTTACAATTTCATCCAACGCTTCCTTGAAATACCATCTTCTGATCTAACCTCTATAAAATATAAACCTTTCGTTAAATGGTTAGGATAGATAATAAATTCTTGGTTTTTATCTTGGTTGCTCCATTCGTTTTGATAAACTATTCTACCCGCTGAATCCCAGATTAATATAGTGGCTAATCCTACATGACCCCATCTCAAGTGTATTTCGCCTGTAGTTCCCGGGTTCGGCCAAATTTCGATATCCCTTAATAGTTCCTCATTTAAGTTCTTGCTCATTGTCTCTTCTTCCAACATCGGAGCCGCCGCTGCAATTCCTCTCATTTTGACACATTGATAATCCGTGCCATAATCTCCTACTACACCATTGGCAAATATAGGTCTGATCTGTACTCTCCATTCCGTTCCCGACCCAAATCCTAAGGCCGCCGTTGCATAAAAGTTAAC
>CANHWU010000088.1 GCA_947464415.1 Flavobacteriales bacterium
CTGATCATGCAAGAGCGGCTCATTTAGTGGCTGAAGCTTGCTTTTATTCGGGATTGAATAAAATTGAGTCGGCCTTCGGCCCATGGCGACCCCAAGCCGTCTATCATTTCAACCAGGATTATTACAACCATCCGGATGTGGTGATTGATGTAACCAATTTTTGGGATATTAAAATGGAGGCCTTAAAGGCGTACAGCAGTCAGTTTTACGATCCTAACTCTAAGGAACCGCAAACGCCCATTTCGGGAATGGAATTTTTTGATTACCTGAGAGCAAGAGCGATGGATTTTGGACGGCCTGCCAATATGCTTTTAGCAGAGGGATTTCAGGTGGCAAGGGTGCCTGGCGTGGAGCATTTAATGCACTTGCTCTAGTTTCCGCCATCTAACAACCAAAAGTAGATATACGCACCATTGGACAGTCCAGGCTATCGTGAGCGACATAGCTGTCCCCACCAAGTCTTTTTGCAGCAGCATCATACTGAAAATTCCGGCTAAAAAAGTGACCATGGCATTGTGAAAATTGTATCGGAAGTACCCCGTTCCAGAGAACAGATGAAGCCAAATGAGGCTCATGGATTGTAGAAAAATTCCAGGTAAAAAATAATAGGAAGTCATTTTTAAATCGCTCCAAGGTGCATCCATGAAAACACCCAAAAGTTGAACAGGTGTAACCAGCCATGCGATAGACAGAATGCTCGCCACAACTACTGATTTGAGCAGTGTCTTTTGGGTAATGTTCCAACTCTCAGTCGAGCTGGGAGTGTTGCAAATAGCAGCGAATTGTACAACAGAGAAACTTTTAGTGGCGAGTAAAATTCCCTCTGATAAATATAATAGAATGGAATACATGCCTGCCATAGCGAAAGAGCCATTCGATAAATATGGAATGAGGTAGATAGGAGTTCTCACCAAAATAAGCAAAAGGGTGTTGGCACCTTGGACATATTTTCCATGATGAAATAAATCGGCCAAGTGGGTGTGCCAATTTTCTGTTTCCATGGGCCATATTTGATCTTGAATCATTTTTCCACTCACACCAGCAGTAATCATAAATGACAATAACATGGCTGCCAATACACTGGAGATTTGTGGGGCAATCCATAATCCGATTCCTGTAAAAATGAGGGTAGTGGAAGTTTGAACGAGAATGGTGGTATGATAGTCGCGCGTTCTGTTTTTTCCTAGCAGCATATTTTGAAAGGCGGTGAAGAGAGCTTGGATGGAGCATAAGGCGAGAATAGTGAGCCATTGCCAAATTTGAAAGGGCTCGTCCAGGAATAAAAATAGGAGGGCAAGGAAAATCAACTCACCGAATGCAATCCATGCCGCCACTGGAAAGAGTAGCTTTTTCGGAGAAACTCGAGTCATTAAAAAGGCCATAGCACCGCCGCCAATCCATTGGCTGTATTGCGTAAAAATCACAATGGCAGTGCTCACCCAGGCCATCTTGCCTTGTCCCTCCAATCCCAAGAAATGCAATTGTAGCCAAAGCATGCCCAGGATATTGAACAACGTAAAAACTCTAGTGACAATGGCCAATCGCTCGTTTTGAGAGGTGTTCATGATGAGTGCAAAAGTAACGCAGAATCAAGGCGAATATTTTTTATTGGATAAACCTTGTTTGGAGAGGAAAACTTTATTTTCTTTGCAGCCGCTTTACGGTGACTTTAGCTCAGTTGGTTAGAGCATCAGATTGTGGTTCTGAGGGTCGTGGGTTCGAACCCCATAAGTCACCCCACCAATGAAAGAGGAGAGTTTCTCCTCTTTTTTTATAGGTTAAATTTAATACAAAAGGGGCTCTTCAGCCCCTTTCATAAACCTGCAAGGAAAATTGAAACCAACACAGCTTTGCTGTGAAACCAATAAAAAGACGCAGCTTTTAATCAGGGTTGCCTTTCCAGTGTCATTATCCTAAAAATGGATAGCGATAATCTTTGGGTGATACAAAAGTTTCTTTAATGGTGCGGGGCGAAACCCAACGGATCAAATTGAGATAACTGCCAGCCTTATCATTGGTTCCGCTTCCTCTGGCACCACCAAAAGGTTGTTGACCGACGACTGCACCCGTGGGTTTATCGTTGATGTAAAAATTTCCTGCCGCGTTTTCCAATGCTTTAGTCGCCTCATCAATCGCGTACCTTTCGCGCGCAAAAATGGCGCCCGTTAACGCGTAGTCACCAGTTTGATCTACCAAGTGTAAAACTGATTTCCACTCTGCATCGGGATAGATGTAGATGGTGATTACAGGTCCAAAAATCTCCTCGCACAAGGTTTTGAATTGTGGATTGGCCGTCACTATAACGGTAGGTTCTATAAAATACCCTTTGCTGTCATCACAATTTCCTCCAACTATGATCTCCGCGTCAGACTGGGTTTTGACAAAATCGATATACGATTTGATTTTATCAAAAGCGCGTCGATCAATGACAGCGTTGATGAAATTTTCTGTATGGTCGGGGCTTCCCATTTTGAAGCTCTTCACATCGGCCATCACTTTTTCTTTGACGCTGGGCCAGAGCGATGCAGGAATATAGGCCCTTGAGGCGGCGCTACATTTTTGTCCCTGAAATTCAAAGGCGCCTCGAGAAATCCCGGTAGCCACTTCTAAGGCATTGGCAGAGGGGTGAGCAACAATAAAATCTTTACCCCCTGTCTCTCCAACTATCCTTGGGTAAGTGCGATATCGATCTAAATTGAGTCCGATTTCTTTCCACAAGTGTTTGAATACACCTGTCGATCCTGTGAAATGAAGTCCTGCGAAGTCTTTGTGTTTAAATACAACTTCTCCCGCTGTAGGTCCATCCGCACACACCATGTTGATGACACCTTCTGGCAATCCGGCTTCATGAAAAAGTTCCATGATAATTTGCGCGCTGTACATTTGACTATCAGCAGGTTTCCATACCACCACATTGCCCATCATCGCGGGTGCAGCGGGTAGGTTGGCAGCAATACTGGTAAAGTTGAAAGGAGTAACGGCAAAAACAAAACCTTCTAAAGGTCGATATTCTAGGCGATTCCACATACCGGGTTGTGATCCCGGCTGATCGGCGTAGATTTGTTGCATGTAGGCCACGTTAAATCGGAAAAAGTCTATCATCTCACAAGCAGCATCAATTTCGGCTTGCATGACATTTTTGCTTTGTGCCAACATAGTAGCGGCATTCATGCGATCTCTATACGGTCCCGCCAGTAACTCAGCAGCTCTCAGGAATATCGCGGCACGATGCTCCCAGGGAAGGTCATTCCACGCTGCCTTGGCCGCTAACGCCGCATCTATGGCTTTCTGCACGTGCGAGGCATTGCCTACATAGGCGGTACCAATCACCTTTTGGTGGTCGTGTGGGGGACAGAGAGGAATGGTTTGATCTGTTTTGATTTGTTCTTTTCCAATGTAAAGGGGCACTTCTAAATGACCGTCATACATGGATTTATAGGTGTTTAATAATCGCTGTGTTTCCAAATGATCGGGAGCATAGGCTCTTACGGGCTCATTGATGGGAGTGGGGATACGATAATTTCCTTTTGGCATAGTGCGTCAATTTAGGTGGCAAATGTAATCATTATCGTTGAGTGGTGAGATCATGGAGGTTTTGAATTGTACGAGCCTTGTGGGGTGAAAGGTGAGTCCGCTACCACATCTTTGTTCGTTCTCATTTCCCTAAATTCCGTACATTAGCACTCTTAAAAAAAATCCGATGGAATTAAATTTGATTTTGTTTGGCCCTCCTGGTGCAGGCAAAGGAACGCAAAGTGAGTATTTAACTGCCAAGTACCAATTGGTGCATTTGAGTACGGGTGATATTTTTAGAGCCAACATCAAAGGTGAGACCGATCTAGGTAAACAAGCCAAGGCCTTTATGGATAAAGGTGAATTAGTACCTGATTCCTTAACCATTGCTCTGTTGGAATCGGAAGTAAATAAGCATGCGGATGCGAAAGGTTTTATTTTTGATGGTTTTCCAAGAACCCAAGCTCAGGCAACGGCATTGGATCAATTTCTAGAATCCAAGGGTAGCTCCATCACCTGCTTGGTAGCATTGGAAGTGGAGGAAGAGGAGCTGAGAGCGCGTTTATTGAATAGAGGAAAGACTTCGGGAAGACCCGATGATGTCAATCCAGAGATCATTCAAAATCGAATAGATGTGTATCAAAGAGAAACATGTCCTGTCGCGGATCATTATGGCGCACAGGGGAAGTACAAGGGAGTGAATGGAATTGGAAGTATTGAGGAAATCGCCCAGAGATTGTGCGAGGCGATTGATGCAGCAAGAGTAAGCGCGAATTAATGGCTTCAGAAAATTTTGTTGATTACGTAAAAATCTGCTGTCGCTCAGGAAAGGGAGGGGCAGGCAGTGCTCATTTTAGAAGGGAGAAATTTGTACCGCGTGGAGGACCTGATGGTGGAGATGGGGGCAGAGGTGGTCACATTATCATCAAGGGGAATGCCCAGCTTTGGACGCTGCTTCACTTGAAATACAGGAAGCATGTGATAGCCGAGCCTGGTCAAGGAGGCATGGGAGCATTGAAATCAGGTAAAGAGGGAGAGGATATTATTTTGGAAGTGCCCTTGGGTACCATTGCTAAAGATGCTGAAACGGGGGAAATTCATTGTGAGATTACTGAGGATGGCCAAGAGTATATTTTGGTTTCTGGAGGACGCGGGGGATTGGGAAACAATCACTTTAAAACTTCTACCAACCAAGCGCCACACTATGCACAACCCGGAGAACCAGGCAAGGAGGAGTGGAAAATTTTAGAGCTAAAAGTGTTGGCAGATGTGGGATTGGTGGGATTTCCCAATGCGGGAAAATCGACCTTGCTCAGTGTTGTTTCCGCGGCAAAGCCAGAAATTGCGGATTATCCTTTCACCACCATTGTTCCTAATTTGGGTATGGTGAAATACCGTGATTATAAGTCCTTTGTGATGGCGGATATTCCGGGAATCATTGAAGGAGCGGCAGAGGGTAGAGGGTTGGGACATCGGTTTTTGAGACACATTGAGCGCAATGCAGTTCTGTTGTTTATGATTCCTTGTGACACTAAGGATATTTTGGCTGAGTATCAGGTATTATTGAATGAATTACAGGCCTTCAATCCTGAATTATTGCACAAGAAGCGTTTATTGGCCATCACCAAAGCTGATATGTTGGATGATCAAATGACGGAAGAGATGAAAGCTTTGTTACCCAAAGATGTTCCGTTTATCTTTATCAGTGCGGTAGCGCAATTGAATATTGATGTGTTGAAGGATGAGCTTTGGAAGTTGATGAACGGTCCGCATTAAACTTTTGGATTTGGTTTTGTTGTATTGATAAAAAATTACAATTCACAATATGTATCAGCCCACCCGTAGAGAATGGACCTTTATTTTTTTGGCTGGTTTGATGATCACCAATGCGGTGACTGCGGAATTGATCTCGAGCAAACTCATTGATATTCCACTTGAGTTTAATCTATTGGGTTGGCATGTGGGTCCTTTTACTACTATTGTCGGGGTGTTGCCTTGGCCTGTTGTTTTTTTGTTGACAGATTTGATCAACGAGTTCTACGGTGAAAAGGCAATGCGGCGGTTGTCATGGATAACAGCGGCGATGATTGCCTATTGTTTTATAATAATTTTATGGGCATTGCAAATACCAGTTTCCTCCGCTATTACAGGTCAGGGTTTGGCCACCAATGAAACCTTCAACACCAGCTTTGGTCAGGCTCCTTGGGTGATTGTTGGAAGCATTGCGGCTTTTCTGGTTTCGCAATTATTGGATGTAACCATTTTTCATTGGATCAAAACCAAAACGGGCAATCGCCTTATTTGGTTGAGAAGCACAGGTAGTACGGTGATCTCCCAAATGTTCGATACTGCCATTGTGCTCTACATTGGATTTGTGTTACCGGGTAAATTAAGTATGGCAGATTTTCTATCCATCGCTCCGGTCAATTATGTGCTGAAATTATTGATTGCTATTTCCCTTACCCCCATGATTTATTTAGGCCATTGGGGGATGTCTAAATTTTTGGCCAAAGGGGATGTTACATCTGCTCTTTGAGATTACATCATAGAGAGGTCAAAGAGCATAAAGGTCATTGTGCCTGTCAGAAATAGCAGGAAATGCATCAACCCATTTTGTGCGTTTAATTGGTTAGATGATTTCAGTTGATACAAACTAATGGGAACAAAAAGGAAGGCGGTTCCAAGAACTCCGACAAGCATGAGCAAGTTGGCGAAAGGCCAATGTTGAATTTTGAATAAACAACCCATGCTGAAGCTGGCGGCCAAGAGGGTAATCAAAATAAACTTCACTGATTGCATTTCCTTATTGTGATGCAGTGCGCTGATGAGTGATGTTACAGTGCCAATCCCGCATCCTAAGACAATAATAAAGGAGGCACCTGGCCAATGAAATATTTTGAAAATGACTCCAGTGAGTAAAAGAGCAACAGATCCCATTAGGGTGTTAGAAACGATTTTGTTCATGTTGTTGTTTTTTAATTGTTGAATGAATATTTCTTTTTCTGTTTGTAAATGATGCAAAGCAATGGGATGCATTTTTTTAATTTCGTTTTCTACAAAAAGTTGCCAGTCTCCTGATGTTGTGAGCTCATTCTCAACCATGCAACAAAGATGGTCTAACAAGCTCTCCACCAAGGCTTGGTCTGTGATTCCATGTTCAAGGATAAGCTGCTTTATCCAATGGATGTCTTTCTCATGTAGCATAGCCATGCGCGTTATTTTGTTTTTTGATGAGGTTACCCATCGTTTCAAGAAATGCGGTGAGTTCCTTCATTTTTTCAGAGGAAGTAGTCTTTCCCTGGGGTGTGAGTGAATAGTATTTTCTTACTCTTTTTCCAATGTAAACGGTTTCGGTGGTGACATCACCTAACGCCTCAAGAGCGTGTAACATGGGGTAAAGTGCTCCTTCTGTTATTTGAATTTTTTCTTGTGACAGAGCCTTCACCATTTGGGTCATCTCATAGCCATACATTTTGCCATTTTCTTTCAATAGATGCAGAATGATGGTCTTTAATGTTCCTTTGATCAGTTCGGATGAATACATTGGACAAATATACATAAGATTCTGATGTATATTTGAAAACCATGATTTTTCATGATTGCAAAGCATAAGTAGGTGAACTAAGTTTGATTTTGGAGTCCAGAAACCATAAACGGGGCGAACCGAAAAGCCAAATGAGTAGGAATTAAACTAAAGATAAAAATGATGAAAAATTATTTGAGTCCCATTACCCTGATTTTGTTAGTATTCGGCATTATGTTTAAAGCCATGCATTGGCCTGGAGCCAATGTGATGGTGATTATATCTTCACTTTTGCTGTTGCTATCAAGTTTCATTGCCTACCAAGAGAACAATGAGGCGGAATTGCCCAAGACGATCAATCACGTGGTGTTTTTAACCTTAGTATTTTTGATTTTGGGAAGTCTTTTTCGCTTCATGCATTGGCCAGGTAAAAATGTCATAGGGACCTTCGCATACGCGTTTATGATTTTGACTTGTGTGATTTTGGCTTTTCACAAAGGACATTTTAGCATAGGCAAGCGATATCTCGCAGTGTTTACCTTTTTGTTGCTATTTGTGTTATTCAATTTCCCAAAAAATCCGGTAGCCCTGATTTCGGGATATGATTATACCACATCTCAACAGATAAATCATGATGGAATATCTCAGGACAGCACTCTTCACCGAAAAGTGCTTCCTTAATCTGAATTGGCAAGAATTCGTCTGAATGTAAGGTTTAATCTTGGGTTGAAGATTTTATTGCTTTTCGGAATACTGTGCCACCAGTTTTTTTGCAAGTGGTGCATGACCAACAAATCACCATGGTTCAGTATTACTTTTAGTTTTTGCTTGGTCGATGGATTTTCAAAATGTATTGATCTACTTTCACCAAAAGAAAGGGAGGCAATGCAAGAGGTGTCAATTTCAGGCTCATTGTCTCGATGCTTTCCCATGCTATCCATTCCACTTCGGTAGAAATTTATAAGGACTGCGTTGAAGTTGAAATTCAATGATTCTGTCAATTGGAGTTTCCATTGATCAATGGTACCACTGAATGGGGTTTGTTCCCATTGAATATTACTGTACCGATATCGAGGACCCATCCATTGAGTCAATCGAGGTTCGTTGTACTCTTTACCAAAAACAGTAATTTTGTTTTGTTGAAGGAAGATGCCTTCATTTAAAAAAAAATCACTGAATTTTAATGGGTCTATCCAATCCGATGCGAATCCAGGAAACAGAATCAGGGATTCATTTTCCAGTTGATGGAGGATTCTCGGCCTTGGATTCATTTTGGGTGGAATCAATAGTGGAAGGTGGGGGACCCTCTTTGGTGACTTGGAATCGGGGTTGGCTAGCAGTGCTTGCAGAGTTGTCATCCATTCCCACCTGATCAAGTGGTATTTGCATCTCTTTTTTTATGTCCGATGCACCTTTCATGATTTCATCTTGGACATCCTTGGCTGCATTTCTAAATTGGTAAATGGCTTTTCCCATGGTCTGAGCCAAACTAGGAATGCCCTTTGCTCCGAAGAAAAGCAGATAGACAAAAAGAATCAATATGATTTCACCCGTACTCACGCGACAAAAATAAGGGGGCTTTTGCAAGCCCCCCTCAATATTTGATAACTATTTTTCTTACGCACTTTTTTCTTTTTTACCCAACCAATTGCGCATATCGACAACGATGGGTGTGGCGATAAAGAGAGTTGAGTACACTCCTGAAACAACTCCTACAATCATGGCAAAACAAAATCCTTTGATATCATCACTGCCGAAGAAGAACATTACCAACAATGTCAACAAAACGGTCATAGAGGTATTGATGGAACGACCTAAAGTACTGTTCAAAGCATCATTGATAGTGGATTTCAATTCCGGATTTCTTCTGGTATTGAAATATTCACGAATACGGTCAAAAATCACTACGGTATCATTGATAGAATAACCAATAACTGTCAGAATAGCTCCGATGAAATTCTGATTTACTTCCATCGAGAAGGGAACCAATCCATTCAACAGGGTAAAGGCAGAGATAACAATCAATGCATCATGTAACAAAGCAGCTGAAGCCCCAATAGCGAAATCCCATTTTTGGAAGCGAATGAAAATGTAGATTCCTACCAAAATTAAGCCGATTAATGTAGACCAAAACGCCTCGGTTCTGAAGTCATCTGACATAGTGGGATCAACTTTGTAAGAAGAGAATCCGGGGTTGTAAGCTACATTGACCTTGGCAAAGGCTTCCTTGACTTTTGCTTCTACAAGGTTATCTACCTCTGTAGATTTGGAATCAATCAAGTAGTTAGTCGTGATTTTGAAAGATTTGCCGTCTGAGCCAATACTCTGTACGCTCAGAGCAGCAGCATTGCCATTTTCCTCTATCAAAGTGCTCGATAAAGCATTTCTTAAATCATCGACATTTACTTTACTTTCAAACTCCACTTTAATCGAAGTCCCTCCCGCAAAGTCAACACCCATGTTGAATCCTCGTGTTACCCAAGAAATCATACCCGCAGCAATGATTACGATAGAGATAGTGTAGTACAACTTGCGCTTGGTCACGAAATCATAGTTCACTTTGGTGAACCAATTTTTGGTGATATTGCTGTAGAAAGTAATTGGTTTTTTACTGTCCAAACGACGGTACAAAATCAATCGAGAGATGATGATGGCCGTGAATAGTGTAGTGAAAATACCAATGATCAAAGTGGTAGCGAAACCTTTGATAGGTCCGGTACCGATCACCAATAGAACTATACCTGTAATTAATGTAGTGGCATTACCATCGATGATAGCACTGATTGCTTTTAAGAATCCATCGTTCATTGCCGCCGCTGTGGGTTTACCCATTCTCAATTCTTCCTTCACGCGCTCGTAGATCAATACGTTGGCATCCACCGCCATACCCATGGTCAAAACGATACCAGCAATACCGGGAAGTGTCAAAGAACCTCCGAGAGAAATCAAGGCACCGATCAAGAAGAATAAATTGGCAATCAAGGCCACGTTGGCTGCCCAACCTGCCCATGCGTAGTAAAATACCATGTATATCAAAATCACCGCAAAAGCCATCGCAAATGACCACAAACCAGCGGTGATATTCTCTTCTCCTAAGGTTGGACCAACGGTTACTTCATCCACAATCTTCGCAGGAGCAGGCAATGAACCGGCTTTCAATAATCCCGCTAAGTCTTGCGCTTCTTCAATTTGTTTTGCTCTTTCTCCAGTTCCGAAAGTGATGACAGAACGACCATTTGGAATTTCTGAATTCACTGATGGAGCAGAATACACCAAGTTGTCCATCACAATGGCGATAGCACGATTGTTATCACCTGCGTTTTTCTTGGTCATTTCTTTCCACTTCGGAGCACCCACTTGTGCGTCCATGGTCATTTCTACAGTCACATCACCGGTAGTAGGATCAAAATCTTGACGCGCATCAATGATAGATTTACCATCTAACTCAGCTTTTTTCTTCATGGATGGATCTTTGATCGCATACAAGCTCACGGTGTTTGCGTTGGGTTTTGCTCCCCAAAGAAGACGTAAATCAGGTTTAACTGCTAAGGCCATTCTTGCCTCTGGGCGCGATAGTACTTTATTGATA
>CANHWU010000089.1 GCA_947464415.1 Flavobacteriales bacterium
CTGCCCGTTTTGGTATTCCACCACCACCATGTGATCAGCGAAAACTTTTCCAAAACCTAAATTATCCCATTGAACTTGATGAATGCGACTGTCATTCACCTTTTGAACCTCCATCATATTACTCGCTATCATTCAGCTATGTTTTTAGGGGCACCCCTACTGGCAAAGGTAAGAGATTCCAATCAATCTACAAGTTTTTTGAAAAACACTTGGAAGGTCAATTGACCACTGGACTGAATAAAAATTTATTGGGACTGACCAATTTTGTCTTCACCGCATACATCACAATCGCTGCCGTATTGTTCACGCCCAATTTTTGCATGATATTCTTTCTATGCGTATTTACCGTATGCTGAGATAAAAAAAGCAGATTGGCAATTTCTAAATTGGTATATCCTTCCGCGATATACTTAATCACCTCCAATTCCCTTTCAGAAATAACAACACCTGCACAACTGTTAACCTCCATTGATAAATCATCCACAGAAATATTCTCCTTGCGAATTTGATCTATCACTTTTCCACAGAAAAACCGATCACCTCGATGAGATTCTTTAACTGCATCAATGATTTCATGAAAATCACAATCCTTTTGAATGTAACTTCTGAAACCCGCCCTGAGGGCTCCTGCCATTACAGCACCCGATTGGTCACCCGTAATAGCCACCCAACTTATACTCAAATTCTTTTTCGAAAAACGCTGTGCAATATCCAATGAAAAACCGTCAGAAGTAAAATCCATGAGGACGACATCGACATCGAATGCAATTAACACTTCAAGGAGCTCTTCATCACTCTTCACCTCGGCCACAATAGCGAAATCTGATTCCTGGGCAAGTATACTTCTCAGACCCGCTCGAACGATAAAATTACTATCCGCTATAATTACCTTGGTCATGCCGCAAATATAGCTTATCTAAAACCATTCTAAATAAATAATTTTACCTTATTCCACTTGAGCGGTAATGGTCAATACCGTAGTAACGGGATCAGTATTGGATATTAAGGTCACCTTTTTCTGATTATTGCCCTTTTTATTTTTACTATTGAACTTTACTTTGATCTCCCCCGTTCCTCCCGGAGCAATAGCATCTTTCGGCCACATGGGAACTGTACAACCGCATGAACCTTTTGCGCTCTCAATGATCAACGGCTCATTTCCATTATTGGTAAAACGAAATGAGTACTCTCTTTCCTCTCCTTCTGTCATTGTACCAAAATCATGTACCATTTTATCAAATACTATCACCGTCTTAGGGCGCGAATGTGAGAGTTGACCATCACTTCCAGAAATACTTGGCTGATCGTTCAGTTTTAATTCACTTACATGCTGCGCACCAGTGGTCAATCGATAATAAGTATAACCTATTCCACCTATGAAAAAGAGGGCTAACCCAATCACTATACCTTTGCTCATACTATTTATTTTTTGGATCTAATGAATATTTCTCAAACTCACCATTTTGTAATACCTCTACGGCTCTTCTCGCCGCAGGATTTAAGTCATTAATAATCATAAAAAAAGCCTCATTCTCGTAGAGATTTCTCGCCACTAAGGCCTTACCTCTTGTGCGAATCGCATGTTCACTATTCTTGAATCCCTTTTCATCAAAAGGTACTTTCTTAATCTCTGCCAATTCAATGATCGACTTCATTTCTGTTTCACTGATCTCAAAATCACGAATAAAATCTTCCACCTTGGGCATCTTTTTCAAAAGGTCTTCGCGATGTGCGTTCACGAAAGTCAATGCCCAGTCGTTCTGTACTCCCGTTCTCAGCAAATCACTAAAATAACGACTATTTTCTGAGGTATCGAGTGGCACAAAGATATCAGGCATAATTCCACCACCACCATACACGGTGCGCTTAGTGATGTTGGTTTGAAATTTCAAAGAATCAGGAAAATGAATGCTATCTGCAGAGAAAAACTCTCCACTCTGTAATCTTCTTTCATAATCTTTTGCATAATCCTCCTTGCCCTCATCATATGGCTTTTGAATACAACGGCCCGCAGGTGTAAAGTACTTTTGAACCGTTAATCGAATAGCCGAACCATCTGTCAATTGAAACGGTCTTTGTACCAAACCCTTTCCGAATGATCTCCTTCCGACGATTAAACCTCGGTCCCAATCTTGAATTGCGCCACTCACAATCTCAGAGGCACTTGCCGAAGATTCATCAATCAATACGATCAATCTCCCTCTTTCGAAAGATCCTGGAATACCCTTCCTTGCTTTATAATCCTCTCGTGGAAAAGATCTACCCTGCGTATACACTAGCAGTTTATCTCCACTGATAAACTCATCTCCCATTTCAAAGGCTGCTCTTAACAATCCACCTCCGTTATCTTGAAGATCTAAAATTAAATCTTTCATTCCTTGAGATTTCAGATCGTTAATCCCTTTTTTCATTTCTTCAACCGTGGTAGCAGCAAAACGACTCACTTTGATGTATCCAATGGAGGGGGCAATCATGTAACTTGCATCCACAGAATAAATGGGGATTTTATCTCGGGTAATTTCATAGTGCAGAATTTGTTTGACCCCTTTTCTTTCTATACCTACCTTCACCTTAGTACCTTTTGGTCCTCTCAATTTCGAAACTACATCATTGTTCTTGACACCAATTCCCGCCATATTCAATCCTTCCACTTCCACAATTTTGTCTCCCGCTTTTATTCCCAACTTCTCCGAAGGTCCTCCTTGAATGGGTTCTACCACTACTATGGTATCGTGCAGAATATTGAACTGAATACCAATTCCATCAAAACTTCCTTGCAAAGGTTCATTGGCCTCTCTCAATTCTTCCTCGGTAAAATAAGTGGAATGAGGATCCAATTCTTCTAACAAATGAATAATCGCCTTTTCTACCAACTCTTCGCTATTCACCGAATCAACATACATGTTTTCAATGTAACTCAAAAGCAGCGAAAGCTTTTCGGCACTAGCGTTAGACGGGGTTGACTGCGTGTAACCTTCACCACCATACACGGACAAGGCAATTATTGCACTCATCGTAAAAAACAGCTTCATTCTATTCATGGGCGAAATTTACAACAGTGAAGGACAACTATCTCACCAAAGTAATTGATCCCGTGATTTTTTGTGCTTCTTTATCAAAAACGGACTTGATGATCATCTCATAGCAATATACATCGTTGTGAGAATAATATTCTCCGCTTTGGTAAGCACCATTCCAACAATCATTGAAGTCATCCGTTTCAAACACCACCTCACCATGTCTACCGTAAATCACTAAATGATATTTCTCAACATCCACCGCATTGCCAACAGGACCTATGCAATCGTTGATATTATCACCATTGGGGCTAAATGAATTAGGTATGAAATAAGCAAAAATTTCAGGTTGGACATGAGCAATGATCGTGTCTGGAAATTGAACAACATATTCCACAGAAAGTGCACTCGTGTCTGGATTGAAGAATCCGAAATTTTGAGAGGTCCAACCAACGAAATCATAGTAACGATCAGGTGAAACCGTGAATTCTAGAGGTGTACCATGTGCTATGTCCATCTCCACAGCATAACGAGTAGTCACGCCATTGCTGACTACCACTGATCCCGTATTGGGTTGATCTAACATTACAGTAATAACACTGTGTGGTATCAAATTGTACACCGCTGTAATCGTGTCCTCCAAGCTCATTGTAAAATCTACCTCACTATCTGTTGCCGATGGGGTAAATACATGACCGTTGCTCTCCCAATGATCAAAAACCGACCATTGATCTGCAGGTGTCTCTCCGAGATGATGTTGCACACCATCTTGCAAATCTTGTGTAAAAGGAACATTGATCAATTCAATACCATCAAAATCCACTACCCCAGCGCCAGGAGGAAATACATCTATGGTTAATAGATGATGAGAGGTGTAATCATATAGCACCCACAAAGTATCCAAACCACAAACCGTTATACTCGCTGGATTTGCGTTATTATTGGGAATCACGGGAGTTTGGAGGGTGCTCCAGGAATTGAAGGCATACCAATCATTCGCACTGACTGAAATGGGAATAGATATTCCCGGCATCACACTCACGGTGGCTGGTAATTGAGTCAAGGTATTTCCCACTATATTCACTGAACCACCTAATGGATAATCAGAGGTTACTACTAAATCAATAGCTCCAGTAGGAGGTGAATTAAAATGAGCCACTAATGTAACATTTTCTTGAAGAGCAATCGTTGAATTAAGATTCGTAAGACTGGTAATAACTCCATTTCCGTTGACTAATTCCCAAGAAATAAAATCACTACAAACCCCCAATAACAAGGCTTCAATGCTCACTACTTCGCCAGCTAAAAACTCAAAAGATCCTGTATTTGAGTTTGCTCCATTAATATTCACTTCTCCCCAACCATCAATGATAATATCTAATGTGTAAACAGGTGTCAATACAGCATACAATGTATCAGAAAGACATGGTACAAGATCAATGGTTACATCATTGCTAGATGGTAAAATGGCCGTATTATTGGTTTCCCAGTGATCAAAAACAAAACCGGGATTCTCCACTATGGATGCGCTAACAGCATCCCCTCCGTTGATTCCCGTATTGAAGGGTAAAGTACCTTGTGCTGTTCCATTCCAATTGATTACGCCCGCATTGGCAGGTTGTGTGGCCAAAATGAAATCGATAGGTCCAATCAATCCTGTTCCAAACTGTGCTTCAATCACTGCGTCTGAACCGATCACCACCGTCGTGACAGGATTAGTGGGATCTCCAAAAGTAGCGGTACCAGAAATGACTACCCATTGAATAAAATCCGAACACAATCCCGTTCCATCAGACTCCGCAGTAATATTAATGGGCAGATCAATGGTATTACCCGCAAAAAAAGTACCTGTATACGGAGCATTATTGACGGAAATAGGAGTATCCTCTAAAAACACTACACCGGGGCCATTGATTTGTACCGTCAATAAATGTTGAGTAACATCATAACAATCCTCAATTCCTTCGACAACATCATTATTGGAGGTTTCTTCTGGACAACGAGCCAAAATGAAATCTCGCAAGTCTTGAACATTATTTTCCCATGTGGCAAGATTACCTCCCCAACGTGCTATCTGCCTGGGCATTTCGGGGGTAATCACATCAATCATACTGTCCAAAACATGTATCATCGTTTGACAAGAAAAAATACCATTCGATAATTCTGCATATCGCTGCACATAGTCAGCCATAAATTCTGGACTATCAAACATGGCATTTAATACGGGAATATGCCCTTGCCCTCCAACATTACCTTCACCTTCAATTTGACATGGATCGGCAGTGGGAGCTGTACTAGGAACACCCGTATAATTAATGTAATGCCCAAAAGTGGCATCATTATCCCAAAGCGCATAGCGCCAACGTTTTGCGTCTCCTAAGGGGTTGTAACCTCTCCACCATGCAGTATTCCAATTCAACCAATCCGTACAAACCGTGTATCCATTCAGAATGAAATAATCAATCAAGGACATAGGATTATACTGTGAAACAGCGTAGGCATAATTGGCTGGATCGGCCATGCTATTAGTTGTACAGAATGTAACAAAAGAATTCCAATTGGCCTGTGGATTAAAGGTAGGCGCTGCGGAATACTCCGCCCATGTACCGCCCCATGTTTTTAAAAAATCTACTTGTCCTTTCGGCTGGTCGTAATAATGTTTCGTAAAATCTGTATCGTCCACCTTTTCCCTTACTTCGTACACTCCCCAATATTGGCCATTGATATACACAATACAGTTCCGAGTAGCTCTCTCATCTAAATGCAAATCACCCAAAATCGAGAGTTGACAAACATACGCATCGCGAATATGGGCTCCGCCATTGGAGAATGGGTAGTTATCATTGGCGGCAGCTTTGAAAATCAACCGATCAAATTTCCCTCGATTACGCTCAGGAAACAAGGCATGATCCACGGTGTTATCGTATCCTAACTCGTCACGAACAATGTAATCAAAGCCCCTTTGTCCGTAGGCATTGGAGTCATTTCCGTGCTCGTTAGAATCCCCATGTGCTTCTACGATAAATGTTCCCTGGGGGTTGAAAAATTCTATATCTGCTAATTCATCTCCATTCCATCCGCCGTCCAATGTAGAACCTGACAAGCTCACCACCATAATTCCATGAGAGTCTGTTCCAAAAAAATAGGTATTGGTTTCAATTAAACTTGGTAAAATGTCGGGATCGGATGAATACACGATCGCTTTCAACACAGAGGTTGTATTCAAATTAATGGGCCCGGAGTATAAAGTACTGCCATTGGTTGGGGTAGTTCCATTGAGTGTGTAATAGATGGTACTGTTCAATTCCGAAGTGGAAATATTGACATTAATAGCGCCTGCATAATATCCCGCTTGAACATCAATATTCGGTTTGGCGGCATAATCAGCAGCAGTTGGACCTCCATTACTCGCGTTCTGAGAAGGATTGGTATGAATCCGCCAATTGTTTGAACCGTCTGGACTACGACCCCAAGAGTGATTTCGTTGATTGGGGCTGTAAAATGAAAACTCAAAAGTTTCTATCAATACTCCGCCTGCATTAGAAAAAGAAAGAGCCTCACCTGCCGTTTGCCGCAACTTAAAATTGGTATTCAGTTGTCCTAGATAGCCCGGATCGTAATCACCGCGGCCAGAAATAAGAACAAGCAGAAATCCATTGGCATTGATCGTTGTTCCAGCCGGAAAAGACCACTTCTGTAAATCCAAAGGATCATCACTGAGCCAAAACCCACCGATGTTCACAGGAGCGCCTGATGGATTGTGTAATTCCACCCAATCCTCATATTCACCGCTGATAACATAATCGTTGTAGTTGGCGAAACATATTTCATTCAACACCACTTGACTTTTAAGCGCAGCAGCGCTCCATATTAAACATGATAAAGTCAGACCAATAATTCCTTTTATTTTCATACCTTGCAAGTATCCACAAAGTTAGACAATTGTAAAGCAAAAAGGTTGCAAATAAAATAAATAAGTGTACATTTGACACCATGCAAAAAACGATGAAAAATTTAATTTTTAGCCTTTTAATGGGAGTTGCATGCATGAGTTGCGGACACCAAAATGGATTGGACTATACCGCTACCGCAAACATCATAAGTTCTAGTGAAACCAATGTGTTAAGACATCCCAATTGGATCAAAAATGCCACCATTTACGAGGTGAACTTGAGACAACATACACCGCAGGGAAATTTCGCTGCATTTGAAAAAGATTTAACAAGATTAGATTCATTGGGAGTTGATATTCTATGGTTGATGCCTATCAATCCGATAGGCCAGTTAAATAGAAAAGGAAGTTTAGGCAGTTATTATTCAGTAAAAGATTACAAAGGAATAAATCCAGAATACGGAACAATCGCTGACTTTGAAAGAATGGTGGATAAAGCCCATTCCTTGGGTATGTACGTGATTGTAGATTGGGTGGCCAATCATACCGCCTGGGATCATCCATGGGTAACCCAGCATCCCGAATGGTACACCAAGGACGCCAGCGGCTCCATTGTTCCTCCCGTTGCGGATTGGTCAGATGTAGCGGATCTAAACTATGATCAACCTGCCTTACGAAATGAAATGATCGAATGCATGAAATATTGGGTAAAGGAAGCCAATATTGATGGCTTTCGTTGTGATGTTGCGATGATGGTACCTACTGACTTTTGGGAATCTGCTCGTGCCGCATTGGATAGTATCAAACCCGTCTTCATGCTTGCGGAAGCAGAGCAAAAAGACCATCACTTAAAAGCCTTCGATATGTGCTACGGATGGGAGTTTTTACATCTTATGAACTCCATCGCCAAAGGGGAGAAAAGTGTAGATGATATAGAAAGTTACATTGCTAAGCGCAATACTGAATTTCCGAAGTCCACTATTCACATGTACTTCACCACCAACCATGATGAAAATACTTGGAACGGCACTGGAGGTGAAAGATATGGAGAAGCCCGCAATGTATATGATGTTTTAGCCTTCACCATCGGAGGAATGCCATTGATCTATTCCGGGCAAGAAGGTGGTGAGGTAAATCGCTTGGGTAAAGCTCACCGCTATAAGTTCTTTGACAAGGACACGATTTTTTTTAATGATTATAAATTCTCCCCTTTGTACACTACCCTTCTCAAGGCTCATCACGAAATACCAGCTTTATGGAATGGTGAGGCCGGGGGGACATTCCAAAGAATCCACACCAGCAATAAAAGAGTTTATTGTTACAGTATGACGAAAGGAGATAGCCAAGTGGTGGTCATGCTCAATTTCACTGGTGCGCCTCAAAGTACATCTTTCACAGATGAAATCCCGAGCGGTGTATTCAATAGCATTTTTGATGGTAAAGGCATGGCCTTATATACCACAGGAAATACGCAATTGCCCGCTTATGGCTACCAAGTATTTGTCAAACAATAAAAATGCTGAAAATTGGATTGACGGGAGGAATTGGGGCTGGTAAATCCACTGTCGGAAAAGTTTTTCGGCATTTAGATATCCCTGTTTTCCATTCAGACGATGAAGCCAAAACAGCCTATTCCAATGTTGAAATCCAAACTACTCTGCAGGATCGATGGGGCCCCGAGATTATTGACCAAAAAACATTGAGTTTAGAAAAAATTAGTCGCATCGTATTTTCTAATAAAGATGAACTTCACTGGTTAGAATCGATTATTCATCCATGGGTAGAAAAGAAGTGGCTACATTTTGTAGAGGAAAATTCCAAAAAGCCATACTGCATTAAAGAAAGCGCAATTTTATTGACTACTCAAAACAACTTTAATGGAGATGGTATCATTGGAGTAACAGCCGAAATAGGTATTAAAATACAACGAGTAATGCAGCGATCCAATTTGACTCTAGAGCAAATCAGGGCCCGAATGGATCGTCAGTGTTCCGATGAACAATTACTATCCCGATGTCAGTGGGTGGTAAGCAATAACCCCTCTGATGCCCTGATACCCCAAATACTCCGCATTCATGAGGAAATTCTCTTGACAAACTAAATCACACCATTCACATTTCGGTATTCATAACTTCCAAGAGGGACTTCTTCTTTCCGAAGGAAAATGAAGATATTCGTTAAAACCAAAACATATGCCTTCGAAAGCTAAAAGATGGATTTTAATGACGCTCGTGTTTACCAGTATCTATCTATTCATGGTACACTGAGCATTTGTTGAAGGTCATGGCTATATTTGTAGTCTATGAGTATTCAACAAACCCGCATGACTGTCATAGTAGCCGCACTCGGTTATTTTGTTGATATTTACGACCTTCAACTTTTCAATATCGTATCCAAATCGAGTCTACTGGGAATCGGAATTACTGACCCCTCAGCGATTGAGAAATACGATTATATCCTTTTTCTGTGGCAAATGTCAGGTATGTTGGTTGGAGGATTGATTTGGGGATGGTTGGGAGACACAAGAGGAAGGAAAAAAATTCTTTTCGGATCAATTATTCTTTACAGTTTAGCCAATATCGCCAATGCATTTGTCATCAACATCGAAATGTATAGTGCCGTAAGATTCATCGCCGGACTAGGTTTAGCAGGTGAACTAGGAGCCGCCATTACTTTGGTGAGCGAAATCATGGACAAAGAGAAAAGAGGGTATGGCACTATGGTGATTGTCACCATGGGGGCTTTGGGTGCAATTGCTGCAGTATACTTTTCCAAACTGACACTGAGTTTCAGCCCTTTTCAATCTTGGCAAAATGCCTATTTAATGGGTGGTCTTCTTGGGCTGCTATTGCTCACCCTGCGCATTGGCACATTTGAAAGTCAGATTTTTCATCAACATTCTCAGTCCGTTAAACGGGGTAATTTCTTTCACCTATTTCAAAACAAAGAGCGAGCCATCCGTTACTTGTCTTGTATTGCAGTGGGTATTCCGGTTTGGTATTCCGTTGGAATATTGATCAAGTTCAGCCAACATTTTTCTAAACACAATGGAACTCAATCTTCCATTGATATTCCTACTGCTATTGTTTTTACTTACTTAGGTTTATCCATAGGAGATTTATTAAGTAGTTTAATCAGTCAATGGTTAAGGAGCAGAAAAAAAACGATCTTCCTTTATTTGATTTGTGCCGCTATATTCACCCTTGCCTTTTTGTTCGGAAAAGGATGGAGTGCTCATACTTTTTATCTTTTATGTTTTTTAATTGGAATAGGATCTGGCTATTGGGCACTTTTCGTTTCAATGTCCGCAGAATTATTTGGTACCAATGTTCGAGCATTGGTGGCCAGCACCACCCCCAATTTTGTTCGAGGGTCCACCGTACCATTGGTGCTGAGTTTTAAATTCTTGGAAGTTCACTGGGGCATCACATGGGCTGCCCTTGGATTGGGAATCGCAAGTTTTGGGATAGCCTTTTGGGGACTGAAAAATTTGAAGGAATCCTTTGGAAAAGACCTAAACTTTATTGAAAAATAAGCTCCATCGGACTCCTTATTTTTACAAATGCATGAAAGCCTTCTTCTGCAATAAAAACTCTTGCGTCTCTCTAAAATCAGGATCATCAACGCAACAATCGACAGGACAAACAGCTGCGCATTGAGGCTCATCATGAAAGCCCACACACTCAGTACATTTATCCGTAGCGATATAATAGAC
>CANHWU010000090.1 GCA_947464415.1 Flavobacteriales bacterium
ACATCATTGTACCCATCATTGTCGGGAGTAAATATATTGGGCAAAGTTACATTGCCATCATACTCCACCTTAATCACATCAAAGAGAGAATCTCGGCAGCCCGCCTCATTGACTATCACCAATCCTACCGTATAATTGTCTGGCACCAATGGGAAAGAAACAATGGGACTTATTTCATCAGAACTGGAAGGATTTGCTCCCTGAAAAAACCATAAAAATTGATCTCCTGGTAATGATCCCTCAACAGTAAAGTTCACCAAAGAATCCGGTATCAACAAACTCATTGGACTGAAACTAAAATCAACCTGCGGCAGCTCCGCATACCCAATGTTGACAGTATCCCGATAGGAGCATCCCTCTGCATCAATTGCCTCAAGTGTATAGATACCATCCTCAGTAATGGTAAAAGAACCTGCTGCGCTGCCATCTTGCCATTGATAACTCTGAAATCCCGGTGAGGACAGTGTCAAGGTTTGGCCCTCACATAAAATAGTATCCTGACCTAAATCCAAAGCAATATTATTACCAATCAAAACGGTGGTGTTGTCTGAACAAACATTTGGCGTGACATTCTGGGGCAAGGCGTAAGTCAATGTTGTCACAAAAGACAATGGTTGCTGACAAGTTACTTCTTCTATCAACTCACCAGTTAACTTATTGATGTGAAATAAATTTCCGTTAGTATCAACTCCCCACAATTCATTAACGCTATAATCAAAGGCCAAACCCCTCAAATCTGCTATTGTACTTCCAATGGTAACGACAGCTGCATTGGTAGGATCAATTTGCAACAAGACACCATCATAGGTCACAGCAAAAAGCACGTCCAAAGATGGATCATAGGCAAGACCATTGATTCCGTTTCCCTGTGCAATAAAAAAACCATCCAATGCTGTCAAACCCAAATCACCAATGGCAGTCAGCGCTCCGTTATTGACATCTACTGTATACAGGGTTTGATTCAGTGGTTCACCCGAATTGATTTCCGGAATACCGATGACAAAAAAACGGTCATTGGCATTATCAAAATCGCCAGCGTAAAATTGATGATTGGGATAATCTACAATTGGTGTAACAACACCAGTTTCAATATTAACAGAGGACAAAGCGGGTGAGGTAACGATATTGGATATACCATACAAGTTATTGGTAGCGGTACTAAAACCCATGGCTGTCCAATCATTACCTGTGTTGCTTTGGATCGTATCTACACTACCATCTGCAGTGCTGATGTAAAAAATAATATCATCGCCACTATGCTCATAAGCCAAGAAATTTCCTCCCGTTGAGTTCACCTCCTCATCAAAAACTTGTAGAATCAAATTGGCTGATCCAGCGGCAATCTCTTGGGCAGATGGAACGTACAAGGGTTCTGCAACGGTATCAGAGGGAATAAAGGTGCCTCCGCCTATCCATTGTAATGCACTGTAGCTTTCAAACAGACTTAAATCGGCAACCAGCTGCAGAGTATCACCGATACAAATATTAAAAGATTCTTGAAGTGAAAGCAAGTCACACGGTGTCGTTGGATTTATTGGGCAGGGCAAGACAGTGATTTGATCAGAAGAGTCGCATCCATCAGCACCACTTCCCTCTGAACAAGGTCCATTTACACAAGCTGAATAGGTGCCTGGTTGCGTCACAGTAAAATAACGGGTGGCATTGTCTGGCCAAGTCTCTGGAGGGCCACTAAAACAATCACCACCCCATTCCCAATAGTCGCCGAAACCAGCATCTAACACCAAAGAATCTCCTGTACACAAATAAACAGTGTCTGGACCAAACTCCACATTATCCACATACGACTCATAAAATATCCATGACGGAAAATTGGGAAGTGCAGCAAAAACAAAGTCGCTGACTGCGCCGAAAGTGTATGCGCTGGTTGTAATAGAAGGATTTTCACTATTTACACAATTGATGGTGCCAAGACTAACCTCAAAATTTTGATCAAAATAGGTATAATAAATTTTTTGATCTGGTGCCAACTGCATGTAATAAGCCGTAACATTCTCTTCTAAAACCTCCTGCGTTTCTGATACCGGCACTTGCAGCTCACAAGCTGTAGCAAGGTTATATCTTACCAATTGTTGGGACGCCATAAAAGGGTTGGTCAAAGTTGCATACAGATAGGCACCATTGCTAGAAAACTCAACCGCCTCCGAACCAAAGCCCGGTAAGGCATCCGGATTGGACAGCTGACCCGTGGTGCGATCAAAATCAAAGAGTACCCCAGAGGCACACACTTTTTCAAAACAAGAAACTACACCAAATGGACCATTGGGCGCAGCTTTAATCTGGCCAAAAGGAGGCTGTTCCGTTTCATAGACACTGACCAATTCCACGCCCGACGAATTGACTTGATACACTCCTATGCCCGTTGTATCTTGATTGATCAATATCCAATAGTCTTCTTCATTGGGGTGACGGATGGCGCAAAGCCCTTCAAAAGAGTAATCATAAATCTCAACATCCGCCTCTACTACTCCACCTAAACCATTGTTTAAACTCATGTCTATTTTGTAATACCTGAAACCCCTACCATTTGGCTCAGCGGCCAAAACCTCAGGTGTCGCATCTACATAATGCTCTATTTCTTCCATGGTAAACAAATAATAGACATCGGTTTCTCCCGGCGCGGGAATGATCACAGAGGATTGAGCCGCACTGAATCCTCCACCTTCCACACCTTGCATGTCATACATCACTTCATGATTGGCATTCCATATCATACCTGTATTCTGACCAGCTGCTGGAATTCTGCCTCCTCCATTGGAATAGAACAATAAATTTCCAAGTGAATCACAATAGGCGGTACACCCCTCATTGGTGTACATAGCTCCTGTTATTTGAACCGCCTGTCCTGAGTTAAAATCAAAACCTTGACCGTTACCAAAGTGCCAAACATTGGCTTCCTTTTGGGCAAAAACAACAAAATGGAAGATTAAAAAAAAGACAGTAGAAAAAAAAACGATAATCTTATTTATTCTCATCGCAAATTGTTTTTAAAGACAATCACTCAAAAATTACAAAATCAAAATTTTGAAGATCCATCATCGCAGAATTTGGATTTGACCACGGTACTCCTTTGTCTCCACTTCACCATCCGCAGTTAACTTTATAACATAGGGGTATACTCCATCTTCCACATAATAATCACCCCCTAAAAAAGACCCATCCCATGCGTCTTCCGGATTTTTTGAGAAATAAACACATTGACCCCACCGATTAAAAATGCTCATTTCAAATTGACCCTCCACTATTGCTGAGCTCACGAGCTCCAAAGCATCATTGATCCCATCATTATTGGGTGTAAAGGTATTAGGCACATACAAACCAAAAAGCGCATTCACGACAATTTCTCCTTGCACTTGATCTGAGCACCCGTTGCTATCTAATACAAGCAACTGGATAGGGTAAATACCCCCCGTCCCCCATGGAAGTGAGAACTGCGGGTTGGTATCACTACTGACACCGAACTCACCTGTTAACCCAACGCTCCATTGCCAAGAAACAAGGGAACCTGTGGACAGATCAATCAATGAAAAATTGGTCTGATCCGCTTCCAAAATCAATGGATCCGATGTAAAGCTGGCATTGGGAGGAGGATAAACAACCACTGCATCAATGAGCAGGGTGTCACTCACACATCCATTGACGGCCGTTTGCAAAACTTGCACATCATAACTGCCCGGATTCAAAGGAGTAAAGGTAAATGAAGCTTGATTACTCAAGGCATCACCATTGATTACCCATTGCTGTGAGATCACTTCAGCCGGATTGGCATTATTGGATAAAATGAAACTCGAGGACAAACAACCCACACTATCCGATAGGGTTAGTTGAAAATCCAAAGACTCATTGACTAGGACATCGGTGCACTGCGATAAGCTGTTGCCATTTGCATCTGTCACCGTTAAACAAGCCTCACCACTGATTGTTGGTACATATTGCAAACTAGCTTGAGCACCAATGAAGGCACCTCCATAAGTCCATTCATATTGAAAAGGACCTTGACCTCCCGTATTGGATAGCAAATTCAAATCAACTGATTCACCTAAACAAATGACACCTCCATCATCAATAGAAATTCCCCAATTGGAATTTTGAGGCTGTATGCAGCAGTTTCCGCCGTCCGAAATGTTGTACACCTCAGTCAACCAGCAATTGTATTGCGTATGATGAAAAAGCAACTCATCTCCCAAGTTATTTAAAAAATAAGTCACCACTTCATCAGGAGTATTTCCTCCACCTGCAGGATACAGTGTATCACATTGACCACTCACGCCTACCATCAAGCCCGATCCACTAAAAAAACCAGACCCACTTTGACCATTACCATGTTGCGTATCAAAACCCAGAGGCGGTGCGGTTAATATTTGAGTAATCGCGGGATTTACACCTGAAATCGAGGTAGGGAAAACACCTAATCCACAATGATCATTGCCTGCATTTGAATTGAATCCTGCGTACAACACTTGAGTAACATTTCCGACAAAAGGACCACTTATGTTGACTTGCACTGGCTCGTAGGTGCAAATGCCGATTTTTAAATTGGGGATGTTCTGATCGACATTGATGTTCAATGTACCGCCGTCATAATTAGAATAAATCACCAAATTACCTATTCCATTACATAGCGGAGAAACATCGGGATTCACACCTTGAAAAAAGTTTGACAAGAACCATTGATGTTGCATTCCAATCGATGGAATGCCATCCGCATTGGCATTGGATGGAAAGGCGCACGCAGAGGAAGAGGATGATCCTGGAGCGTCTGGCGACCAAGTTCCCCCTTGGGCAACTTCACGTGTTGAAAACAAGCCCGGCGTATCCCCATTTCCCACTCTAATTCCCACTTGAACAATGGTAGAAGGAGCAACCACGCCCTGGAAAGGCCCGTATTTAAAACTTATCGCTCCAAATCCAAAACCCGACAATGAGGGTGTCACAATCCTAGCCTGAAAAGAGAAAGACTCACCCGCATAACCCACCCTTCGGACATTCTTCCATTGAATGGTTATTCCTTGAAAATCGATGGTATAACTCACCTTTGAAGTAGCATCTATACCCTCTAAATTGGCAGCAAAAGGAGCAATCACTGGCGCTCCAATACCTTGAGAAAGGGGAGCATAATCATTACCGGCAGCAGGAGTACTCATAGAGAAAAAACCATTGGTGCTGATAAACAAAGACGTGTGAGGTTCTACTCCCATGGTCACCGGTAAGATTGGAATATTAGCCGAGACCCCATCATCAAAGGATCCAGAGAAAACGATTTGATCTGAAGAAAGCTCACTCCAAGTGTCAGTGGACTGAAAAAGATAATAATAATCCAACACTTGAGCCCTGCCTACTTGGAATTGAACCATCAGCACCGCGCAAAAGACAGAGAGAATCCAATTTATATGGAACTTCGACATAAATTTTCAGTTAGTTTAATTTTAAACCATTGAAAAAGAAAAAAGTTGCAACAAAGTAAAAATATAATTGTAAATATCTTGATTGATAAAGTTTTCATAACCAATAACTAAAAGATGATTAAGATTGTCACATCCTACACATTGATTAATCTCATTAACAAACTTTACTGCCCGAAATCCCATTTCATTTCAAAATAGAAATTGGACAGAAAGCTTTTCCTTTGATGAATAAGTAAGCCCAATTTGGCACTAACCATAACGCTCGAAATCTTTACCCTTTGTTTCCTTCTGTTTTAGTTGATCGGCGTAACTGTATATCCTGCCCCCTGAAGCAACTTCAAAACACCTTGCTCACCCGGTAAATGACCCGCTCCAACAGCAATGAAAATGGGTTTCTCTTGAGCGAGTTTAGCAATCAATGGCAACCAATTTTGATTTCGCTTTACCAAGAAGTTAGAATAGAATTCGGGAGAGAGATCTGCATCGTTCATTAATTCTGCTAATTTGTTTATATCCTTTTTTAAATAACAATCCAACATGTTGTTGTATTCGCTGTTATTTTTTGTGAGCCCTTCTAAAAGCAATTTTATTTGTTCTTCAAATGGAACGTCATTAACAAGATCCATTTGCAACTGAATAGTTTCTAAACCCAGTGTCGTCATCTTATTCTTTTTGGCAAGTTTGTTCAGCTCTACCTCAAAGCTTTTTGACTTGCCTATCAAATCTTGCAATATCACAGAGCTTAGAAAGAACGGAGTGAGTCTGCTCATTCTTGTATACTTTGATTCTTTCCAGTGCAAACTATCCATACAAAATTGTCTTATTCTCTGAGCGTTTTCAGCAGTGGTAATGTCCGCAATTGTTTTTCCGTCGGGCAACAGAGAACGTTGTGCAGCATCTATTTGTGTCCTTACATCCATGTTTATATCCACTTCCATAACAAGAGTTTCGCATTCCTTTAACGCGGTAGTTATAGACTCAGAAATTACAAATTGTTTTTTCGGCATGATGTGAATCGTGCCATAGATATAACTGGGTTTTTGAATGTCCTTGCCTTCAATTTTATAAAGCAATTGTGCCTGGCTTGAGGTAACGGTAAGCGTAAATAAGAAAAGCTGTATTAATCTTTTTTTCATATTCTTAGGTTATTATGTTAACCCAGGTTCATTCTCTTTATCTTCCCATCCAACCATCTACGATCCCTTGTTTTATGTCCGGATAGGAGTACAAAAGATAGACTGAAATCACAACAATTGAAATTATCTTCCAGTTGTTTATGAATAGGTTTTGAAAATCAAACATCAATTGTTTCATTCGAATGTCATTTTTTTAGTTTAAAATAAACCTTTCATTACATCAACACCAATCGCATATCCATAAATTTTTCCATTGGCATCTTTGTAAATTCGGATTTTGTTGCAGGCGCGGCCTAAATCAATTGTTGTCCAAGTTTTACCGCCGTCTTGGGTTTCATACCCATTGTTCATTGTTCCCACAAAGCCATGATTTTCATCGATGAATCCGATGCCAAATTCGCGAGCACTGGCATCTTCCACCAGGTTAATTTCAATCCAGGTATTCCCCCCATCAAAAGTTTTTGCAATACGTTGTTGTTTCACACTGGGATCAGGATTGTAGGATTGAATGGTGACGTAACCAATTCTCTCTGTTGGAAACGAGGCCTTCCAAGTCCCTTCAAATGGTCGGTTAGATTGATATACTTTTTTCCAAGTCTTTCCTCCATCGCTCGTTTTTAAAATGAGTGCATTGGATTTTTCAATGTCTTCATCTGATGCAGCACAAACAATTCCGTTGTTCTTATCAAACATTTTAATATCAAACAACATTTTACAATCCTCATTCATGCTATTCGAAGTCCAAGTCAATCCACCATCGTGTGAAACCATAATATTTGCTGGGCTTCCCACCCGACCAACTGCGTAGATGTGAATTTTGTAATCCGTCTTTCCGTGGTTGATGTATTGCTCTTTCACAATGTCTATTGCACACAATCCCTTCACATAAGGTCCAGAATAGGAAACAGGATTCCAAGTTTTACCGCCATCAATTGTTCCATAAAGCGGAATGGTGTCTGTTACGTTTGGAAAATAGTCTGTCCCGACAGTTCCTGCATATCCGCGTAAACTGTCCACAAAGGCAATGCAGCGGAAGAAGGTCCCTTTCTTTTCGAGCTGCTTTTCCCACGTCGCACCCCCATCACGCGTGTGATAAATACTGCCGTAACCGTTGACATACCAACCTTCATTTTCGTTGATGAACGTGATGTCATCTTGCTTTCCAGGATAGCGATCGGTATTCAGTTTTTTCCAACCTTTTTCAGGAAGTATAACGTCGTCCTTTTTAAATAAAACTTCATTGCTCCATTTCACCGCGGATTTTCCGACCTCATGGTTGTATTCATCGAACAATTGCTGAATTTGACCATTTGCGAATTTGTTGTAGGCCTCTTGCATCGTTCCCGATTTAGCAAAGAAATGATCCGTTGAAGGATACGTCATCAAAGTGGCATTCCCCGGATGAAAATAATTGACTGTATTCACAATTTGCTGGTGATCCGCCTTAGAAAAGGCTTGAAAATCAGACTCACCGAATTGAACCAAAACTTTCGCTTTTGTATTCTTCCAATTTTCCAAATGCGGAAAGTCTTGTATCTGTCTCCAATATTCAGCATTTCGGGAGTATATTTTGCCGTTTCCGTCATATTCCCAACTTGTTCGCAACACACTATCTGCTTTAGGATCTTTGGCCATGTCTTCCAGCCTTTCTTTCTTGACAAAGTATCTGTAATTCAAATCGTATTGCTCAATCACAGATTGCTCTACCTCTATGGGATTCATCCCAGCCAACGCATTTTGAACGCGATACATTTCAATCTGATTTTCAAACCAAGATTTCGCCGTTGTTCCATATACGACAACCCCAGCCACCTTATGTTTGGCGCTAATGGCTGGCGCAATAATTCCTCCCATAGAATGACCAACGATGATGATTTGATTGGTGTCTATATATGGAAGTGTTTTCAGTTTTTTCAATCCGACTTCAAAATTTTCAATTTCATCCAATAAATCGCACGACTCACAAGGCGGTGTATTTTTGCTATCTCCCAAGCCACTTTTTTCAATACGAAGGGTTACGTATCCTGCATCAACATAGGCATCCACTATTCGTTTGTAAGGATGATCGCTTGTCAGTTCATCGATGCTACTGCACGTATATCCGGGAATGAAGAGCATCGCAGGCATTTTATTCTCCTTGAATGGTTTGTTGATGATCACCCGAAGCTGTCCACCTTTGTAATTCGCTTCATCGTAAATGACGGTGGCATTATCATCTGTTTCATAAGGACGGGCAACGACCTTTGCTTTGAGCGTGAGTTTCTTTTTTCCACGAAGTACAGATAGTTCAATTTCCTTCCCTGGCTCGTAGGCTAAAAATTGCTTGATGAATTCATCTTTAGAAGTAAAGGATTGTTCACCCATCTTTGTGACAATGTCATTCTCTTGAAGCTTCAGTTCAACACTCGTTCCGCGAACAACTTGCAAAACTTTACAACCGGAGGTTCCATTTTCTTCTACGTATTCAATACGCGCACCAAGAAGTGGTTTCCGCTGAAGTTGAGCCAGGGAATGGAGTGATATGAGAGCAAAAAATAGAAAGGGAATTAAACGCAGCATAATAACAATTTTTCTCAAAGAAAATTTATTATCCCAAGGTTCAATTGTCAAAAATTGCTTATTATGATTTCAAAAAAGAGGGTAAGCTTCTTTACTTTGATGTTCCAACCTAATGTGCGGATTATCGGATTTTAATATCACCAAATTCAGTCCTCACGCTCAATTTCAATTTACCATTGCCCGTTTTTAATCGATTTTGAGATTTTAACTCCATATCTGCTCGATCTAACTTAACATCACCAAATTCTGTATTAAGATCCATTGTAAAGTCAGTAATTGGATTCACTATTTGAAGATCTATTTCACCATAACCACTTTTAATTGATGCCGATTCTTCAATTAACATACTTCTTCCCGAAACATCACCATGTTCTGAATATATATTCAATGTACCTTTCGAATTGACCGTTGTAATGTCTCCATAAATCGTTTTCAAATCAATGTCTCCATAAATTTCCCGCGAATCAATATCTCCATAATTAGAACTCACTTGTAACGAGCCAGACGAGTTCTTTAATGAAATATCTCCGTAATCGGTGTCCAATTGAAACTCACCAGATAAATCATGAGCGACAAAATCGCCGTATGAAGTATGCAACTTCGTTTTGTTTTTTAGCCCAGAAGCTTCAATATCACCATATTCAGTTCTTAATTGAACATCCAAATTTTCAGGAACATTAAATTCTAACTTATTGTTTTCGTTCGTGACACTAAACACACTGACTGATGTTTTCGATTTTCGATCTAATTGAATGGTTAAAATAGTATCATTTATTTCATAGCTTAGTTCAACGGGCTGTTCCCTTCCAGTAATAAATATACCTTTTGCCTTGCGCTCATAAGAATACCGTAATGAAAGATCAGATCGCTTGCTTCCCTTAATTGATATTTGATCATTAAAATCACCAGAAAATACCAACACTTTCACATTCTTAAACAAGGTGTCTACCTTTAATGTGTCATTGACAGACTTCCAAATCCCTCTCTTCTTCTCAGTAGGCAATGCGTACTTATTCAATTGATTAAAACCATTGTGCTCAACAATTTCACCATGGTATTGAGACTGTTGAAGAGCTGGAGCTCCATTAATCGAAAATTCAAGATTTTCTGAAAAATCCAGACCCGGCACTGATGCAATAAGTCCCTCCGATTCATTTCCCTTTTCCTGTTTGAATAAAGGTGCAGCTGCTCTATGCATTTGATTTTTTGATGGATTGACGATATCATCCAAAGAAACTTCTACTTTTCTCTCAAGTAGCTGCTCGTCAGATCGATACGAAATAACCGAAGAAAAAAAGAAAAATACTCCTGTTACGCTAAGGGATACGATAGAACTCATAATAATTATTTTTTTAATGGTCAATTTATTTGCTGTTTTGGGATTGATCGTTGGTTTACCTGCTTGAAGCCAATTCGTAACATCAGAAACGCTCGTAGCCGCTTTCTCAGATCTAAG
>CANHWU010000091.1 GCA_947464415.1 Flavobacteriales bacterium
ATTTTGCACAATTAAGGCGCTCGTTTCTGTCTTCTTGGTCTGAAAAACTTGCTGGGCAAGTGCTGTAGCTTCTTTGATTTTTCCCAGTGCACCTAACGCAAATATTTTGTCTAACTGAAAAATAGCTTTCTCTCTTTCTTCATCAATGAGAATCGCTAGTCCTGCATCACAGCTTTCAATCATGGAAGTAAAAGCTCCTAAGCGATATTCCGCCTTGTATTTGCTTTTGTAGAAATCTGGAGTGAAGTTGAAAATATCAATGGCCTCTTGTGCCTTTTTTTGCCACTCATTGGGATCGAGATCATAAGCGTTTTCATAAATGGAGAGCAAGGCGATCCATACTGCACTTTTGGAGGGATCGAGTTGCAGTGTTTTTTCGTATGCCTCTATGGCTTCTCGCTCTTTATGCAGCGTCGCCATGAAATCACCCTTCATGGATTGGCCTTTCGCGTCGTTGGGAAAGATTTGTATGGTCAGATCAATACAACGAGCGATGATTTCATCTTTTTCTTTTCCATTGGTGTGATACAAAAATGGATAAAGGGCAGCTACTCGTTGATCCATATTGATATCAGAAGAACTCATCGCTTTAAGCAGATGCTCAAAATTTTCTAAGGTTTCTGAATTTTGTGCAGTGGCGATATTGTACAATAAAAAATGGTAGTATCCATTATCTTCGAGATGGTTGGTTTTGAGCAATGCTAATGCTCTGTCATTAAGTCCAATTTGCTGATAGAATTCCGCCGCTCTTATAGTAAATTTTGCCTCTTTGGGAAATGCCATGGCAAGAGATTCTAGTTCATTCGCAGCGGACTTTAAGTCTTGGTTTTGAAAGTAAAGCTGGAATTTGTATTCAGTGAGATATTCTTCCTTGCCATTGATTTTTTCAATTTTATTCAAGACATCAATGGCGGCGATGGTTTTTCCGCTTCTGCTCAAGGCATCGGTCCATTCAAACAAGGGCAGTGTCCATTGTGGATCCAATTGGTGGGCCTTTTCATACCATTTAGCGGCATCGGATAGCTTGTTGAGTGAGTTATAACCGCGAGCCATTTCGAGTACATACCATTTGTTATTTTTATCCAATAGGTAGGCAGTCGTGGCGTGTGCTAATGCATCATTGGGAAGGAGCAATTGCTCTCTTTGGATTCGAGCCAATTCATAATGTGCTGCGCCTTCTTTCGGCATCATTTGAATGTACGCATCAAAGGCCTCAGCACTTTGTGTCCATTTTTGTTGATTTTTGAATTGGATACCTTTAAAAAATAAATCGTTGGAAGCCTTGTTTTGTTGTTGATTAACGGGGCTGGTAGCGGTTGATTTTTGTGTTTTATGACAACTGCTCAAGGATAGCCAGCCACAACTGAGGATGATATAGAAAATTCGAGTATTCAATTATTCAATTATTCAATATTTCCGATAGTGGAGTGATCGCCGAGGTTAATGGTACCTGCATAATTTTTGATATGGCAGTGCGCACCGATCATCGTGTTTTCTAGCTGGCAATCGGCGATTGTGGTGTTGGCGTTGATAATGCTGTTCTCAATTTTACTATTGATGATTTTAGATCCATTTTCTAGGGACACATAAGGACCGATGACGGCATTTTTTAAAATAACATTATCGGCTATGTAACAGGGAGGGATGATTTGGCTATTCTCACCAATTTCAATAGCTTGAGCGTATTGAGGCTCATATCCTAATATTTTTTGATTCGTCTCTACTACGGCGCTTTTATTTCCACAGTCCATCCAATCATTGACTGCCCCTGGTGTAAACTTAGCCCCCTGCTTCATCATATTGCGCAAGGCATCGGGTAGTTGATATTCGCCACCGTTGGTGATGTTATGATCTAACAGATATTGCAATTCTCTTTTTAGCCAAGCTCCGTCTTTGAAGAAATAGATTCCAATCATGGCAAGGTCACTGACAAAGGTCTGCGGTTTTTCCACAAATTCTAGAATTTTACCTGAGTCGTCTGTCACCACCACCCCAAATTGCCTGGGGTCATCTATTCTTTGTACCCAAAGCACGCCATCGGCAGAGGCATCTAAAGTAAAGTTGGCACGGAAGAGGGTGTCGGCAAAGGCCACCGTGACGGGACCTTCAAGATGCTCAGCAGCACACATCACGGCATGGGCCGTACCTAGCGCTTGGTCTTGATAGTGGATGCTTCCCTGGGCTCCCAGAGCTTCTGCTACAGCCAGTAAGTGTTTTTCGGCGGCTTCTCCGAATCGACCCGTAACGAAAGCAATATGCTCAATCTTTTGGTCACTCACTTTGACGATATCTTCCACAAGTCGCTGTACAATGGGCTTGCCAGCTACATGCAACAGTGGTTTTGGGGTGGTCAAAGTGTGGGGTCTAAGGCGCTTGCCCATTCCCGCCATGGGTACAATTACGTTCATTCAGTTCTCTCTTTAAGCAACAAAATAAAGGCATAAACCTTTGTCAAAAGTTGTACTACCCTCGAGAAATCAACATCCTATTGGGGATTGGTGCGGATGGATGGAGACTATTTCTTGTCTTGGGCGTATTTGCGTTTGTACTTCATGTACAAATCGTATTGCTTATTACGTATCGTTACATTGCGTCCATCAATGAAAATATGAGTGAGTTGGTTGGTTTTCATATCCAGAGCGTCACCGGTGGAGAGAAAGAAAGTTGCACTTTTACCTACTTCAATAGAGCCATACTGTTGATCCATCCCCAAAATTTTTGCTGCGTTCAAAGTCAGCCCTTTGACGGCCTCTTCGTAAGGTAATCCGTAGGCTACGGCTGTCCCGGCTAAAAATGGCAAATTGCGGGAATTCATGGCTTCCATATCTCCAGCGTTTTGAAAACAAAATAATACCCCTGCATCATGCAATTGTTTGGCAAGGGTAAAGGGTCCATCAACGGCATCAGCAGAATAGTGTGGTAAACTATGCACGCGAGGAATCATCACGGAGATATTTTCTTCTTTCAAAGAAGTGGCTACCCAAGGCGCATCATAACCGCCAATGATCACTACCTTTTTGATTTTCATTTTTTGCTTAAAGGCCACCACTTCGAGCAATTGGCGCTCGTTTTCTGCATGCACATACAAATTGCTCCTTCCCAATAATACTGGACACATGGCTTCCATCCGAAGATCTACTTCATTGTGTTGACTTTGTGAGCAATAGACGGCGGCATTTTCAAAAAATTGGGTGATTTGATTTTTCTCTTCGTCATAATTTTTATTCCTATCAAAACCAGCGGCTGATCGGCGGTACAAATCGGGCCAATGCAAGTGTACTCCGTCATCTTTCAGCACCATAGCATCTTCCCAATTCCATGCATCTAAATGCACCACGGAGGAAGTGCCGGAGATGACCCCTCCTGAGGGAGTCACCTGGGTAAATAAGACTCCATTGCTTCTGACAGTAGGTAGAATTTCTGAGTCGGTATTAAAGGCAATCAATGAGCGAATGTGTGGGTTGAATTCTCCTACTTCATAGAAGTCAGAGGTAGCTCGCACTGCTTCCATTTCAATCAATCCTAAATTAATGGCTGGGGCAATAAACCCGGGATATAAATGCTGTCCCTCTGCCAGTATGGTGGTGTCATAGGCCTCCTTAGAAAGACGAATGGTAGAGGCGTCGGCTACCAGTTCTATTTTACCTTTTTTAAAACCAACAGCCGCATTGGGAATGACATTTCCATTTCCAAGGTGCACGGTGGCGTTGAGAATTAAAATGGATTTCGATTGTTGAGGCGCCGGCGCATATTGTCCCCATGCTGTTAGGGTGATGCAACCTATCAAAAAATTAATGATGATTTTCATGGTCGTGGTCTTGAATGATGAATAACTCGCCTTCTGAATCGCAATGGAAATGCCTTCTTCTTCGGCCATTGGCTTTTTGTGGTAGGTCTCCATTTTCAATAGAGTGTTGCATGGCATCCATCAGTAGTTTTCTCTCTTGCCATTCTGCTTGATGCAAGGCATCCTCTTCTGATCGATCATATAGGCATCTTCCATCCACAAATGTTTTTTCAGCGATGGCATACACACTCAATGGATGGTTGTTCCAAATGACAACATCGGCATCTTTTCCGGGTGCCAATGAACCCATTCGATGGTCAAGATGAAGCATCTTTGCTGGGTTGAGGGTCACAAATTTCAAGGCCTCTGCTTCGGGCACATTGCCGTATTTTACAGCCTTTCCTGCTTCTTGATTCAATCTTCTGGCCATCTCTGCGTCATCTGAGTTGAATCCTACATTCACGCCTTGCTCCCAAAGCAAGGCACCATTGTATGGGATGGCATCGCGTACTTCCATTTTATATGCCCACCAATCGCTAAAAGAGGAAGCGGAAACTCCGTGTGCTTTCATTTTGTCAGCTACCTTATATCCCTCTAAAATGTGCGTGAACGTATTGATTTTAAAACCCATGCTATCGGCTACATGCATCAGCATGTTGATTTCGCTCTGTACATAACTATGACAGGTAATGAATCGCTTGCTTTCCAGAATTTCATGCAATGCTTCCATCTCCAGATCTTTGCGCGGAGCAGGAAGGGGTGTTTTACTTTTCGCAGCGGCATTGTATTTTTTCCAGGCCGCACCATATTCTCTGGCTTGGTGGAAATGGTCGTAATACAATTGTTCTACTCCCATTCTGGTTTGAGGGAAACGCACGCGACTGAATTCTCCCCAATTGGATTGCTTGACATTTTCTCCCAGCGCGAATTTGATAAAACCAGGTGCATTTTCAATGAGCATTTGATCGCCGTTCATCCCCCAACGCAGTTTGATCAAGGCGCTTTGTCCGCCAATCGCATTGGCACTGCCATGCAAAAGTTGGGAGGCCGTTACGCCCCCTGCGAGCTGGCGATAAATATCGATATCCTCGGGCCAAACCACACGCGCCTCTTCCACTTCTGCGCTGCTGGATTGACTTCCTTCATTAACGCTCATCAGCGCAATGTGGCTGTGCTCATCAATGATACCTGGGGTAACATGCAGGCCTTTGGCATTGATGACAACTGCATTAGCAGGAGCGGTAACTTTTCCAACTTGCATGATTTTACCATCCTGAATCAACAAATCACCTTGTATCACCCCGGCAGATTCGTTGGTCCAAAGAGTGGCATTTTGAATCCAAATCGTTTCTTTTGATGGAAGCGCTTTTCGACCGTAGGATCCAAATGGATAAGTCATGGCGGTGATGGGTTTTTTCCATTCTGTGATTTCTTCTTTTTCCTCCTGCTCTTTTTTAGGGGCTGCTTCAAAGCTGCCTTTTACCATTTTAATGCTATTCAAAGCATTGAGCAGCATTCCTTCCACACCTGATTGGGTTTTCTGCAATGTCAAATACTCGTGTGTAGTGAAAGTGCTGTCTTTATCATGATGCATGTATATGGTTACGCGAACTGGATCAGTGGTTACTTTTAGCGACTTGGCCAGGGTGTCTCCTTGCTGGATCCAAGTTCCGTTGAGGCCGTTAGGTCTCTTTTCGATGATAATGGTAGAAGTGATCGGTCCATTTTGCTCCCAAGTCAATTGGTATTGACCCAGCCAAGGCTCTTCCTTGGGCGTTTCAATCACATGTTTTTCTCCCATTATCCAATTCTCAAGAATTTGACATTTTGTGGAAAGCAAAGGAGAGGATGTGATGATAAAATTCGCATATTTCTTGGCTTCTAATGATCCTATTTTATCATAGGAAGATGTCCATTGAGCCGGTAATCGGGTGAGTGCTGCAATGACGTCTGATTCCGTCAAACCATATTGAGCCGCTTTTTGAATCTTACTTAAAAATTGTGACTTATCCTCCAATCCATCTGAGGTAAATACAAAGGGAATCCCTTCTCCTTTCAGCATCGCTGCATTGGCGGGTGCCCAATCCCAATGTTTCATTTCTTCAAGCGGGATTTGCTTCACCAAGATGGGATCTGTACAGTCAATGGGTCCGGGGAAGTTTACTGGCAAAATGAAGGAGGCCTTACTCGCTTTCATTTCAGCCAATCTCTGGTATTCATTACCAGCACCTTTGATGATGTATTGAACACCAAATTCATCCCCAATTTTATCGGCGCGCAAGGCATTCCATTTATCGTCACAGTCAAAGAATGAAGGGAAATTTTGCAATTGTAAAAAGGACTCCAAGCTCAGGTTTCTTTCTGATTGAATGCCCGAAACTTTGTACCACTGTGCGTCATAATAAGTTTGACGCAATAAGGCAATGGATCCCATCAGGCTGTTGGGATAATCTTGTTTACTCGAACCCTTATCAAAAGAGTAATGGGCGGAAACTTGAGATTGTAAAAGCGATTTTAATTCGTTGTCATTAAATGCAACCAGACATCCGCTCCCTCTCACAATTCCGTCTTTTTGATGACTTAGGGCGACACCAAATCCACTTTTGATGTACGCTTGTGCTTGCTCTTCATTGTATTCAAAGTGATAACTAGCGGCATAATCGGAGTAGATGGCATCATTCCATCCAAAAGCGCCTTTTCGGTTTCTTTCTATTTGCGGCATAGGACTCCATGGGGCAGAGGCAACAGCTGGCTGTCCATAGTTACTGGAAAGATCAATAAAGGAAGGATAAATATGCTTACCGGTGTAATCCAGTTTCAAAGTCAAAGGAGGCAGCGCAATGTCTTTGCCTGCATTGATAATTTTGCCCTCATGGAAAAGCAATGTTGCGTCCTCTATCGTTTGCTGATCATGGATGTGAAGGGTGGCATGTTCTAGGGCAATGTACTCCCAATTTTTATCTCGGGCACCATTGACAGGGAAGGTTACTTGGGCTTGCGATGTCAAAAAACACAAGGCGGCAATACACGAAAGGATTTTACGCATACTGCAATGATAAGGAAAATTATCACTGAACGATGCCTACCGCTTCTGGAATTACCAACTTGCCGGCTGTTTTGGCTTGGATCTCTTCAATACTCACATCGGCGGCTCTTTCCACAAGGTGGAACGCCCCATCTTTGATGTCAAATACCCCTAAATCCGTCACTACCTTTTGTATACAATGAATGCCGGTAAGAGGGAGTGTACAGTGTGGAAGAAGTTTCGAGTTTCCTGCTTTATCGCAGTGTTGCATCGCAACGATGATATTTTTAGCAGAAGCCACGAGATCCATAGCCCCTCCCATGCCTTTTACCATTTTTCCGGGGACTTTCCAATTGGCAATATCCCCGTTTTCACTCACCTCCATTGCCCCAAGTATGGTCAAATCTACTTTTTGAGCCCGAATCATTCCAAAGCTCATGGCACTATCAAATATGGAGGAGCCGGGCAGGGTAGTGACGGTTTGTTTACCGGCATTGATGAGGTCTGCATCTTCCTCCCCTTCCCAAGGAAAGGGTCCCATTCCCAACAATCCATTTTCAGATTGAAGAATCACCTCGATCCCCTCTGGAACGTAGTTGGCTACTAGTGTGGGAATGCCTATGCCCAAGTTGACATACATTCCATCTTTTACCTCTTTTGCAATTCTTTTTGCAATTCCATTTTTATCTAGCATGATCCATCTCTTTTACGGGTGGTTCTTTGTTCAATTCTCTTTTCAAATTTTGCACCTTGAAAAATGCGGTGCACATAGATCCCAGGAGTATGTATTTGATCGGGATCCAATGATCCAGCAGGCACGAGCTCTTCTACTTCTGCAATGGTTATTTTTCCGGCCATGGCCATCATAGGATTAAAATTACGCGCAGTGCTCCTGAAAATCAAATTGCCGAGTGTATCTCCTTTCCAAGCTTTTACAATAGCAAAATCCGCATCAAATGCGTATTCCATCAAATAAGTTTTTCCGTTGAATACTCTGGTTTCTTTTCCCTCTGCCACTTCCGTGCCTACTCCAGCAGGTGTGTAAATGGCGGGCATGCCATAGCCAGCCGCCATGCATCTGGTGGCTAATGTACCTTGAGGGATCAATTCTACTTCAAGCTCTCCCGACAACATTTGCCTTTCAAACTCTGCATTTTCTCCAACGTAAGAGCTGATCATTTTTTTCACTTGTTTTCCTTGTAACAACAATCCCAATCCGAAATCGTCCACTCCGGCGTTGTTGGAGATACAGGTGAGCTCCTTGACCTTTTTATTCACCAATTCCGCGATGCAATTTTCCGGAATTCCGCACAATCCAAACCCCCCTACCATCAAGGTCATTCCGTCCTCAATTCCCTGGCAGGCTTCGTTGGCATTTTTGACAACTTTATTAAAACCCATTTTAGTGTTGTATTGAATCTGTATTCATAAATAACTCCCCATTTTGATAGATCTCATCATTGCTATCGTCCCAAATATCGTCTGAGAAAATGGCCTCTGAATCTCGCACTTTGCAATCAAATTTGAGGGTGTCGAAATTATTTGGGCGTATGAAATCTCCTTTGGAGATTTTGATTGCTGGATCTGCATACACCTTATTCATGTAATAGCCAAAAATAGGCAGACCTGTATTGGCTCCTTGTCCTAGGTTGGTGCTGGAGAAGCGGACGGTGGGATCTTGAGCACCCACCCAAACGCCAGTCACTAAATCTGGGGTGAGTCCCATGAACCAGCCGTCGGTGTTGTTTTGGGTGGTACCTGTTTTTCCGGCCAATGGATAGGGGATGTTGCCATAAGGTCTTCCGCTTCTGATACGTGCAGCAGTACCATAATTGCATACTCCTTTCATTAAATCCACCATGGTGTAAGCCACGGTGGGATCCAACGCTTGACTGATGTGTGGATCGGATTCATAAATCAAGTTTCCATTTCTGTCTTCGATCCGAAGCAAAAAGGTGGGCTCGATGTACATTCCGTTGTGCACCAAGGCGCCATTGACACCTACCATTTCGTACAAGGACAATTGCGCCACTCCAAGTGCGATGGAATACGCTTTAGGAATATCACTTTTGATTCCCAAATTCCTCGCTAATGCGATGACAGCATCCACGCCATAATCGGCAATCAGTTGGGCCGCTACGATGTTCACAGAAGCCGCCAATGCTTTGTTCATGGCATACTTTCCGGGACCTCCGCCTTGCGGACACCATTTTTCTCCTCCTTGCATGGTGATACAGGGATTGGTGACGACAATCGGATCGCAAGGTTTTTTTCCCATTCTCAGGGCGGTGGCATAGACAATGGGTTTAAAAGTAGAACCTACCATCCTTCGAGATTGGTACACATTATCGTATTGAAAATAGTTGTAATCGATTCCTCCTACCCAAGCTTTGATATGACCCGTTTTAGGATCCATGGATAACAAACTGGCATGCAAAATACTTTTGTGATAGAGAATACTATCCAACGGACTCAGGACGGTGTCTTTGGCGCCATTGTGGGTGTATACTTTCATGGCCCTTGGTGTTTTGAAATTGGCCAAGATTTCTTCCTCTGTTCTCATCGGCCAATGCTCACCACACCCGCCAGCTTCTTCGTTGCAAATAAACTCGTTGTCTTTTTTGACAATGTAACTCTTGGGTCTGGCACATTCAGGGCAAAGTGCTCCGGAAAGAATCTTATACCGATCACTTTGTTTGATAGATTGATTGACGATATTTTCTCTATCTGTTTTGGAAATGCCATTGTAAAATGGATAGTTTTCTTTTTTTCTCGATTTTAAATCTTGCCAAAATGCTTTTTGTAATTCTTTTTTCAAATGCTCCTCTACCGCAAATTCTCCATGGGATTGCATGCGTGAATCCAAGGTCGTATAAATCCGCAATCCATCTTTATAAATGTTGTACGCGGTGCCATCGGCACGCTTGTATTTCAGCTCGCCGTTTCCATTTTTCTCTTCAAACAGCTCTTGGATTTTTCCTCTTAAAACTTCTCGGAAATAGGGAGCCATGCCTTCTGTGTGGCTAATTTTTTGAAAGTCTATACCCAGCGGTAGCAACCGCAAGCTGTCGTATTGCTGCTCTGTAATGTAACCGTTTTTCTCCATTTGCTTGAGCACCACTTCTCTCCTTTTGGTAACTTTCTCTTCTCTGCGAATGGGATTGAACAATGATGAATTCTTGAGCATCCCAATCAACATGGCACCTTGCTCTACCGTTAGTTGATCCGGTGTAGTATTGAAGTACACATAGGCGGCAGACTTGATACCCACCGCTTGGTTCAAGAAGTCGTACTGATTGAGATAATGGGTGATGATTTCCTCTTTGGTATATAATCTCTCCAACCGACAAGCGATGATCCATTCTCTGATTTTTTGCCAAACACGAGTGAGTTTGGATACATTTTCGAAGTTGGCGGTGAATTGTTGTTTAGCCAATTGTTGGGTCAGAGTGGAGCCACCGCCATCCACTCCTAGGCTGAAAGCCGCGCGAATCAGACCCAGATAATCTACTCCGCTGTGCTGGTAAAAACGCTCGTCTTCTGTGGCAATCAGCGCATCTACTACATGTTTAGGGATTTCGTTGTATTTTACGTCAATTCGATTTTCCTTGAAATAGGATCCAATGATTTTTCCGTCTGCGCTGTAAATAGAAGATGCTAAATTGATTTTTGGATTCGCCAACGCTTCAACATTGGGTAAGCCACTGAAAAGTGCAATCAATAAAATCAGGAATACC
>CANHWU010000092.1 GCA_947464415.1 Flavobacteriales bacterium
GGTTCCCTTGTCCACGGAAGACGATGTTCATCCAGGCAGCTTAGGCACCTTGTCTCCCGCTCCCGATGGAGGAAGTGAGATCTTGTATTATGGTAACTTGGTTCCCAATCAAACTTATTATCTCTGCTTGCGCAATGTGAACAACCTAGCGGGCACTTGTAATTTGAGTGTATCGTTTTTACGCGGAAGCCAAGCGGATATCCTTCCCTTTACTGGAGGTACAGGTGTTTATAATAGTACCTGTGCTAATTTCAAGTCGGCCTTCCGCTCTCAATCTTCGGGTTATGTGGTGCGAAGATGGCAAGATCAAGCAGCGGCCAATGCGGCGGTAGCACCGAGTGGATTGGGTCAAGGGACTCCGTCATGGAGCTATGCGATTCCTCCTCAATCCACAGGAGTGGGATATACGATGTGTCAATTAGGGAAGATCTTACCGGCTAATTTATCGAGCGGTCAACAGACCTATTATGTGACGGTAGATGTGATCTACAATCTCAAAGATGCGGCGGGGAATAATAATATGCTCACTGCCTTTGGAACGGTGGCCTCTCCGGTGACATTGAATGCAGAAGCTCCCTTGACGGTGCGGAGTACGGACTTGTGCAGTGTTGGATTTAAGCGGACTACCTCGTTCATTGCCACCAACCGCTCAGTATGCGGCACGGCTCGATATGATTGGAAGTTCAAGATGGCCTATCCGACACAGGGTTTGCCCACTTACATCGCCGGTGGAGCCGGAGCTACACGATTGGTTGGCATGGGTTCGATACCGGGTATTGCCAATGGCCAGCGATATGATGTTTGGGTGCGCGCAGCGCATTTGGACGGTGTATCGTACAGTGTGGGAACAGCGGCAGGCAGTCCATTGCAGGTGAATACCTGGTTCCCCACCACAGGCGGTTGTCCGAGCAATACATCGGCCACTTGCGCAGGCAATGCATCTTGCGTGAAGACGATAGGCAACGCGGGGATGGTGTTGGCAGAACAAGAAAATGAAGAAGAGGTGAATGCATGGTCAGCACAAAATGTACAATTATTCCCCAACCCCAATGCGGGCGATGAGGTGATGCTGAGTGTTACCGGAATGGAGGGAGTGATAACAATCGAGGTAATGGATGCGATGGGCAGGTGGTTACAAAGTACAACGAGCTATTCCGAAGGACACATCACACCCACCTTGACATTTGAGAAAGCACTGAGCAGTGGCTTGTACGAAGTGCGAGTGAGCAATGGAAAGGAACAGCGAGTGTTGAGGATGGTGGTGGGGAGGTGAACCTCACTATTTATTCAAAAGGCCATTTTTAATGGCATAAATAACCAGGCCTGATTTAGATTTTTTTTGTAATTTTTGAAAGAGTGATTTACGAAATGAATCTACTGTTCTAATGTGAACTCCCATGATTTCAGAAATCTGTTCATAGGTGTATTCCTTTTCGTCACAGATGAGTTGAAGAAATTCTAATTCTCTCCCGGTAATTTTAGGTTGATTGGAATTTTCGGGCTGAGGAACGTTTTCAGCTTTTTTGTGGAAAATTACATCTTCGATGGTGGCCTGAATTTCTTGAACACTTGCATCCTTACTTAGAAAAGCAGCGACATCACTATCAATGAATTGCTGTATGTTTTCATTGTAACTATTGTAGGTGAGTAAAATGATGTTTTTTTGGATATTGAAAGGACGGAGTTCCTGGATGGTTTTCCATCCAGAAAGTTTGGTCATAGTAATATCTAAAATAATGATATCTGGATAAATATTTTGCTTTACTAGTTCCACTAATTCACTGCCATCCGAGAGTTCCCATTTGCATACTGTATTAGGAAAGGAGTTGATTAATGCTTTTAGGCCTGATCTTACAACGGCGTGATCATCTACTATGCAAACTTGATATTTCATACCTTGCAAAGGTCTTATCTTCACGTTAAATAAATGGACTTGTTATACTATGAATTTTCATAGTATAGGAGTGAATTTTCAACTTGTACTTTAGGGCAATGAAAAAAAATGGTTTGTTCTTTTTCTTTTCGTTTTTTATAAACTTTGTCTTATCTCAGAGCATCGATTACTTGAATGTATCGAGTGTTGAAGGGAATAAGTATGGTTTTACTCAACAAAATCCGTTCCTTCTCCATTTCAAGACGAATCAAATAGAGTCAATCGATACAATGTTAGCTCATTTTGAAACGCGATTTCATCCATTGAACGCGTTGGCTTTGAATCAAGGTCCATCTGATTATTTTCATTGGATTGCATTGCCTTTGGAGAATGTTGAACCATCGGAAAGTGAGCTTTTCTTTACGCTAAAAAATTCGGCCATCAATCAGATACGCTATTTTTGGTTGGAGAGGGATAGTATCATTTGGCAAGGGGTTACCGGAGATAATTATTGCTTTGCGAATAGACCATATCCCTTTTGTAATTTTTCTTTTCCGGTAAAGATTCATCCTAAGTCCAGGGGTATTTTGATTTTGGAGTTGGATAAGCGAAATGAAAATTTTTTCTGTGGTTTTGATGTAATGAAGTCTAATGATTTTCGGAAGTTTGAGGTTAAGACGTATTGGGTTTTTGGAATTTTCACAGGAATCATTCTCATCACGATTGCAGTGAATTTGTTTCTATTCTTTTCACTGAAGGATAAGGTTCATTTGTGGTATGGACTGTATGCTTTTTCCAATCTCTTTTTATTGCTTTCTTATGAAGGAATGGATTTTCAATTTATTTACCCGGAGATACCGTTTTTGTCGAATATCTCACGGTATATAACGACTGGAGTTACTTACATCCTTTTGTTTCAAGTGTTTGTGGTTTTTGTTAAGGAGGGGTTGCTAAGTAATAGGATTCGATGGTTGGTGAGAGGTGTTCAACTTTTTTATTTTTCATTGATCTGTGTTGTCATTGTTGTATTTAGTTACAATGCTGAAACGGTTTGGGGAAAGATTTTTTTATTCCGAGTTCTGTCGATTTCTGGATCCATAGCTCTTGTCACTTTTTTATTTTGGTCATGGAGAGAGTATAGAAATGGTCATAAGCCATCACTGCTTTTTTTCTTTGCCATTGCCTTGTTGCTGACCGGTTCTATCGAGTATGTATTGAATATTAACGGTTGGTATACCGGAGTGTATTTATTTCCCACCGCAATTCCCAGCAATATGCAGATATGTTTAGTGATGGAGGTGGTGGTTGTATTTTTTGCCATTTTTTATCGGTATAAGGCGTATAGGAACGAGCGACTTAAACTGCAACTGAAATTATTGGAATCAGAAAATACTTGGCGTCAGCAGTTATTACAAGGAACAATGGCTGAGCGCAATAGGATTGCAATGGACGTCCATGATGGTATTGGATCAAGGTTGTTTGGAGCTAGAATTAAATTGGATAGTTTGTTAAGGTCGACTAATCAGTCATTATCCCAATTTCAAGAAGTGAGTGATGAATTGTTGATTATATCCAAAGAGTTGAAAAATGTCATTTTAAGTCTTTCAAAAAATGAGGAGAATACCGTTGACCAAATTCATTATTTGTCTGTCATAGTAAAGGAGATGTTTGCCAATGTGAATAGGGAGGTGAAAATGAATTTCCTCGTAAATGACCTAGAACTGAAGCGTGATTTTTTAATGGACTTGCAATTGATGATGATGGAAATGGCTAATAATGTGATCCGACATTCACCAAAAAGTGAAGTTGTTGCTTCAATAGAAGTGAGGGATGGTCAACTGTTGGTAAGGTGGGAGGAGAAGTCCATTTACAGCCATAGAGTAGAGGGTTCAGGCTTGGGTCTTTTAAGTATTCAAAATCGTTTTTTGAAATGGAATGGAAAGAGAGAGGAAAGTGATTTCCCCTTTAATTATTCTATTTTATTTGCGCTTGAAACGGTGTCAGCTTGATTTTTTTTGATGTGTCAAATAAACACCTGTCAGCAAAACCAATCCGAAGAGCATTTGAAATAAGGAGATGGATTCCCCCATTACGCATCCCCAGCCTACAGCGACAAGAGGGATGAGATAAGTGACGCTCGCCGCTGACACCGCCCCGCTTTTTTGAGTTAGGCGAAAGAAAAGGATATTAGCAAATCCAGTTCCGAGTATGGCTAAAGTAAGGATAGCGGAGAAGCTTCTTACTCCTTCAGGATGGACAAGGATTACCTCGTAGGGGGTTGTTAAAAAAATAAGGCTGCAAGGAATAGCGGCGATACTGACAGAAATGGAGCTGATGACAGGAGCGGGAACATGCTGTAATTTGCTGCTAACAGTGTTCACACTGATACCGTACAGCACCGTGGCGAGTATGATAAGCAAGGAAAAAACGCCATTTTCAAAAGAACTTCCTTTCATTGCGATAATTCCAGTAGCCCCCACAAATCCTATAAACATTCCCAATAGTTGTTTGGAGTGGGTTTTTTTATTGAAGAATCCAAGCCCAATGAGTAAAGTGAAAATGGGTGTTAGCGCATTCAAAATCCCTGCTAATCCGCTGTCTATATATTGCTGAGATATAGCAAAGAGAAATGCAGGAATTCCGCTTCCGCAAATTCCCACCACGAACAACCAAAGGGCATCCGATTTTTTTATCTTTTTATATCCTTGATAGGCAAACGGACTTAACACCAAAGCGGCAATCATCATCCGTAAGCAAGCCACCTGAATTCCGCTCAGAACAGGACTTCCGTCATGCGCTTTTAACCCGATTTTCATCAGTATAAAACTGCTTCCCCAAATAAAGGCGAGAATGGCAATAGTTAATATGGTGGACAGGGAAAGGCTTTTCACGGATGATTTTTGACAAAGGTAGGTTGTGTTGGCTTACTTCGATTTAATTTAGCCAATATGAAAATCAAAGTGCTTATTGCGGGAATGACCGTCATCGTATTTTTTGCTTGTCAAGAAAATGCCAAGGTAGAAAAACCACCATTGGAGGTAAAAGTGATTACTCATCAAGCGGATTCTTCCTATGTGGTGGCCGATCTCGCTATAGAAGGGATGATGTGTGCGCATGCATGTGGAGGAAAGGTACAACAAGAACTCAAAAGGATGCCAGGAGTGAAGAATACTCAACTGGATTTTATTGAAGAGAGAAAGGTGAACATCGTACATGTACAATTTGATCCATCCATGGTGGAGGAGCAAAAGATGATGGCCTGTGTTAATGCCATTGCGGATGGAAAATACACAGTAGTTTCTGCTCAAAGAAACGTATTTGTGCAGCCATGAAGAAGTGGATGGATACGCGCAGGATTGCCACCATTGCTTTGGTATGTGTGTATTTGGTGGTCATTGCAGGTTCAGTTGTACGTGTTACAGGGAGCGGGATGGGTTGCCCTGATTGGCCAAAGTGTTTTGGTTATGTAATCCCCCCGATAAACCAGGAAACTTTAACTCTAGGAAGTGAGAAGCATTTTTTAAAAGGTCAAATGGTAATTTTGAATGATACTCTTTGGGTGGCCCAACAGGAGGTTGTTACAAAAGACAACAAAGATTTAGATAGAACCATTTGGAAGAAGTATCCTAAACATGATTATGCTATTTTTAATCCTGTGCATACTTGGATTGAATACATCAATCGTTTATTGACAGGTGTTTTAGGACTACCTGTCTTATTATTGTTGGTGATTTCCATTGTGAATGCCAGAAAAACAAGCAATTGGAAAGTGGTGTTTTGGGCTGGATTGACACTCGTATTTATGTTGTATGAAGCGTGGTTGGGTAAGTTAGTAGTGGATGGTGAATTATCGAATGGAAAAGTAACCCTGCATATGTTGGGATCCATAGGAATTGTTGCCGCATTGATGATGGCTAGGGTGAGTTCCCATAATGAGATTATTCCAAAAGAGAGTATAGATAGAAAATGGTGGTTTATTGGCATAGTGCTGGTTATAGCCCAAGTGATTTTAGGAACTCAGCTGCGAGAGGAAGTTGATCAGGTCATTAAAAATGGATGGGAGCGTCATCAATGGATAGATCAGATTTTAATGTCTTCTGGGAAAATCATTTTTTATGTACATCGGACCTTTTCATGGTTATTGGTGATATATCTTTTTTGGATGGCGAATTTGCTTTTAAAAGTGAAGCAAAATGCAGTGGCTGTGAGCTTGATGGGTGTGGTGGTGGCTGAGGTATTGGTAGGGGTATTGCTCAATTATTTCGATTTTCCTGCTTTTGCACAACCCCTTCATTTAGTGCTTTCTTTTGCCTTGTTGGGTTTGTTATTGGACGGGCTTTTTTCTAAATACTCCCGCGTAAGACAATGAGAACATATTGGTGTATAGTACGTCGGATTGATTGCCAATATCTGTAAGTGCATAGTCCAACTGAAATCCTTTGAATTGAATTCCTAATCCTATATTGGGTTGAAAAGTAATCTGATCTCCAATGAAGTTGGTGGTTCTTTGGAAATTTCCGAAACCACCTCTTAAAAACAACCAATTTTGATATCCAAACTCAATGCCAAGCGCGGGATCACCGCTGAATGGACGGCCTGAAATCAATGTGTTTCGTTGTCCATCTGTAGTGATGATCATATTAGCTTCGGCGAGCAATGAGTATTTTTTCCAATAAAATGTTCTGCCCCCCCCCAATATCAGGCGTGGTAATGCTAGCTCTACATGATTGGTAGGAATTTCATTTCCTGTTTGATTGAATACATCGATGGTTTTTTTATCCAAGGTATAGCTCCAAGCATTAAAGGTGGTTGTGATATCCTTCATCACGAATCCTAATTGCCAATGTTTGCATTGTGCCTGCCAACCGCCATCTAGTCCAAATCCAAAACCTTTCGCAAAATCGCCTATTTGTCGATAAATAATTTTGGCATTGGCACCCCATTGATGTTGCCATTTTGGATTTTCTTCTTTGCCCATAGATTGTAATAATTGGGGCAATCCACTTTGTGCATAGCTTAATATAAATGCATAATCTGCAGCAGAAAAGTAAGAGATTCTGCTGTAGTCCACATTTCCTGAGGGGTCATATAGATCAATGGTGTTGGGTATATTGTCCACACCAAATCGTATTACGGAAAATCCCAGATTGCGGGATTCGTCTATTTTTCTGATGTAGCTACCGAAATCAAATTTGGCGATTCCAGCGAAATATTCAGCGTGCATGATTCCGATAGCATGACTCTGTTGAATCCGAGCAAGGCCTGCAGGGTTCCAATATCCGGAATAAGCATCGCCAGTGCTGGAAGTAATGGCACCGGCCATTGCGTAGCCTCTCGCCCCTGCACCAATATTGAGAAATTCATTCACATATTTTGGAGCAACGTCACTTTGCGACCAAGAAAAACTAGAAAAGAATAAACTGATAATTATGACCCCAACGGATTTCATTTTGCTAATTTACATTGAGTTCATTGAACTCTCGAGAATTGAAATTATTGCATTCAGTATATTTTTTGGAGAGGCCTCAGAAATTTCAACATTCACTTTCAGTCCAAGCAGTTGGATCGAAGCAGATGTTGAAGGTCCAAAAGAGATGATTTTGCTTGTAGCGGGGATGCTATTGTTTTTGATGAAGGAATTGAAATTGCTGGGGGATGAAAAGATATATATATGATGCTCTGGAATGATGTTTTTTATCTCTATGGTATCATACACGGTAATGATTTCTTTTTTAACGGACGAAAGTATTTGTGGAATGCTTTTTAAGCTCTTTTTCCCAACTGGAAAAAGTACAACCTCTTCTTTTTTTAAATAATGATTAAATTCTTCTGCTACTTTGGCTGGAGTAGTCGATTTCCCAATAAATGAGGGAGTTCCAAATGGCGAAAGAGCTTTTGCCGTCCCTTCTCCCATAGCCGCTAATTTGGCTCGAGGGTGGTTTTTGTTTTGTGAAAAAAAGTGTTGAACTCCCTGAGAAGATGAGAAGAATATCCAATCATAATTAGACACCAAATTAAAATTAACGGGTTGTGTTTGAATGCAACTTTGGCAAGTCAATGAGTGATGTAACATTGACAATTCATCTTTTAACCAAATGCATTGATTCAGTTCTCTGCTGATGAAAATGTTTGCCATTGTATTATTTTTTGCAGACAACGGTCTATCAGCAGATTGGGATCTTGATGATTTATTTGGAATTTTAAATGAGGGGAATCAATATTCCTTGAATAGGCGACGGAGACATGGAAGTCACCATCTTTTTTCTCGCAAAAAACGCCAAGAGGTAATTGACAACCACCATTCATTTTTTGTAATACACTTCGTTCTATAAAGATTCGATTGGCTACCTCTTCATTATTGATTTTACCCAGTATTTTTTGAATATCCTGATCTGATTTTCTGCATTGCCAAGCCAACGCGCCTTGAGCTGGAGCCGGGACGAAAGAGTGTGGGTCGAGATATTGTACATGAAATTCGGAAAGATCAATGTTTAATCGCTTCAATCCTGCCGCTGCTAGGATGATTCCATCCAAATTACCGCTCTTTAGCTTTTGAATTCTTGTGGGGACATTTCCTCTGATATCAATGAATTGTATGGTGGGTTGAATATTCTGAAGTTGGGTTTTTCTTCGAACGGAAGAGGTTCCAATTAGAGCGCCTTCATCAAGATGTAGAGGCAAATGCGTGGAGATTTTCTCTCTTTTTAGAATCAGAACATCACGGGGATCTTCTCTTTCGCTGACAGCGGAGATGAGTAAAGAGGGATGATCTTGCGTTTCTACATCTTTATGGGAATGCACTGCGATATCAATTTCACCCAATTCCAAAGCCAACTCTATTTCTTTGGTAAAAAATCCCTTTCCTTCGATTTTGTCAAAACTTAGATTTTGTATTTGATCACCCTTGGTCTGAATGATTTTTAATTCAGCAGTCACTCCGCTATTGGCGAGTAAGCTTTGAGTGAAATGAGCTTGCCAGAGAGCCAATTCGCTTCCCCTAGTTCCTATGATAACAGGCTTCTCCAAATCAGTTTTTTTGAGGTAAGTCCAATAATACTGCTTTGGCCATTTTCATTGGGACCGAAATATATTTCTTCTCCATATAATCCAGAATATTTTCAATCACCTCTTTTGAATGTTCATCTAAACCTTCAAACTCCTTTAGAAAAACACTCCCCAAGGCAGTTTTTTTTATTTCTTTGATCGTAGCGGGAATGCTTTGCATAGCCAATTCTACTTTTCTTTCTTGTTCAAGAATTTTATATTCTTCCAATCCCTTCATCACAATAGGTTCGCATTGCTCAAGAGCCAAGTTACGAAAAGCGATATTTTCAGAGGTGATGGCTTGAATGTCTCTCATGTCAAAAGATTCTACGTTTTTTAACAAAGCCACCGTTGGATGAACGTTTTGGGGCAACGCTAGGTCCATTACAAATACCCTTTTTTTGGATGGAGTAATCTGCTCTGGGAAGAGCAAAAAATCTGTGGAACCAGTACAAACAATCCATGCATCTATTTCGACTGGGGTTATACGTAATGCTTCCAAGGTGTGGGCAGTTCCCTTTTCGAAACCTTGGGCAATCTGTTGAGCTCGGATCAATGATCGATTAAAAACATGAATATTTGAGTAATCTTCCTCTTTTAAAAATTTCGCGAAATTGGTAATAATTTGTCCAGCCCCTATGAGTCCGATATGAATGTCCTTTTGATTGAACTTGTTTTGAAATGCTTTCCATGCAATTGAAACGATGGAAACAGGTTTTCTCCTCAGATCAGTTTCAGTAAAAATTTGTTTCGATGTTTTAACGCATTGCTTCATCAGAATGCGCAATCCATCTTTTGCCAAATCATATTTTACAGATAATTCGTAACTGGCCCTCATTTGACCGAGAATTTCATGTTCACCAATAACCGCAGAATTAATACTTCCTGCAGTTTTTATGCAATGTAAAACAGCCTCCTCACCGCTAAGTCGCACACAGCTTTTCGCTACTGTTTTAATAAATTCCTCTTCCTGGGTGTTACAGAAAATGGAAATGATTTTAGCTGTCAATCCATGACAAACGAAGTGATCCAGAGTGAAAATCCATTCAACACGATTGCAGGTATTGATATACATGATTTCATCACAGTTGGAAACCTCTTTTGCTTCTAATAAGGCTGATTTCAAGGATGCACTGTCCAAATGAAATTTCCCTATCGTTTCTAGGGGAAATTGTTGATGCTGTATACTGATCACCTGAACCTTCTTCACGGCACAAAGGTGTTTCAGAAACGGCGAATTATTGTCATTAAAATGTCAAACGAGTTCAATTGAGTCTGATATTTATCAGCAGCCTCTCCATGAACACGGTTCAATCGTTTTTTGCACAGGTGATGATGAGCAGTGCGCACAAGTTGGGAGGTGGAGAAGTTTGTTAGAAAGGAAGGGTTTGTTTTGAGTGTAATGGGAAATGAATACCGCATCGACCAGGGATTAGAGTAAATTATCGAATCCCCGCAATCTTACCAGAACGATTGAGATACCGCCATGGTGGCTTGTTGAAACAATCCCTCAGCGGCATCACGCCGATTCAGTTTAAAGCAAAATTCGTCCAAATAAAGTTGTACATACTTTCCTTTGATCCTGTGGTAAATAC
>CANHWU010000093.1 GCA_947464415.1 Flavobacteriales bacterium
CTCTTCCGATCTCCAACATGCCAAGCGTTTGCAAAGGGCATTGGCGGATAATATCCAAAAGTACGAAGCTCAGCACGGTAAGATTCAAGAGACTTTGGGCAATGATCCCATCCTCCCTATGAACTTTGGAGGTCCGCAAGGTCAAGCGTAAGTAACGAATGCTGATGTAAATAGTGTCGGGCCTCTGGACCTAAATTGAATAACAAATCCAAGGCACTCAGGTTGTATTGAAAGTCAAAACGATCCTGAAAGACTTGATGATAGGGCTTAACCGGGGTGATTGAAGTGGGGAGCTGTTTTTTCATTCTCCAGTCGTGGTCAAAATTTTCTTGTGAAAATGTGTGCACGATGTGCGCCTCGGGAAGGTGAAGGTGTTTTTGCAAAAACAAATAACTTTTTTCAATGGCGCCGCCTAATGTTGCCTCTGGCCATTGTCGCATCAATTCATTCAACTCCTCTTTGAAGTAAAAATAAAAAGCACTTTTTCCATAGGCAGATTGGATGGCGGTTATTTGATTTTTATACCAGCTACCAGGACTGAGTCGTATGGCTCCTGTGGCAGAGGGAACCACATTTTTGCTATACATGGGACGTGTGATTTTTTGTGAACCGTTGGCGCCTAAAATCCAAAAGTGATTGCGTTCACTTTGCTTGACATAATGGGCGCCTAAGTCAATAGTGCAGTTGCATTGCTGTATCAGCAAACAATAATGAACGGAAGGGAAGATAAAACCGGGTAATCCGATGTGCTTTAATCCACCAATCGGAACATGCGATTCCATCTGATTTTGGTGTTTTTATGGTATTCGGGATTGCCTTTGGAGAACCAAGTAAATACCGCTTTTCCTACAACGTGGTTTTCTGGAACAAATCCCCAAAATCGGCTATCGGCGCTGTGATGTCGATTGTCTCCCATCATCCAATAATAATCACTTTCAAAAGTGTATTGCGTTTGTGCCACGCCATCGATGAAGAATTGCCCATCCTTTTCTTCGATGCTGTGATTTTCATACACATCGATCACACGCTTGTATATTTCAAATTGGTTGTGATTGAGGGTGATGGTCATACCTTTAGCAGGAATCGTCAGAGGACCATAGTTATCTACGGTCCAATTGGCAAATGCTTCGTCCATACTATTCGGAAATAAGACGCCGGGCATATCGGGTTTCATTTCGTCTTGGGCCTCTATCCATTTGACATCTCCTGAGTTTTTCAAATCTTGATAATCCGCATAGGTAAGGGGACATTCAAACCAGTTGGTGATCTGCCCTGCTGTATCCGGTATGGCGCGCAAATCACCGTTGTTAATGGTGTACTTGTCTTCAATGCGCTTTTTCATGGCAGGATTGATCAATTCAAATTGATAATTGAACATCAATCCCTCGGGGTTTTCAATCGCCGCTCCATTGATCATGACTTGGCGGTGTTCAATTTGTATGGTCTCGCCGGGTAAACCAATACAGCGCTTGATGTAGTTTTCTTTCTTATCCATGGGACGGAAACGCGTACCTCCAATGGGAAAAGGGCGTCCATTGCCTTTGCCGTAGCCGCAGGAAACACAGACCTTCTTCTCGTTGAAATTCTTTCGGGCAATGGCTCGATATTTTTCGGGATTCATTTTGTATTTCTCCAAACCATTCAATGTGTCCTGGTTGTTTTTAGATTCCAAGCTGGCCATTACAATGGCTTCTTGCAATAAGATGCCGTAGTAGTCATGTCCGGCATAATAGGGATCCACTAAAATGGTGTCGCCATGAGGGAAGTTGAATACCACGGGATCAAATCTGTCCACACTGCCCAAGCCAGGAAGGCGCATGTAGGGGAGAGAAAACCAATCCACATAGCTATTCATCATGGAAGATCCCGGTAATGCATTGTGCAAAAACGGAATCGACATGGGGGTTTGGGGCAATTTTGTTCCGTAAGAAAATTTGGAGACAAACAAGTAATCTCCTACCAACATGCTCTTCTCCATAGACGGAGTGGGAATGGTGAATGCTTCGAGGAAAAAAGAACGAATCACCGTAGCTGCTACCACGGCAAACAATATCGCCTCGCTCCAATCACGAGCAAAGGACTTTTTGGTTTTGCTCCAATCCCGCGCTCCTACATAGGGAGCTGTTGTGTTTTGGAAAGCCAACTGAATCAATCCATACCATGGCAATGCGCCCATGATCCATTGCTGTTTAGTGGATCGCTGGTTGAAAACAATGCCCAATTCGACATTGACAATGACGAGCATGATGAAGTTTACTCCAGGCACTAACAGTAACAGCACCCAATACCAGGGACGTTGGATTACTTTGATCAAGGGAATAAACTGCAAAACGGGTACATAAGACATCCAACTATCTTGTCCTCCACGCGCTAAAATTTTAGGCAGCGTTGCGCAGTAAATCAAGATCAAAATGATGAAAAGAAATTCAGGTATTCCGAAGTGGGTCATATTTCAAATTTTAAAAAGTCTTGCATAGTGTACATTCCCTCTGGTTGGTTTGGAAGCCATTCTGCCGCTAACACCGCTCCCAAAGCAAATCCTTGTCGGTTATGGGCCATATGTTGTAGGGTGATGGAATCCACGGGGCTAACATACGTCACGGTGTGCGTACCGGGTACATTTTCTGTCCTAACGGATGTTAATGGTAATTCATTTTCACTGGATGATGAGTGGTTTACCCACTGATTTTTTCTGTCCAAGTTTTCCAATATACCCTCTGCCAAGGTGATGCCTGTTCCACTGGGCGCATCCAATTTGGCGGTATGGTGGATTTCTTCAATTTCCGGATGATATTGAGGCAGTGCATTCATCCATTTTGCCAATATTTTATTGAGTTGAAAGGTGAGCTGCACGCCAATAGAGAAATTGGTAGCATACAAAAGTTTTTGTTGCTGTTGGGTAACTAAGTCTTTCACTTTTTCTAACTCGTCGTACCAACCAGTGGTTCCCACTACGATGGGAACCTGCGCTTCCACGCACATTTGTATATGCTGCAGGGCGAGATGAGGTTGGCTGATTTCTATGGCCACATCACAGCCCTTGATATTCTCGACTGAAGCGGGTTGGATGGAATTGGCTTTTAGGACAACATCATGTCCGCGTTCTAATAAAATGGGTTCAATAACCTTTCCCATTTTTCCATATCCCAATAAGGCTACTTTCATTTGATCAGAATTGCAGCCCAAAGGTAAGGCCTTTTGTGGGTTGTGAAAAAGCGGGGAGGGGAGTCCAATAAAAACTGAGGTCTTTGGAGATATCAAATTTGAACAAATGCGCATCTACGTTGGCATCCAAAGCTTGCAAGGCATATACACCGATCAAGCTGAAGTAACTGATGTCCATCCAACGGCGGTAAGTTTCCATAACGGGTTGGAGTTGTGCAGCGCTGTATTCAGAGATCGTATTGGGGTCAGTGTCGGCCGCTTTGATGTATTCATTTTTGTAATAACGGTACTCTCGGGTATTTCGAGCTATGAAATAGACGCAGGTGCCCAATCCAGCATAGACGATGGGCATCTTCCAATATTTGTGATTATAGGCTTGTCCTGCACCCGGTAAGGTCAATGCGAGTACGGTGGCTTTTAAGGCGCTGTGTGGAGCATGCCAACGTTGCTGCCATTGGGAAGCTGAGTCAGAAGGAAAATAGGGAATAGGAGAGGATGTGGACCATTGCGCTACTGAATGGAGCGAAACCAAAAGCAGCCACAACAGACTTATCCTTTTCACAGTCCCAATAAATCGATGACTCTTTGCAAATCATCGTCATTGTTAAAGGGAATTTCCAATTTTCCCACTCCTGCATCACTGCGGGTGAGTTTGGCGCGCTTGCCATATTTCAGGCGAAGTTCTGCTTGCATTTTTTGGAATTCCAGAGGCAAGATCACTTTAGCGGGACGGAAGAGTTGGGGTACATCATCTTCTTTGGCCAATTCTTCTACTTTTCGCACGCTGAGGTCTTTCTCAATGATGGTCTGGTAGATTTTGAGCTGTTTCGACTCGGGGATATTGATGAGTGCGCGAGCATGTCCCATGCTGATACGTTTCTCAATGATGCCCATTTGAATTTCTGGCGGGAGTTTGAGCAAACGGACATAGTTGGTAACCGTAGTTCTGTCTTTCCCCACGCGTTCTGCGAGTGCTTCTGTATTCATGTTGCACTCTTCCATCAATCGTTTGAAGCTGATGGCTACCTCTATGGCATTCAGATTTTCGCGCTGGATGTTCTCCACCAACGCCATTTCCAACATGCCCTGGTCATCGGCAGCACGCACATACACGGGCACCTCTTCCAATCCCGCCATCTGGCTGGCACGGAAGCGGCGTTCTCCGCTGATGATTTGGTATTTCTTAGCGCTGATTCTTCTAACGGTAATGGGTTGGATCAATCCCAATTCCTTGATGCTTTGTGCCAGCTCAATCAACGCATCGGGAGTGAAATCTTGTCGAGGTTGAAAGGGGTTGGCTTCTATCAAAGAGACGGGAACCAAAGAGATGTCTCCCGCAATATGTCCAATCGGACTTTCAATTGAGGTTTCGACAGCGGGACTTTCAACAACGGTTGCGTTCTCATTTTTCTCCTTCACCAAATTGCCAGCGTTTTCGAGCAATGCGCTCAATCCGCGACCTAATGCTTGTTTCTTAGCCATTATCAACGTCTATGTATTTATCTTCTCCTTTCATTTTGGTGAGATCATTCTTTTGAAGAATTTCTCTGGCCAAGTTCAAATAATTGATGGATCCTTTGCAGCTTGCATCATGCATGATGATGGTTTGCCCAAAGCTGGGTGCCTCACCCAAGGTGGTATTGCGGTGGATCACGGTATCAAAAACAATTTCTTGGAAGTGCATTTTCACCTCTTCCAACACTTGATTGCTAAGGCGCAAGCGCGTGTCGTACATCGTCAACAAGATGCCCTCAATGGTCAATTCTATGTTCAGTTTTTGTTGTACAATTTTGATGGTGTTGAGCAATTTCCCCAATCCTTCCAAGGCGAAGTACTCACATTGCACGGGGATAATCACGCTATCTGAAGCGGTAAGGGCGTTGACGGTAACCAATCCCAAAGAGGGAGAGCAATCGATGATGATAAAATCATATTCATCCTTTACTTTGGCCAGCGCCTGCTTCATCATGTATTCACGATTGGGCATTTGGATCAATTCAATTTCGGCACCCACCAAATCGATGTGCGCAGGGATGAGATCCAAGTTAGGATTTTCTGTTTCAATGATGATTTCTTTGGGATGAATGTCATTGACCAAGCATTCATAGATGCTGGTTTTGACATTTTTCGGATCGATGCCTACACCGCTGGTGGCGTTGGCTTGTGGATCGGCATCCACCAATAAGGTTTTGTATTCCAGCACGCCAAAGCAGGCGGCAAGGTTGATGGCAGAAGTGGTTTTGCCCACGCCGCCTTTTTGATTGGCTACGGTGATGATTTTACCCATGCTTTCTCTCGAAATATTTTGTTTCACGTGAGTTTCACGCTTTGAGCAAAGTTACCTTTTTTGCGAAGGTAGCGTTCTTGTTTACGAGTTCAAGTTTTGCACATAACATAAACTTCAATATTGTTAATAACCATGCAAATTATTGATATGTAACGGGGTAACCTTTCGTTTTTGTTCATATCTGTAGTGATTATCGGAGAGTAAAGGGTGCTTTCGATGTTAAATTCGAAAAAGAACGAACTTCTTCGAGTTGTTAAATGATGTTTGATCCGTCCCTATCTTCGTTGAAAATTTCAAGGATCAATGGAAAAATACTCAAATAATGATATCCGTTATTACCAAGCCTTCAATCGATTGTTAGTGGATTGTACATCGATGATCATTCAATCCGATGCAGGAAATTTTAGTTCGTGTTTGGATGAGGTTTTGGCAAAGATTGGTGAATTTGCTGGTGTGGATCGATCTTATTATTTCCACTTTAATCCTACTAGGGAGCTGGCTTCCAATACAAATGAATGGTGCAAGGTGGGTGTGGAACCTCAAAAGGAGTTCCTTCAGGATTTATCGATTGATTTGTTTCCCAATTGGATGCAGGAAATTGAGAAGGGTAACGAAATTTATATTGACGATCTCGATCATCTTGATCCGTCATGGGCTCCGGAGCGAGAGATTTTGGAGCCGCAAGGAATAAAATCGCTACTCGTGATTCCGGTGCGTGAAAGTGCTGTTTTGTATGGATTCATTGGATTTGATGCCGTAGAGGATTGGATTGAATGGACAGAAGAATCTCGTCAATTATTACGAATATTAGCGGATAATATTGGCTCTGTCATCAGACGAGATATTCAACAACATGAGTTGTCTTTAAAAACAAAACAAGCGGAGGAGTTGGCAGAACGAGCCAATGCGGCGAGCAAGGCAAAGTCCGATTTTTTAGCCAATATGTCGCATGAACTTAGAACTCCTCTGAATGGGGTTATAGGATTTGGTCAACTGTTGGCAGAAACGCATATGGATACCATTCAGCAACAGTATGTACAGAATCTCAACGAGTCTGCCAAGTCTTTGATGGATTTGCTTAATCAGATTTTAGATTTTTCGAAAATTGAGGCGGGGAAAATGAAGCTCAATTTGGAGTCTATTGACATTTGGCGATTGGTAGAAAATGCAATGGTATTGGTTAGGCCCATGGCTTTGAGGAAAGGCATTCAAATATGGATGAAGATTTCCCCCGAATTGCCTCGAAACATTGTAAGTGATCCTGTGCGCCTTAAGCAAGTACTCGTGAATTTGTTGGCCAATGCAGTGAAGTTTACAGATCGAGGTCAAGTAGTACTTGCATTGAATGTGCTCCAAGAGGAAGGAGATCAAATCACCATTCATTTTAGTGTATTAGACACCGGCATCGGGATTGCTGAATCTGATCAGCAATTTTTATTTACCGCTTTTGGGCAATTAGATACGTCTACTACCAAAAAGTATGGTGGGTCGGGGCTAGGTTTGGTCATTTCCAATCATTTGTTGGGTATGATGAATAGTCAACTTCATTTAAATAGTCAATTGGGCATTGGAAGTGAATTCTATTTCACATTATCTACCTCGACAGATGGAACAAGAGTACGACCTGAACAGACTTCGTCATGGGGTAAGCATATCGCGGTAGTTTCATCTTGTCCAGATTTTTTAAAGGCGGTGTCGCAGTTAGAAATCTTATTAAACATACAATTACATGTCTTTCATTCACCCTCTGATTTGGTGTTGAACAGTGCTGCAATCCCTCCGCTAGAGGTGATCATTTTGAAAGAGGAGGATAAGGGTGATTTGGGCTTATCCTTGGTAAGACAATTGCGAACTTCTGATTTTCCTGGATTGAGTGCGGTTCCCATCTTGCTGTATAACCATCATGAAGGCAATGATTATTATCAGCAATGTCAAGAGTTTACTTTTGTTAAGCCCCTCTTATTGCCTGTCTTACCAAGCGAAATGGAGTTGGCCATATTAGAGATTCTGGATGCATCTCAAGTTTCAAAAACCTTAGAGGTAGCACAATTGGATACTCCTGCAACAGAGCATAGTGGAAAGGCGGGTAATGCTATTTTGATCGTTGAAGATAATGAATTGAATCTCATTTTGACAAGGGTGTTGGTTTCTCAAATCAATCCATCTTGGGAGATACTAGTGGCTAGAAGTGGGGCCGAGGCTCTTGAGTCACTGAAGGGTGAGGTTCCGTTGCTTATATTAATGGATATTCAAATGGCAGGAATGGATGGCCGTCAAACTACTGAGATAATCAGGAAAGAACTGCAATTGAGTCTCCCTATTATCGCTTGCACAGCCAATGCGGTGGGCGATGAGAGAGAGAAATGTCTGGCAGTGGGCATGAATGACTTTGTAACGAAGCCCATTGTGAAAGAGCAATTGAAGTCTGTGATGGGGAAATACATCGTCATTTAGCCTTCCATTCCCTCAGCATTCATCTTATTATTTTTTCGTTTGAACAAAGACGAATCTACCTTTCCAAATTTCCAATTGACATTGAAACGCCATACTTGCCAGTCTCTGTAACGCTGAGCGTCTTGAATAAAATAAGGAGAGGCGCTGTAAATACTGGTAACACGGGTGTGTAAAACGTCTTGCGCGGATAAAGAAACCGTTAGCGAACGATCTTTGAAAAAATCTTTTTTGATGCTGATATCCAATCCGTAATTGGGACGAATAAAGCCTTGAACGGTATTGACCGGTCCGCCGTGCATTCCGCCTCCGCCGAAGCCTCCGCCTCCTCCGCCCATACCTCCACCTCTTTCACTACTGCCAACATCCAAGGCTTTCTTGCTGGCGTAATCGCCATTGAATTGTAGTACAATATTTTTGGGAAGTTTGAAGGAATAATTCATCTTCACCCAAAAACTATTGATGGAGTTGGTCAGTTCTGGGCTGATATTAGATCCATCAATGGTACTGTTATACACATTGACGGTGGTGGTAATATCCAACCATTTGCCTAGACTATTTCTGGACACTACCTCAATCCCCGATGCCCATCCGTAAAAGGCATTGAGAGAGGTGTTGACAATCACGGTATCACTCAATACAGGGCTGAATTCAGTGATTTGTTGTTTGATGGTGACATTGGTGGTGTAGCGGGCATAGGCACTTGCTACTAGGGTGTGTTGACGACTAAAATTCTTGAGATAAGACAACTCAGCACTGTGGGTAAATTCAGGTTTTAGATTCGGATTTCCGCGACTGACATTCAAAGAGTCACTATAATCTGTGAAAGGGGAGAGCTGCATAAAACTCGGGCGATTGATGCGTCGATTTACAGATAATTGAATGTCCTGACTTTCATCGAGCACTCGTGTAATGTATACGGATGGAAACAAGCTGATGGGGTAGTCAATTCTGAAACTTTGATTGGTCTTTTTCAAAGTGCCAGTGTAAAAGCTGCTTTCCGCTCTGAGGCCCACTTGGTATTTCCATTTCTCTCCATTGATAGAAAGGGTAGAGTAGAGCGCTTCTATCTGTTCTTGGTATTCGTAATCTACTTTGAGTGCCTCATTGACGAAGTATTCATTGAAGACAGGATCGAAGCGAAGGTTGTCATATTGACTGGTATATTTTCTCAATGAAAATCGACGACCGGCTTCAAACTTTACTTTGTCATTGATTTTGGAAATAAAGTCCATTTGAAAAGTAAACACTTGCTGCCGCACACCGCCGAGCTGTTGCCAAATGGAGGCATCTCTATCATCATATACATTCTTATAATCTCCATTGTATTTGCTTCGGATAGCATTGTAATTGAAGTCGGCAGTGAATTCTGTCCCCTCCTTAGCAAACAAGTGTTTGTAAAGTGCACTGGTTCCCATATTTTGGAAAGTTCTTTCTGTATCGCTTCTTCGATAGTAATGTCCTTGTGGGGATAAAATATTGTTCAGGGTATCTACTACAACGTCTAAGGAGTCGCTTGGTTGGAAAGCGCCTTGATTCACGCTTTGCGAAATGGTCAATGTGTTTCTGTTGTCCATTAAAAAATCCACGCCGATGTTGCCACGGGCAAAATAGCCATTGTTGACGGTGATTTGATTTTGATTGGAGGTCAACGGCAATAGGCCAAGGTCATCCCTTTGGGTAATCCCGTTACCAATGCTTCTGCGTTGGTTGATATTGGCATTGGCAAAAAAATTGAACTTGCCTTCTCTTACGTTAAAATCTACTCCGCCGTTGAATCGATAAGGGTTGTTAAATTGGTTCATATACTCCGGAGGCACAGAGGTGATTCCGCTCCGGATACTGCCGTTATACCCTTTGCCACGATTTTTTTTCATCACAATATTGATGATTCCTCCACCTCCGCCTGAGGCGTCATACTTGGCGGATGGATTGGTGATCACCTCTACTTTTTGAATGGCATCAGCAGGGATTTGATCGATGGTGAGCGTGGTGGGTCTTCCATCCACAAAAATCTGAGGCGCCGTATTGCGGACACTTACATTTCCATCCTGATCTACCTGAACCACCGGAATGTTGCGAAGCACATCTTCTGCAGTTCCCCCTGAATTGATGGCGTTTTTTTCAACATCATAAATGCTTTTGTCAAATTCTTTTCTAAAACCATTCTCGTCATCGGTGATGACTAATTCTTTCATTTCCGCGGAAATCAATTGAATGTTTCCCAGATCTTTTTCGATGGGAAAATTATTGGAGGGTTGAATGGTATAGGATAACGTTTGCTTTTTAAAACCTACCAGGGTGAACTCAATGAGTAACTTCTGGTTC